>NZ_JBIVOW010000035.1:0-62724 GCF_044754325.1 Streptomyces sp. NPDC093097
GTCGAACGAGAGGCGGGCCGTCCGCGCCGGCACGAAGGCCGCGGCGGGCGGAGGAACATCGGCTTCCATCGTCCGGCAGCCCACCTGCCCCGGACATCAACCCCTGTGACCGTCCTCGGACCACCCCCAGGGATTAGCTCCCCCCCGCTCCGTCATCCCCCGGTATGACGCTGTCGCCCCGGTGTCCGGCTGGCTCGCCCAAGATGGTCAGGCGCCCTCAATGCGTCGGCCCAAAGAGGCACTGCGCTTCGTCGCGCCGCTCGACGACGGCCCCCTGCGCGCGATATCGGGGCCCTTCGGCTGACCGGCAGGTGGATCACTTGAGGCGCCGGGTGGTGGGGCGGCCGTCCCAGCGGTAGCGGCTCGTTGCTCGGCGGATCAGCATGCGGAGGGTGACCAGTGCGGCGGCGAGGGAGGTAGAAGTCCGCGATGCTGCCGTTCTTCTCGGTGCAGTGCCGCAGCTTGCCGTAGTCGTTCATCCACGAGTGGGTGCGCTCGACCACCCGGCGTTTGCCGGTCTGGATCGGGCCGGCACACCCTTGCGTGCGATCTCGGCGGTGAATCCCAACTCTGTTGTCCGTGCACGGGCCTTGGAACTGTCGTAGCCACGGTCGAGGTTGACGTTACGCGCTTCACTACTCGGAGTAGTTGCGCGATGGTCGCCCCGTGACCAGGGGTTATGCAGAGATCACTGTTACACCACTCGACGGGACACCACCCGAACCATCACCGCAGCACGGTCACGCCCGCATCAGAAAGGCCGAGCAGCACAGGGAAGTCCTGCACGTTTCAAGGGGATTGACACCCTCAACTCCCTCTTCAGTCACACCTCCACGCTACGAGGGGAAGGCCATATAGGAGAAGAGCGCCTCCGACTCTCCCTTCGTGGGAGGCCGGGGGTCGTTTCTTCGTTTCGGGCTCAGTCCAGAGCCCACCTCGGCTGGCCGTCGGCGACGTTCAACTGCTCGCTCCAGTGCCGGTAGACAGTCACTTCGGCTGATGCGGAGCGCGGCAACGACCGCCACCACGGAAGCCACACCTCACTGGACGCGTTCGATCAGTTCCTTCAAGGCGACCTCGTTGTCTCCCGGGTTTCCGGAAACCAAGATGTCCTCCACCCAGTCAACGACCAAGTGGCCGGTGCGCCGCGCTCGACAGCTGACCGAGACCGACCGGCCGACGGTGCCGAGGTGGAGCCCACGGCCCCCGGACGGGGAGCCGCCCGTGGGGTTCGGGCCGCCCGGCACCGGTCGAGCCGACCCCGCAAAAGGTGGAGAAATGGCATGAATGGCACATCCCAAAGGTCCACGGTCCCGTGTTCGACGGACCTTGGTCCCTGTTGAGGGGCCTTCGGTCCCCGAGACACTTCCGGTATGGAGAACGTGGACTCGTTGGTCGTCACCTTGAGCGATCACCTTTGGACCTGGCTGCTCATCCCCCTGGTCATCGGCGCCGGTCTGTACTTCACGGTGCGATCGAGGATGGTGCAGCTGCGCCTGCTGCCCGAGATGTTTCGGGTGCTGAAGGAGAAGTCGCCGCCGCGCGCCGACGGCCGCAAGCCGGTGTCATCCTTCGGCGCCTTTACCGTCTCGGCGGCCGCCCGTGTCGGCACCGGCAACATCGCCGGTGTGGCCAGCGCCATCACTCTCGGCGGGGCGGGCGCCGTCTTCTGGATGTGGATGATGGCGATCATCGGCGCCGCGTCGGCGTTCGTGGAGTCGGCGCTCGCCCAGCTCTACAAGGTGCGCGGCGCCTCCGGCGCCTACCGTGGCGGGCCGGCCTACTACATGCAGCGGGCCCTGGGAAAACGTTGGCTCGGAGTCCTCTTCGCCGTGGTCATCACCCTCACCTTCGGCTTCGTGTTCAACGCCGTCCAGGCCAACACCATCACCGCCGTGGCCGGGGGATCGCTGCCGGAACTGAACAGTCCCTGGGCCAATCCGGTCACCGGCCTGCTGCTGGCCGCTCTGCTCGGCCTCGCCGTCTTCGGCGGAGTCCGTCGGATCTCCTCGGTGACCACCGTGCTCGTCCCGGTGATGGCCATCGTCTACCTGCTCCTCGGCCTGGCCGTGGTGCTGCTGAACATCACCGAATTCCCGCGCGTGATCGCAGACATCGTCGGCGGAGCGTTCGGTCTGCGCGAGTTCGCCGCCGGCGGCATCGGCGCGGCCATACAACAGGGCATCCGCCGCGGCATGTTCTCCAACGAGGCCGGCCTGGGCTCCGCCCCCAACGCAGGGGCCGCCGCCGAGGTCTCCCACCCGGTCAAGCAGGGCCTGGTCCAGTCCCTGGGCGTCTTCTTCGACACCCTCCTGGTGTGCACGATGACCGCGTTCATCATCCTGGTCACCACACCTGAGATCGCCGGCCGACAGGGCGCGGACCTCACCCAGAACGCCCTCAGCGGCACCCTCGGCTCCTGGGCCGGCCACATGCTGACCGTCGTGGTCTTCATGCTCGCGTTCAGCTCGATGATCGGGAACTACTACTACGGCGAGACCAACATCCAGTTCATCACCCGCAAGCCCTGGGTGCTGTCCTCGTACCGGTCGCTGGTCCTGGCCGCCGTGGTGCTCGGCTCGCTGGGCTCCGTCTCCATCGTCTGGAACCTCGCCGACGTCTTCATGGGTGTGATGGCCCTGGTCAACCTGCTCGCGATCATTCCGCTCTCCGGCATCGCCTTCCGCCTCCTGGACGACTACCTGACCCAACGCCGGGCCGGCCTGGAACCGGTCTTCACCCGGGACCGCATTCCCGGGCTCAAGGGCATCCAGTGCTGGGGTGCGGATCGCGCGAACGACGACGTCCGGTCTCCCGCGGCGACCACCGCCTAATACTGCAATCGCATGTGGCGTGACCGGTGGCGTTGGGGCTCGTTGGTATGACTGTGTGCTGATGAGGTGACGGTTGCGCAGGTTAAGTCGTGGTCGGAGGGGATAGCCGGGTTGCATGCCCGGTTCGCCCACCGGTTTGGCAGGTCCGAGCCGCGTGAGCGGGCTCTGGACTATCTTCATGGGCTGGTCGCGCCGTTGGAGAAGAAGAACGGCTGGGTGCGCCACGAGGCGCCATGTGACCGAGTGGAGGTGCGAGACCTCTACCGCCGGGCCGTCGCAGCGGCCGGGTAGAAGCTGGGGGCAGTCCAGGCCGGGGAACGCCGGTGAGGACGGGAAGCAGCCCTGACAACGCCGGGACGGCGCGGTACTGCCAGACGCGTCGGGTTCGGCAAGCAAGGCCAGAGGGCGTAGGAAGAGGAATCCGTGTAAAGCCCCGTAAGTCTTGTCACCGGGCTCCAATCTGGCGGATACGGGCCCGGGGTGCAGTGCGTGACCGCTTGCTTCGGCAGGCGGTCAACTTCGAAGCTGGCCTCCAACTGCCGGTGGGAAGGCCCACGCTGAAGGTCTGCGGCGTAGGCGTGGTGATGCTGCCGGGGTAGTAGCGAGACGCCGACCTGGCCGATCGGCACATGGTGAACGTGGGAACCGCCTGCGGTCGCCCCCTGATTTGCGGACATCCATCCCGGAGAGCGGGGGCAGGCCCGTTGCCGGCTGAGGGCCGCAGGTGGGGCGGAGGCCCCGTAGTAGTCCGGGCGGAGGAAAGCTCCGTGCATGGCGAAGGGGGTCAGCAAGTCGGCGGGGAGGATGCTGCAATGCCGGGAGGCCACGGGTGAATACCCCTGCACTGGAGTTCGCGCTGCTCACGGCCGAGCGCCGGGTACTGGAGATGCAGACCAAGCTGCACTGTTGGACGACCGACGATCGTGATCGCCGGTTCGATGACCTGTTCAATCTCGTTGCCGATCCCGCGTTCCTGCTGGTTGCGTGGGATCGGGTGAGGAGGAACAGGGGCGCTCGCTTGGCTGGAGTGGACGGGCAGACTGCCCATTCCGTGGAGGACGGGCAAGGTGTTGAGGCTTTCCTCGACGAAGTGCGGTCCGATCTGAAGGGCCGCACTTTCTGTCCGCTTCCCGTGCGTGAACGGATGATCCCCAAGCCGGGGACGGCAAAGCGCCGTCGGCTGGGTATTCCGACCGTTCGGGACCGGGTGGTCCAGGTGAACCGCCCCGGGTTTGATGGAGATCATCAAGACCCGGAAGGATGCCGATCATGGCTGCTCCCCGTAAGTACCCCGACGAACTGCGTGAACGCGCGACGCGTCTGGCCGTCGAGGCCCGCAAGGACCCGGCCGGCCGGGCCGGCGCGATCAAGCGCATCGCCGATCAGCTGGACGTGCACCCCGAGGCCCTGCGGGGCTAACGCCGCGCCAGAGCGTGGGCAGCGACGAGTGCACGGGCATCGAAACGGTCTCCCACCAGGTGGCCTACACTCGCGGCCATCCCACCACATGCCACCGACGCTACGGTCGGTGAGCCCGTCACAGAAGTTGAGCCAGAGCGGTTTCAAGTGGACGAAGCCTGTCCGCCGGATCTGGGCACCGAAAGGCCGTCAGGCGGGCGCTCAGGAATCCAGGCGGGCTGCTAGCAGCGCTTCGAAGGCGGCTGCAGATGCGGCGACGGCCTCGCACTGCTCGCACCGGGCGCGGCCCGGCTCAATCCGGCGCACGGTGCACTTCGGGCACCGCTCCCACCCCAGGTGCTCGCCGCACAGGGCGTGGTCGGGCATCGCCGGGCGAGGGCACAGGCCGTCGTCGCCGTCGCAATTGCCGAGCGCGTCCATGGAGGCATATCCGGGCCTGGTGGGCATCAGGAAGGTACCGGAAGCGATGACGGCGCCATCGTTGTCGGTAAGCGTGACAGAGTCGTCCTCTTCGACTGTGACGTCCAGGATGCCGGGGTCAGAGTGTCCCCAGACCCTTGCACCAAGGGCCCCGGTGATATCAACGCTCTGGCTCTCCCCTTCACTGGAGGCTTTCGTGGAGCGGAGATAGATGGCGCCATCATGGCTGCCAATGTCGACGCCATCAGGCGCGGCGCAGAGGTCCGAGGAGTCGGTGCGAGTGTTGGGGCCGACACAGTATGCAAGCCACAGAGGGTTGGATGATTTGTTGGTGACGGTACGAATCTTCCACATAACAGTGTTCTCCTATCCAGTGCATTAACCGCAGTCAGTTGGATCGGGCTTGATTCGGTTGACGGACATCCAAGATCGGGGGCTCTGCCCGGGCTGTATCCGGCCACGGCCATCGACATCACCACCCGCCGCGTGACCAGCTGGCCCACCTCCGACCACCCGCGCACCGAGCCGGTCGCCGACGCTCCCAACGACCATCCACGAAACTCGTGGGTTTCCTGCTCGTTGGCGGGGGGATCGAGGGTGGGAATATGGGTGGCTGACCACTTGCCGCGCAGGAGGATCTGCCACTGCGCGACCGCGCCGCTGGAGTCCGGGCGGACTGGGGCGTACGGACAGGCCGCGAAGGTGTCCGGGGTGTCCCCGAGGTCGGTCGGCACCTGGTGGAGGACGTTCCAGGTTGATGGGCGGCAGGCATTGCCGACTGCTGTGCGCCAGCCACGGGCCGGGGCGGGTGAGTTGCCGGACCACTGGGCGCGCAAGGCGGTGGTGCAGGCGACGCCGCAGGGAGTGGGCACATCGCACATGGCTGCGCCGGCACGGCATCACGCCGCAATGGCCTGCCCGCCGCTCGTACCGGCAGCAGCCGCAAGCAGTGCGGGCGTGGCCGGAGGAGGAATATCCGGCGATCGCCGTGCGGGTGAAACGGGAGCAGGCCGAGCTGGTCCGCGCCGACCGGGCAGACCCCGCTGGTGCAGGTCAACGGCCGCCGCTTCAGAGGCAACGTCATGCTTGCTGTCGCCTCACGTGGCGTCGTGTGGTTCACCATCTTCCCCAGCAAGTTCACCGCGGAGGTGATGTGCTCGTGCCTCGAACGCCTCGCCCGTCAGTCTGGTCACTAGGCCACGCGGATCGGCACCCGGTACCGCAGCAAGACCGTCCGAGCCCGGCCAGAGAAGAACACCGAGCGCCCCGAGCCGCACCCGATGCCCGGGCACAGCCACGAACCCAACCCCAACGAGATCCTGAACCTCGACCTGAAACACCACGTCCATGCCGCCCGCGCTACCTGCACCGACGACAAGACCCTGCGTTTCTTGCGCCGCAGACAAGGCCCCCCGCATCGTCTGCGGCTACTTCGCAGCCCGCCACGTCCGCTACACGACCCTGCAGGAAACTCGCCAATTTCGGCTCAATATATTCTTGACTGGTACATGTCGGATACCGGGCAATGGTAGGGCAAGGAGAACAGTGAAGCGCCCCGCCTGCAAACGAGTTGAGAACGATTACTGCGCTAGCAGCGAGGGGCTTCACTGTCGCCCGGCGCCCCAGGGCGCAGGAGGTCAGCCGTCAGTGCCCGCGGAACATCACATGAACCTGGCCGTCGAAAAGAGCGAGGCCTGGTGTCTCAGGCGTGCTGTAGCCCTCGGTGATGCTGAAATCATGGGTCCAGGAGGTACTGCCAGTAGGGGATGTGGTGCCACGCCCGACGTGTACATGGCCACCCTGGTCCTGGTTGAAGTAAGCCATCCACAACTGTGAACCGTCGGCGACCATCGCTGGTCCGTCCTGGGTACGCCAGACGTCAATATTACCGGATTGAGTCTTGACCCAGACGCCTGATTGACGAGTGGCGACACCAATACGGAATTCGTCCGCCCTGCGGGCAACGCGCAGAAAACCGTTAGCGTTGCAGGCCGCTACAGAGCTTGCAGTATTCCAGTCCGGGATGGCTTGTGGGTCACCCCACCGCCCCGGAATAAGACTGAATTCGGTGAGATAAGTTCTCCCGTCCCCTTCAGCTCCCCGAAACACCAGGCATAGGGTATTGGTCCCGAGTGCAGCAAGCGCTGGCGTCATTGAATCGATTGAACTGCCGGTGGTCGGGACGCGCTCCGGGTTGCTCCAGGCCGAGCCATTGTAGTAGCTCACCCGTACGGTGCGGTCGCTCTTGTCGATGAAGGCGCAATATAGCCAGTCGTTCCAGACAGTCAGCGTCGGGGTAAAGTTCGACGCGGACAGCCGGTCTGCGGGGCCTAGTGATGGGGGAGTTGGCCATTCCCAATCCGCGCGGCCGTTGGCGACACCGTAGCGATTCCACACCAGGGTCCCGTCAGGCGCGGCGAAGACGGCGTACAGCTTGCCTTTGTATTCGCAGAGAGCCGGCGCAGTCGAGGAACTCCACCTCAGGCCGGGTGTTACTTCGTACCAGCTACCCTCTCCCCTACGGATCCAGTGGTGGACAGGATGAAGGGGGGAGGTGAAGTTGTCGTCGAGGGAGACCTTGCCAAGCCTAGGAGCGAAAGCCCAGGCGAGAGCGTAGTCACGGCGCGCCCAGAAACCGCCGAACACCTCATTGACTGCCTTGTCACGCACCGCGGTCTGCCAGTCCTGCAGGTCAATGACGTTGGATGAGTTGGTTCCGGCCTTGGTGGGGAACTGGTCGCGGATGGCCTCTGGGGTGATGCCACGGTGATCGCCGGTGGCGAGGATGTTGAGGATGGCCTCTTGGGACATCTTTGCGGTCTCGGAGGCGATACGTACACCGTCGCCACCCTTGAGCATGGTGTCATCGCCAAAGATCTGGAACGGGGTGGTGCGTGCCCGGGAGGAGACCCACAGGGACTGTTCATTGTAGTAGTCGTGGATGGCCGCCGTGGACGCCTGGGTGACGGTGTTGGTCAGGAAGGTCAGGTAATTACTGTACGCGAGGCCGAGGTCAGAGCCGGATACGCCGGAGGCGGCCCTCCGCGCATCGTAGGTTGCCATCTCCTGGGCCGTTTCGGGGTCTTTGACGGTACCCATATAGGGCCAGCTGGTGTACATGCTGCCCGGGGCCAGCCCGGGCTGCAAGGCTGCCGTCATCGTCTTGATCTGAGCCCAGTCCCCAGTGGAGATCCACTTATCCTCGACCCAGTCGAGGAACCACTGCATGACCGAGGTCTTGTTGACGAGGTGGCCGGCGGCAAAGGAGTCCTGCAGGAAATGGTCGGCATAACCGTGATAGAGCCACGCCTTGTATCGGTTCTCGCCGTTCGCCCCTTCTCCCGCATCCCAGGACTTCTTCGCGTAGTCCCGGGAGATCATATGGAACTGATACCAGCGATGCCATGAATACGGTGCGAAATGGCACGCGTTACGAGCAAGCAGACCATGGTAATGGCCGACCCCCTCTGTGCCAACGTTAATTGTCAGGTTGTTGATAGCTCTGCCCAAGACAATTTTCTGAATATATCCATACCATGGCCAGTAGCCCGTACTGTCCGAAAAGGATGTATTGAACCAATCCTCATTCAGGAGCCAGTCCACCGCAATCTTGTTGAATGTCTCCTCACGCAGAGTCTGCAGGATGGGCAACAGGATGCCCTCGGACAGGGTGTCCAGGACGGCTGGCTGGGGCAGGTAATCGGCCAGAGTGTTCAACTCTCCATAGGTGACGAGCAGGCCGCTGCCCTGCATCCTGATGGCCCGAATGTCGGGGAAATGTTCCCGCATCTGCGCTTCTGTTACGTCCTTGGGATTCGTCTGCCACAGCCCCAAGAGCTGGCGCATCTTCCTCAGAAACGCCCCGGAATCGCCCTGGCTTTTGTTACTGGCTTTGGCCACTGCGTCCAGCGAGTTGGTATTGCAGTCGCCGAGCATGCGGTGTTCCCAGGAAGAATGGCACTGAACCAGCATCGTTGCGGTATCTGCAAGTCGCTGCGGAGCCGCTGCCGGGCCTGGTACCTTCCGGCCGGACACCACAAGAGTGGCAGCCTGGTCCGCCGCGTACTCACTGAGGTCGTCATACGGCTGCACCCGCTCCGCGCCAGCCGCGCCAGACCCACGGTCCCGCTGCACAGCGTGCGCCACCTCATGCGCCAGCAGCCATCGCCCCACGCTGCTTCCTGGATTGAAGCAGCCATCCCGGAAGAAGATATCGGCGCCCACCGTAAACGCCTCAGCTCCGAATTCCCGGGCCAGCCGGTCAGCCTCGGCACCCGTGTGGATACGCACCTGCCCCATATCCACGCCGAAGCTGCCTTCAAGCCACGACCGCACCTCTTGTTCCAGCGCCACACCCCGACCCAGCTCCCTTCGGACACGGTGCGCAACTAAATCACGAATCACTGGCACAGAAATCACCATCCCATCAGTGAGAAATCAGATAGAGATAACCTAAAAGGCGGTAAGATTCGCCGCGATAACACGGAGAGTGGAGGGCGATATTCAGCCGGTATCGCGGGGAGAAATAACTGGGTTATTGAAGCTCTTCCAACCTGGACAGCTGCAGGTAAGGAGGGTGTGGACGGCCTGGACGATGCGGCTGAAGCGTTTGGTGGAGCGTCGGGCCCGGCGGAGGATGCGCCAGATCTTCAACCGGGCGAAGGCACGTTCTCCGGGAGTCGGCAGCCTGGCGTGGACGCGGTTGAACCGCTCGTAGTGCTCAGGGAGTTCGCGGTGTCCGTAGTACGGAATGCGGAAGATGGAGCCAGCTCCCTGGTAGGCCCGGGTCGGCAAGGACGAGGACCTGCCGGGTGAGAAAGAACCGCACGATCCCGTGGGCTCTGGCCGCAGCCAGGTCGTGGGTCCGTCCGGGCAGCGCGCGGCAGAACCCACAAGCAGGGCCCCGTCGGCACGGCCTATGACCCGCACGTTCATCCCGTGCCGCTTGCGCTTCTGCGCGTAGTACCGCTTGTCGGCTGCGATCCGGTCGGTAGGGATGAGAGTGCCGCCAACGATGACGAAGTCCCCATCACCCAGGCGGCGAGGTCGATGACGGTCCAGTCGTAGAACCGCTACCCCTTCGCGCCGCGCCCGGCAGAGAGCTTCTGCCAGGCTCGCTTCGGCACCTTCTTCACCAGGGCATCGGCGCGGAACGTGCCTGCGCCGGTGGGTACTTCGACCGAGCTGGCCACCGCGAGGACATAGCTGATGCCGCGATCCTCCAGAGCCGTACGGAGTCCTGAGTTGCCGCCGTAGACCTCGTCCCCGGTGACCCAGCCGACGTGGCGTCCGGCATCCCCAGGGATCGTTCGCTCATCGTGCGGACCAGTTCCGGCTTGGTCGCGAAGACGGTGCCCCCGCCGAGGCCGGCTTCCCGGCAGCGGTCCGGATCGCACGTCCAGGAGCGCGGGATGTACAGCTCCCGGTCCACCGCCGTGTGCCCGCGCATCCCGGCGTAGACGAGGTAGACCGCGACCGGGGAGTTCTCGATCCGGCCGGCGGTGCCGGTGTACTGGCGCTGGACCTCGACCGTGTGGTGCCCTTCTTCACGTCGCAGGTCTCCTCGACAACCAGAACCGAGGCCTCGTCATAGCGGCGCTCGACGACGAACTCGCGCACGTCATCGCGGACGCCATCGGCATCCCAGACGGCCCGGCACAGCAGATGCTGCATGCTGTGCCGGGCTGGCCTCCCCAGCCGCCTCCGCGATCGTCCAGCAGTTCTTGCGCGGCAGGTCCGACCGCAGGCCCAGCACCAACCGCCCGGCCCGCAGCCGTGGTTCGACCCGGGCAAACCGGCCCGCGATCCGACCCATGGCCACCTCGAACGCCTCCCGCCAACGGGCGGGATCTATGTTGTGACCTGCGGCCACCGTCTCATCGTCACTCCACACAAGTCACGATGATCAACGGTGGCCGCACCTGTCTCCGCAACGGCCCCGACCAGCAAGATCACGATCTACAGCTGGAGTACCGAGGGGTTGGTGCCAATCCG
This sequence comes from Streptomyces sp. NPDC093097, assembly GCF_044754325.1. Taxonomy (NCBI): domain Bacteria; kingdom Bacillati; phylum Actinomycetota; class Actinomycetes; order Kitasatosporales; family Streptomycetaceae; genus Streptomyces; species Streptomyces sp. NPDC093097. The sequence continues at coordinate 10,668 of NZ_JBIVOW010000035.1, forward strand.
TCGGCCACGCCCAGGGCTTGTCGCGGCTGATGGCTCATTCGGCCGTGTTCTCCTGGCCGGTGGGGTCGATTTCTTGGGCGGCCAGGCTGAGTCCTCGGGTCAGCTCGGCGTAGGTGTAGGACGTGAACGGGACATCGAGGCCGCCGGTGGCGTCGTCGGCGACGTCGCCGCGCCGAAAGGCGATGAGGCGTGCACGGCGGCCCTCGACGTCGCGCATGCGAATGGTGTGGTTATCGAGGGCGTCGAACGAGATCCACGCGTCTCCCTTGCCAGCGATGTTCATGCGCAGGGAGAACCTGATCTCGTCGTCGTAGATGTGGGCGCGTTTGATGCTGCGCATATCCCAGCTGCCCGTGCTGCCGGCGATGCAGTAGTCCTGACCCTTGCGCTGCTTTGGGCGGAGCCATCCTCCGGTGCGCCCGCTGCGGTATTCGAAGGGCGTGCCGTCGAGATTGCCTTCGGTGAGTTCTGTCGCTGTCGTGTCGAAGCGGAATTGGAGGACGGAGACGGCCGCAACGTCCCCCACCGTCCTGAAGGCGAAGTCCTCCCTGGTATCTGAGTTGCCCCCGTAGAACGTCACGGGGTAGAACCTGTCGCGGTTCTCCCAGTCGTAGTAGAGGACGAAGGGGGTGTTTCCGGCGAGGCGGACCTTGTATCGGTTGAAGCCGTCGTCCTTGATGAAGTGGAGTGCCACGGTGTCTCCTTGGTTGTTCCGGGGTTTGGGTAGGGCTTTGTGGAACTTGGCCCACTGCCGTTCCGGATTGGATCAGGCGTGGGTGAGCGTGAAGGTGAAGAGGCCGTGTTCCCCGCGGGTGCGGTTCAGGTCCTCGGGGAGATGCGAGGCGTCGGCGGTGTCGATTGATCGAGGCAAACGGGAGGGGCCGCGCGGCAGACACAGCGCGGTCCCTTCGTACCTGCGCCCGTCCTACGCTGCTGCGACCACCTTGGACTGCTTCAACCGCCGGACGCAGCTGTCACCGTAGGAACGGTGCTGCGAAGTCGTTGAGCCTGAACTTCTGTGCATAGTGGTCGATGCACTCGTGCTGGACGATCGCGGCGCCGTCTGTAGTGTCTCCTCCGTAGACGGTGACGCACTTGTCCGCGAACGTCAGGAGCTCGAACCGCTCGTCATTGTCGAGCGGGCGGATGCGAAACTTCTGTGCGGGGAGGTCCGCACATCTGGACTGCTCGATCACAGCGGTGTTCGCGGTGCTGTTCCCTCGAACCGTCAGGCACCTGTCCGTGAACGTTTTGATCTCCCACCGCCCGTGATCGTCCGAGTGGAAGGTGAACCTCTGGTCGTAGAGTTGCGTGCACCCGTACTGGTCGATCGGAGCATTGTCCTCGGTGCTTCGGACCTTCAGGCACTTGCCGATGAAGGTCACGATCCTGTAAGTCTGATCTTGTTGGATGGAAGCCCCGGATGCTGCGGCAGCCTGCGGCACCCCCATCAGGGGGAACAGGACTGCCGCCGTCGCGGCTGCCGTGACCACTGACCGCCACGGAACCTTACTCACCTTGCTGATCACTCGGATCACTCCCTTATTCACGGCGGGACGCCTCCCGCGCTGATAACCGGCGCCGGACCCGAACGGCCGAGCCGTTCTGGTCTGGGACCTGGAACTCGAAAAACTCTTCCTGCGGACCGGAGCGCGTTTCGCTCGGGTGGAAGCCCGGCGACGGATGCGGGACGACGTCCGCGGACTGCTCGGCCCCGTCGGCCGAAACAACAGCTGGCAGCTGGCTGAGTACGCCGGCCACGCCACCCCACACAGCCTGCAGCACCTGCTCTCCCGCAGCCGGTGGGACGCCGACGGCCTGCAGACACACGTCGCCGATCAACTCGGCCACGCAGACAGTGTTTTGATCCTCGACGACACCGGCTTCGTGAAGAAGTGCACCGCGTCCGCCGGAGTACAGCGCCAGTACTCCGGCACCACCGGGCGAACGGAGAACTGCTAGATCGGGGTGTTCGCCGCCTATGCCACCAGCCGCGGCCATGCCCTGGTCGACCGCGAGCTCTACCTGCCCAAGTCCTAGACCGACGACTGCCAGCGCTGCCAAGCGGCCCGCATCCCCGACGAGCGCGCCTTCGCTACCAAGGGCGACTCGCCCGCGACATTATCCGTCGCGCCCTCGCCGCCCCGCTCCGCGTCGCCTGGGTCACCGCAGATTCCGCCTACGGACTCCCACTTCCGGCGCTTCCTGGAAGGCCACGGCCTGTCCTACGTCGTCGCCGTACCCAAGCCGCAGTCCGTGCATGGCCCGCGCGTCGACCATGTCCTCGCCCAAGCCCCGCCCGAGGCATGGCAGCGTCTGCCCACGCGTTCCTCGCGATGATGGCCGTCCAAGAGCGAGAAAGTATCAGGGACTTCGCCAAAGGAGAGCGCGGTGGTCTTGCCGGGCAGCCACTCCAGGTTGCCGTGCTTGCCGGGTGGACGACGGGGTGCGCGCCGAAGCCGCCGTCCTCGTGGGAGGCGGCGATCCAGCGGTAGGCGGCCGGGCAGTGGTGGCTCGGCGGGAGGTCCGGGTCGTGGTAGATGGCGCCAGGGTTCTCGCCGACGCCGCGCTGGGGCTGGATCAAGGCTCTGCCTGCGGACACGAGCTACTGATGCCGTAGTCGATCTCCCCCGTCATCCGCTCTAGGGTTTCGCGCCTGATCAGGGCTGCCTGTACGTCGCTGAAGGACTGGGCGAAGCATTCATGAACCCCTCGGATGGGCTCCCGCGTCTCTCGCACTTGTTGAATCAAGTAGATGAGCGAGTCGAGGACTTCATCAAGCTCTACAGTTGCTTCACGCATCATCTGCGCTAGAGGCTTGCTGGATCCTCGCCGCGCCTCAAGCCGCCGCTGTCCCACATCGCTGTACTTTCGTGAGAGTGCGTAGTGGTTTTGGTGGGAGCACACCATTGCCTCCAGATGTCTTTCAAAATCAATTCCGTGATGGTGCTGGTGGTCATGGATGTCCCCGGCCAGACAGCAGGTGCGGGCTTTCCAGCCGGTAGCGCAGTGTCGGGGGCTCTGTCGGCTCCTCGGCCTGGTGATGGTGCTGGCCAGGGACGTTTTCAACGACGTGCTCAGCGGGGGGGGGAGTGACGTCCGCTGAGCCGTGGAAAGACAGCCACGCCCAAGGGTCATGGAGTCCGTGATCGGCATCAGAGGGTCACGGGCGAGCCGGTAGGTGGTCGTATGCCGGAGGTCTTGCTGCGACCCATCTGACCCGAGCGTGGTGTTCACGCGGACGGACATCGCTCCCGCGGCGTGGTGGTTGATCGGACGAAACGGCCGGCACAGTTCCAGCGCAGTGGGGCGTCTGGGCCAGTTGGCACCAGATCGTGGGCTGCTCCTGGTAGTGCCGCAGCCATGCGAATACGTCCGGTGAAGTCAGCAGCTGCTGCAGGGGCGAGGGGTCGCTTGCGTACCACCCGTGCCCAACTGGCGCCCCGGACCTGCACCGGAGCGCCAGTTGGGCAGTTCGCAGGCCTGGCTCCGGTCGAGGCCCAGAGGGCGACACGGTCCGAGGACAGCCGGTCGAACAGCCTGTTGAACACCGCATCGGGGATCTGACGCAGGATCCGCTGCGGCCGCCGCGGCCGGAACAGGCCCACCCACTGCGAGTGCCAGGGCGTCATCGGATTGTGGTGTTCGTCCACTCAGGTGCCGCGGTCAGCAGGAACGGGTTGATCAGGAGACCGATTCCGGCCTCGGAGGGTGAGTGCAGAAACTTTGCGGAGCACAGTCTCGTTGCTCGCGATCACAAATGCGGCGTGCCGTCTGATCGACTGCTTCCCGGTGGTCGGCTTGTGCCGGGCAGCTGGCCGAACACGCCGACGGGTTCGATCCCGATCGTTCACATTTCCTTGTAGTAGCGCCCCCTCTCAAATCCCTCTCTGCCGCCAGCCTGCGCCTTCCCGCAGGTAGTTGCTTCTTTCCTTCCCGCCTTGGACGGCCTTGGCCGCCGTCCCGGCAGGGCAGGTCCTCGGCGGACAGTATTGTCAGGTTATGTTGACAGGTTACAAGCTCGCCACTGGTTTAGCTATGGATTCATCGGCCGATACTTCTCCACACCCAGAAAGTCGAGGGCCCGTAAGGGCGTCAGGTGTAGGCCAATGATATCGATTACAGGTGTGGATCACGGAGAGGTTTCGAGAGGCTTCGAGGTTCCTGTCAGCCCGTCGAGCATTTCATGCGGACATGCACAAAGAGGCACTTCAGCCCAGTGCGTACAAGCCCGCGACATCGGAGACACTCCCTGTGCATGCCGGGTCTATCGAGATCTTGAAGGTGCCCGAGAGGTGCGGTTTCAGATTCTCCTCACGCCAGATGCGGGCAATGTAATGCCAGGGCGCCAAAATACCCTTGCGCCGCTTCAAATGGCCGGCCAGCGTCCACGTCGACCAGTGCGAGAGCCCGGAATCCGTCGGTGGGGACATCCTCGTCGAGGCGATTATCCGGGCCCACACCCGAGGCGGCACCTACACCCGAGGCCCGCCCCGGCATTAGTCCACCAGCTCAGCAACACCCCGCTCGGCATAACGGGACTTGCAGCGATCCACCGTCAACGGTGCCACCCGGGCGAGTTCGGCGATGTCCTTGTGCCACCGCCCTTGGCCGACCACAACACGATCCGCGCGCGAAGCGCCACAACGACCGGCACATCTCGCGAACCCGCCAACTGCCGTAGCTCGGCCATCTGTTCAGAGGAGAGATCCGTGCCAGAGTCAACGATCAAAGGCACCTCAGGTTCCACAATCAGGATCACAGGGCACTAGTCAGCGAATGCCGAGGTCATCCGGCAGTTCGAAGGTGCCTCTTCGCCGGTGCGGTTTCAGCTTCTCCTGGCGCCCCATCCGGGCGATGCAGTGCCAAGAAGCAGATGGCCGCGGTGTGTCAGAGGTGGGCAGCCAGGGCCCCTGTCGGCCCGTGCGAGCGCGGCGATGTTTGCGGGAAACCCTTCGCCAGCCCACAGCCAGATCCAAGCCCCCAGATTCCGTCGCAGCCGAAACATGCCGGGCTTTTGATCAACTCCGGCAGTTCTGAAGGCGTCACCAATAATCATGGGAAATGTCGACGCAACGCCATCATGCCGACTGGAGGCCGGAATGGATAATGCGCAAGATGCCAACTATCCCGCCGAAGCCGCGCGCAATAGAACTTCTGAACATTCCGAACTTGACGCGCTTGATGATCTACTTGTGGAGCGCAGTTATCGAATTATGTGCGCTTGGATATCAGACAGATCAATCTTTCGCAGACTCCAACAAATCGGGCCCTTCCGTCTCCCCTACCTGGCGTTGTGCAGCGATCCAGACGTGGTCAGTGAAATCGCTGGCTTGACCGTAGCAGTGGCCCTGAAGAAATTTCGCAACAACATCGGTGGCCGACACGGTTGGGATCCATCTCAGGGGTCCACTCTGAGCACTTTTTTCATCGGGCAATGCCTACTGTGCTTCCCAAATGAATATCGCCGTTGGCTCAGGGAAAACCGGTCGCTTCAATTCAGAGATGCCTCACCAGGCGAGATCGAGAACTCGCTCAGCGCATACAATAATGACCCGGAATTTATTGTCATGAAGCGACTTGCCATACACGGCATCCTCTCAACAGTCGACGAGCGCACTCGCCTGGCCTTGATCGCATATGCGATCGGCTATCCGCAACGCGACATCGCGACTATTCTGAAGATAACACCCAAAGCCGTGGAAACACTCATCTATCGCGCCAGGTCCCGAATACGCCATGAATTCCACATGTCTCAATAAGGGTTCTCGTCCTGCGGCTCAGGCTGGTGATCTCGCTGAGCCTCCGCCGACGACTCCCGTACAGCGCCTTGCCGTCCCGCGACTTCCAGCCCGACCCGGCTGCGGCCAACACCCGCTGGTGCGGTGACATCACCTATGTCGCCACCGAGGAAGGCTGGCTCTACCTATAAGTTACGTGGAATCACGCTCATGGATGGACCTGCTGTTGGGGGCGGTACTGGAGCCGCGGTGTCCCGTTGAGCGTGTTCGTGACGGTGTTGTCGGGGAAGTGGCCGGTCCTGGATCGGCATGCGCGGGCGGCCGAGTGGCTGCAGATCTGGTCGGATCTGGGCCGGGCGCCCCGAACGATCGATGCGTACGCCCGCGGGCTCGGAGAGTTCCTGTTGGTGTGCGAGCGGGACGGGATTGCCCCGGATACCGCGAACCGCAGCCATATCGCCGCCTTCGTAAGGGAGTTGAGGACTCGGTCGAGTCGCGGTGAGGCTAACGTGCTGGCCATGGACTCGGGAGCTGGCCCGGCTAGTAGGGTCGGGGACTGGCGCGGTGGCTTCCGCTCCGTTTCCAGCCCCCGCCGCTTCAAACCGTACGTGCGGTTCTCCCGCATACGGCTTTCCGACATCGTTCACCGACTGGCATGCGCCGTCGCCCTGCGTACGGTTCCGGTAAGGCGGTAGACCCGGAGCCGTGTGATCCACCCGTAGGTGAAACGGGTGGTCCAGTTCCGACCCCGCAGGCCGTCTTTTCGGCTGGCGAGGATCGCCAGCCGTTCGTGGACGTAGCCGTCGATCGCGTTGAACTTCCGCCCGGAGTTCCCGTTGCGGAAGTACGCTCCCCAGCCCCGCAGCACAGGGTTGAGGTCGGCGACCACGGCGGACAGCGGCCGTTCAGCCTTCGAAATGACGGTGGCTGCACGGACTTTGTCCCGCAGCACCCGCATCGCTCTGGCCGAGGGCCACCGCTGCAAGTAGTACTTGCCCCGCCATTTCCACGACTCCACTTTCCGGTGGTGGAAGCCGAGAAACTCGAAGCCCAGCCCGCCCCGGGTGAGGCAGGTGATGCCGGACTTCTCCGGATGCAGCCGCATCCCGAGCCGTTCCAGCACCCTCGCCGCCAACAGCTGGGCTTGCTCGGCCCGTTGTCTGGTCGGCGACAGGACCACGAAGTCGTCGCAGTACCTCACCAACACCCCCAGCCGGCGGCCCTCGACCTGCCATGCCTCATCGAGGACATGCAGGGCGATGTTCGCCAGCAACGGGGAGATCGGTGAGCCCTGCGGGGTTCCCGCCCCGCTCGGGGAAGTCACCCCGCCCTCCAGGACTCCCATCCGCAACCAGGCCCGGATCAGCTTCAGCATTGGCCGGTCCACCACACGCCGGGCCACTTGGGCCATCAGCGCGTCATGGTCGATCGTGCCGAAACAGTCCCGGATATCGGCCTCGAACACCCACTCCCGACCCTGGTTCGCCGAGACGCGCACAGCTTCGCACGCGTCGATCGCGGACCGCTTGGGCCTAAATCCGTAGCTCGCCTCGGTGAACTGGGCCTCGAAGACTGGTTCAAGGACCAGCTTCGCGGCCGTCATCACCACCCGGTCCGCCACGGTGGGAATCGACAGCGGCCTGAACTCCCCCGGCCGCCCCGGCTTGGGAATCTTCACCCGCCGAAGCACCGACGGACGATACGCATGCGTCCGCAGTTGCTCGGCCAGGCCCCGGAGGAACGCATCCACCCCAGAGGCCGCCACCGCGTCGACGGTCACGCCGTCCACGCCGGGGGCTCCCCGGTTCGCGCACACACCGGCCCATGCCCGCCGAAGAACGTCCATGCGGTGGACATGGCTGAACAGGGCATGAAACCGGCGTTCGGGTTCTTGCTTGGCACAGCGGTAGAGCGTCCGCTGCAAGGCTCGGACCTTGTCCAGAGGACGACCGCCCGGTCCTGCGACGGCGCCTTCCTCCCGGCGGACGGATCTAGCCGAAACGGCACTCATCCGGGCCCCTCCCTGTTCGCGGATCGCATCGATGAAGCAGGGGTCCTTCGCTCCCAGCGGGTTGTGTTGTCCCGCCGATCCGCACTACTACGACCCCCTCCGACTGCCTCTCGGCAGCCCGCCACTTCCCGGTTCCGCCGGTTATAGGCGAGCCACGCTTCCCGCACCGCAATTCGCGGGGCCGAGGAGGCTCTCTCCAGTTCCCAGGACAACCGTCCGACCATTCCACGCCCCTTACGCCGGGAGGTTCTTCGGCGACCGCTCCAGGTCCAAGATCGCCTTCCATGGCCTTCACCGAACAAGCACAGGCTCGGCTCCTCCTTGGCCCCGCCTCACGGCGGGCTTAAATGACGACGCTGCAGGCTTCACTTCATGTTGCGGACTGGCCGGTTGCACACCCCCTACGGGTGCTTGTCACTCCACTTCGACGCCACCCTTTCGAGGGACGCCGGGAGTCAGCTACCGGGGACCCTGGCGTCTCCCCGGACCGGACTTGCACCGGCTGGCTACCCTGGACTTGGCGCCCGGTTACATCGCTTCACCTCCTATGAGCTGGGGCGATACCCGAGCTGCTGGACATACGCTTGATCTTTAACCTTTGCGGCGGGGCCTTGGCATTGTTGGCTTCTTCGTTCGTCGTTTCGTTATGTCCATTTTGTGGACTGTGTGGACGTCGTGGCGGGGTGCGGGGTGGGTGTTCTTGCGGCCGGGAGGTCGGCCTGGGCCGGGGCGGGAGGGTTTCGGTGCTTCGGTCGGGCAGAGGGTCTTCGGGCGGAGGTGTCTGAAGTCGCGGCGGACTCGGGCAGGGGTGAGACGGTCGGACGGTTTCGGTTTCTCCCACGGCCGCCGCAGGTCGGCCGCCGGCGGCCGGGCCAGACGTAGTTGGGCGTATGCGGCCAGGATGAGCCAGGTCCACCGGTCGGCGGCTTCGGGGGTGCGGATCTTGGGGTGGGTCCAGTCGAGGGTCTGCTTGAACAGTCGAAAGGTGTGCTCGATGTCGAAGCGTCGCAGGTAGACCTGCCAGAGCAGGTCGACCTGGGTGGGGGTGGCGTCGGTGCCCGACCACCACAGCCACACCGGTTTTGGGATGGCGCCGCTGGGCAAGTGCTCGACCCGCAGATGGATCACAGTTCCCTCGATGAGTGGGAGGGTTCCCAGTTCGGCGACCCAGGCAGAACGGTGTGTCAGCCGTGGGTGGAGACGGTCCCATGCCCGGGCGGTGGCGGTCCCATACAGCCGGGTCTGCGTGAGGGTCTGCGTGTCGGGGATGTCCCAGGTGGACTGGTCGCCGAAGGCGAACTCGCTGCCGTGACGCGGCGGGCGGCGCATCGTATGGGGCTTTCGCGGTGGGACGGACCGACGCAGGACACGGTCCGAACGCATCCGGCCAAGCACCTGAACCGGCAGATCCTTGAGCAGGAACGCCAGGCGGGGCACGTCGTACCCAGCATCTACCACGATGAGGATCTCCTGGTCGGCGTCCTTCCACTGCCCTGCCTCCATCAGTCGGCCGACCAACTCGCGCATCTGCCGGGCGGTGACCGTGGCGGCGTCGTCGCCCGGTGCCAGTCGCAGAGCGTCCAGCGGCGCGGTCCACGAACTGCGGCCCGTCTCCAGCGCGCAGATCACCGAGTACGGCCAGCCCGGAACGGGATTGTTGGTCTTTGCCGCGGCCGTAGGAGTGGCACAGGATCCGCTGCGGTGCGGTGAACCGCCCCGGCTTTTCAGCGAAATCCATCAGGCTCATGCGGGCAGCTTCGCGTGGCGCTTTGACGTCCCGTCCACTGGGTCACGAGTGGTATGGTCGCCCGCTTCAGTGCGGCCGGTGGTCCTTGTGAGACTCCCGGTCGCCATTGCTTCGGTTACAGGCGCTCGCCCGGAAGGGCGCTGTACACCTTCCGGAGCATTTCGAGAACCGGATCGTTCGTTGCGAACTCCGTGTCGTCGATGGCGTTGATCGTGCGAACGCCGATGGAGGTGTTCGTCGCGAAGGCGGCCCGCATGCGGGGAAGTTCCTTGAGAGTGACCGGAGCGGTGATGGTCTGTTCGTGAGCCTCCTGGAGCAACTGCATGGTGACGCCAGGAAGAACAGGAGCGTCGGGCCAGACCACGGTTCCGGCCTCGTCCACGAAGCCTAGGTTCCAGGTCCCTCCCTCGGACACCCGCTCATCGGTTTCCACGAAGACGGCGTCGTCGAAGCCGGCTACCTGCGCTTCGCGGCGCAGCCTCAGCTGACTGAACAGCCCGGTGTGCTTCACCAGGGCCGTGTCCCGACTGAAGGTGAACGTCTTTGCCTTCAGCGGCGGGGGAGACGTCGCGCCTGTCGGCCTGGAGGTCACCAGGATCTGCGGATGCGCGTCGGCACCAGGATGCCCCACTTCCAAGGCAGGGTCGAAGACGGTGACCCGGATGTTGAACGACCCAGTGCGCTCCCGGGTGGCCTGACGGACGTAGCTCAGGACCAGCTCAGGGGCGAGGTCCGTTCCGAACACCACTCGGCAGTCACGGACGAGCCGCTCCATGTGGAGAGTCAGCCCGCGGATGGCGCCGTCGTCGCAGCGCATCGAGGTGAAGTGCCCGTAGTTCGTGAGCGCCAGGGTCTGGAGCTCTTCGAGCGATACCGGTTTTCCGTTGAGTTCGGTCATGTGCCCAAGTCTGGCACCGAATTGGGACATAAAGTCCTGGTCAGAGAAGAGAGTTCGGAAAAGTTCGGTGCCAGGGCGGTGGGAGGTCCTACTCCACAGCGCCTTTCGCGGCGATGCCTCAGACATGTTCAGCACGCATCGGCTGCCCTCCCAGGCACCTCCTGTGAACGGGGGAACGGCGCGCATGGATCCCGGAACGGCTGCACTCCGGGATCACCGTCCGCGACACCCGGTTCAAGAGGTTGGGCGAGGTCATGGCGGTGGCCTGGTCCGGCTGTGACCGGCGTCAGACATGGCGGGCCTGGCTGTGACCGGGAACCCGCGCATGGACGACCTGATCGCACTCGGAGGTTCCCGTGATCCCGCTCTCCCATGACAGAGCCACGGAACTTGCCCGCCGCGTAGCGATGGTTCGCTCCTCTGCGCTCCTCGGCGCCGAGTGCCGGCCCGTGCATACGGCTGGGGCTCGTACCCTTGCCCGCTACCCTGCGCACCGAGAGCGAGCGTGGCACCTGCCAGGTCTGCCTCGTTCCGCGACCGCTGCCTCGCCCTCGCGATCGTCACGGACGACACCCGCGACGGCATCCGCGGCGGCCTGTTTCCCCTCCAGCAGGTGGCGCTCAACCGGCCGCCGGCGATGTCGGAATGTGCCGTGGCCAGACGCGCGACCAGTGCCATATCAGGCAACGTTCGCCCTGCCGTTGGTGTTGCTCCCGTTCCTCTTGGCGGAGCCGGCCATCCCGGCCAGGGATGCCCCGGCCTCCCCGCCGCCTGTGCGTGTGCCCGAGGCGGCCGTCGTCATGGTCGAAGTCCGGACATCGTGCCGAGCGGGTACTTGGCTGAGGAAAGTCCGCTGTGTCCTGAATTGCCATGAGTTGGCTGCCATGCGCCGACCGGTCGATCGCGGCCAATTCGGCGGTGATATCGAGCCATTTTGACTGGCATCGGGGTCCGATCTCCACATCTTATAAATGGCTGAAATTCGATGAACGCTCTGCCGGTTTGGTGGTGCGGTTCGGGGTGGGGGGCTCTCCGTGCCCGGCGGGAGCCCGAGGTCAGTGCGGCATTCGAGGTGGGTAAAGTGCCGAACGTCCCTACTTTGAGGGACTTGGCTGGCGATGGGTGATTCGGTCCGCTTCGGATGCCGTCGGCCCGTGCCAGGGGGCGTTGGACGGACCGATTGTGGCGTGTAAGCATCCCCGCGTGATCTACAAATGGCCCATATGCAACGTATTGGTAGGGCCGGTCCATGGTCGTTCCCCTGCACCAGTGATGGCCCACCAGCTCGAACCAGAGGTGGGCGAGCCCGGACGGAGCCCCGTGGGTCCGCGTGCCCAAAGCGGTCACGGGCCCTTCGCGCCCGTGCGTACGGCGGCTCTCCTCGTTCCTGACTCCTCGCGCTCATCCATCGGTTGGGGCCCGGCTCAGCCGGCCGGCCCGCACCGCACCGCGCCTGGCGGTATCGCGTCCGGGGCCGTCGCCGGCCGGGTGCGCCGATTCCCGGAAGCGCCCGCTCCGAAGGCCTCCCGCCCGGAAGGGTTACGGCTGTCCGCGCGGCTCGCTCCCGGTACCTGCCGCGGCCCCGCGGCGCCCGCCTCCGGAGGCCGTGCCAGAAGTGGGGCGGGTGACGGGCCCCGCCCGGGACGCGCTCCGGGGCGGTGATCCGGGTGACTCCGTGGACGCGCGCGGCGCGGTAGCCCGCCCGATGTGGCGCCGGCTCCCGTCATCCCGAAGTGTCACCCCGTGCCGCGCGGTCCGCCCGCGAGTTGGACCGCCTCCCCGCCGTGCCGAACGGCGAAGACCACCCCATGTTGTGAGAGAAAGCGTGACCTTGTGAACGCCGTCATGAATCCGCCATCCGGCATGTCCTTCAACGTCCTGGGGCCGGTGGCGGTGTCGTCCACCGTCGGCCCGCTCCCGTTGGGGCCGGCCCGCCAACGCGCCGTGCTGTCGGCGCTGTTGCTGGCCCCGGGTCAGGTGATGGGGTCCGAGCGGCTCGCCGAGGCCATATGGCCGACCAGCCCTCCCGGCAACGCGGTCGCCAGTCTCCACAGCTATGTCTCACACCTCCGCCGCCAGCTGGAGCCGGACTGCCCGCCGTGGGGGCGGAACCGGATCCTGCGGCGGGAGTCGCAGGGGTACCTCATCGCCGTCGAGGCGGACCGGGTGGACGCCCGGCGCTTCGAGTTCCTGCTGTGCGAGGGGCGGCAACTGCTCCGGGAGGGGAACTACCCGGAGGCCAGCCGGGTGCTCAGGGCGTCCCTGGAGCTGTGGCGGGGGTCGCCCTACGCTGAGCTCGGGGACTACGAGCCCGCCATGTGCGAGGCGGCGCGGCTGGAGGAACTGCGCCTGGCGACGCTGGAGGTCCTCTGGGAGACCGAGCTGGCCTGGGGGCAGGACTACGTCACCGCCATCGCCGAACTGGCCGCGCTGAGCGCGCGGTTCCCCGCCCGCGAGCGGCTGGGGTGGCTGCTTATGGTCGCCCTGTGCGAGGTGGACCGGCAGGCGGAGGCGGTGGCGGTCTACAACCGGATCCGACGGGCGCTCGCCCAGGAACTGGGAGTGGACCCGGGACGGGAACTCCGGTCGCTGTTCGCCCGGATCCTTCGTGACGAACCCGTCGGACGGGACTGCCTGCGACGCTGACGGCTGCCGGGGGACGCTGCAACCGTCCCCCGGCGAGCCTTCGGCGGCATCCCGTCGTTCAGTGGATCCGTCGGTGGTGGCCGGCCCAGTACGGCTCCCTGAGCCGGCCCTTCTGGACCTTTCCATTGCTGGTGCGAGGCAGGGTGTCCCGGAACTCCACGGAGGTGGGCGCCTTGTAGCGGGCCAGCCGCTGTTTGCAGTGGGAGATGATCTCCTCCTCGGTGGGGCGGGCCCCCTCGGCCAGCACGACCAGTGCCTTGACCGTCTCGCCCCACCGCCGGTCCGGCACGCCGATGACCGCCACCCCGGCGATAGAGGGGTGGCCGAGTAGGCAGTCCTCGACCTCCACCGAGGACACGCTCTCCCCACCGGTGACGATGACGTCCTTCACCCGGTCGAAGAGGACGAGGTGCCCCTCGTCGTCGAAGTCCCCCACATCACCGGTGCGGAACCAACCGTCCTCCAGCGCGGTCGCGTTCGCCCCCTCGTCCTGCCAGTAGCTGTCCAGCACCATGTTGGAGCGCGCCAGCACCTCGCCCTGGGGACCGGTCCGCAGCCGCACGCCCAGTGCGGGGGCGCCGGCCCGGGTCAGCCCGCCGTCCCCCTCGGCACCCGGCAGCCGACGGTTGAAGGTGAGCAGCGTCGTCTCGGTCAGGCCGTAGACCTGGAGGAACTCCCAGCCCAGTTCGTTCTCCACCTGGGAGACCAGCCGTTCGCTGACGGGCGCGCCCGCGCAGACCACGCGGACCCGGCCGCGCCCGGGGACCTCGCCCGGCCATTCCCGGGCCGCCTCGATCACCGCGTTCCACACGGCGGGGGCGCCGAACGCCAGGGTTACGCCGTGCTCCTGGACCCGGCGCAGGATCTCCGCACCGTCGATCCGGCGCAGCAGCACCTGCTTGGCGCCCAGCCCGGCGAGGAGGAACGGCACGCCCCAGCCGTTGCAGTGGAAGGTGGGCAGGGTGTGGAGGTAGACGTCCCCCTCCCAGATGCGGGCGTGGACGCCGAAGGTCATGGCGTTGAGCCAGATGCTGCGGTGGGTCAGTGCGACGCCCTTGGGGCAGGAGGAGGTGCCCGAGGTGTAGTTGAGGGTCGCGACAGCGTTCTCGTCGGGCCGTGACCAGGGGCGCGGCTCGACGTCGAACCGCATGACCTCACGCTCGGTCTGCTCGCCGAGGACGAACCGCTTCGGCCCGTCGACCGTGTCGAGGGCGGGGTCCACGTCGGGGTCGACGAACACCACCGAGGCGTCGCACTGGCGCAGGATGTAGGAGATCTCCTCCGGCGTCAGCCGGTAGTTGACCGGTACGCAGACCCGTCCACTGGCCGTGACCGCGTAGAGCAGTTCCAGCAGCCGGGCCGAGTTGGGGCTGACGACCGCGACGCGCTCGCCCTCGCTGATCCCCAGCGCGTCCAGGCCGGCCTGCCAGGCCCGTATGCGCCGCAGCAGACCGCCGTATGCGGCCGTGGGCACGGGGGCGGCCGGCTGGAGCGGCTCATCGACCAGGGCTGTGCGGTCGGCGGCGGTTGCCTCGGCGCGGACGAGGAAATCGGCCATGGTGAGGGGAACGTGCATGAGGTGTCCTCCGACGGAAGTACCGGGAGAGAGGCGAGGAGAGCCGGGGCGATGTACCCCGGTGCGCAGCGGACATTCCGGTCGTCCGAGGCCGCGCCATCGCTTCAGGCGCCCATAGTGGCACTCCCGATCGCATCCAGAAACCCTGGTCTTCAGGCGCCAAGTTCTGTCCAAGAAAGCATCAAGAGTGGTCGGCGACGATGCAACCAACCGCGGGCCGTCCACTCACCGAGATCCGCCTCGGACGTGCCGGGGACGGCCGGTCCCCGCCGGCCCCGCGGTGGTGCACGGGCACGAGGTCGGGAGAGACGATGCGAGACAGGGAGCCGGGCTTGGTGACCACCTGGGCCGCCCGAGGGTGGGTCGAGGAGGAGGGCATCGGCAGCGCGACCCTGCGCCGCCTGGTGCAGACCTGGCCGCGACGGGCCGCGGTGACGAACAAAGCCGAACTTCTGGAGGAGACGGCCGACTACGACGCGCTGGTCCCCGACTACCCGCTGGAGATCGTGCCGTTCGCCGAGCACCCGCTCTTCCGCGCGGCCGCGCCGGAACAGCGGCAGCGGGTGCTGACGGGCATGTGGATCGGCTACAACGAGCGCGTCATCGCCACCGAACAGCTCATCGCGGAACCAGCCTTCGACCTGGTGATGCACGGCGTCTTCGCGGGCAGCGACGATCCCCGCATACGCAAGAGCGTGCAGCAGGCGGTCGTGGACGAAAGCTTCCACACCTATATGCATATGCTCGCCATCGACCGCACCCGGGAGCTGCGCCGCATCCACGAACGGCCCGCGCAGCCCGAGCTCATCACCTACCGCCGGCTGCGCCAGGTCCTGGCGGGGATGCCGGAGCGGTGGGAACGCGACGTCGCCGTCCTGGTCTGGGGCGCGGTCGCCGAGACCTGCATCAACGCCCTGCTCGCCCTGTTGGCCCGGGACGCCACGATTCAGCCCCTGCACTCCTTGATCACCACCCTGCACCTGCGGGACGAGACCGCGCACGGCTCGATCGTCGTCGAGGTCGTCAAGGAGCTGTACGCCCGGATGAACCCCGAGCAGCGGCGGACCCTGGTGCGGTGCCTGCCGCTGGCTCTGGCTGCCTTCGCCGAACAGGACCTCGCCACGCTGCGGATGGAGCTGGACGCGGCGGGCATCCGTGGCACCGAGGAGATCCTCGGGGACCTGCGGGCGACGACCGGCGGCAGCCGGCTCGTCCGCGATTTCTCCGGCGCCCACAAGATGATCGAACAGCTGGGAGTGACCGGCGAGGTCGACTTCGACTTCCCCGAGCGGCCCGACTGGTCGCCCCACGCGGGCACCCACCACTGACGCCGGCCCCGGCGCACCCTACGGTCCGCGGCGCACGACGGTGGAGAACCAGCCTTGCGCAGTGCAGAACACGACGACCGGCCGCCTCACCCTGCCAGGAAGGAAGCGATGATGGAACTGCACGAGGGAGGCGACCGGCTGCGGCAGCGGCTGGCGGTTGCTCGGGGCCGGGAGCGACAGCGTCTGCTGCTGGACCTGATCCGCACCCACGCCTCCGCCGTCGTCGACGGGAACGGCCCGCTGCGGCTCGATCCCGCTCGGGCCTTCGGCGAGCAGGGCATCCGCGGGCGGGCCGCCGCGCGGCTGCGCGAGCTGCTCGGCGAGGCGACGGGCCTCGTCCTCCCCGCGACCATCGTCTTCGACTACCCGACCCCGCGGGCGCTGGCCGAGCGCATCGGCGCCCTGCTGCTCGGCGCCGACGGCGCCCCCGGGGCCACCGTCGGTCCGGGATCCACGGAGGCCGACGAGCCGATCGCGATCGTGGGCATGGGCTGCCGGCTGCCCGGCGGCGTCAGCTCCCCGGACGACCTCTGGGAGTTGGTGCGCACCGAGACGGACGCCATCTCCGAGTTCCCCACCGACCGCGGCTGGAACGTCGAGTACGACCCGGACCCCGACCACATCGGCACCACGGTCACCCGGCACGCCGGATTCCTCTACGACGCACCGGACTTCGACGCCGACTTCTTCGCGATCAGCCCCGGTGAGGCGGTCACCATCGACCCCCAGCACCGGCTTCTGCTGGAGACGACCTGGGAGGCCATCGAGGGGGCCAGGATCGACCCGACCTCGCTGCGCGGCAGCCGGACCGGTGTGTTCGTCGGCCTGATGTACAGCGAGTACGGCGCCCGGATACGGCAGGTGCCGCCGAGCGCCGAGGGCTACCGCGTGGTGGGCAGCATGCCCAGCGTCGCCTCCGGCCGCCTCTCCTACACCTTCGGTTTCGAGGGCCCCGCGGTCACCGTGGACACCGCCTGCTCGTCTTCCCTGGTGGCGATGCATCTGGCGGCCGAGTCGCTGCGCAGGGGGGAGTGCTCGCTTGCCGTGGCCGGCGGCGTCACCGTGATGTCCACGCCCTGGGGCTACATCGAGTTCAGCCGTCAGCGCGGCCTCGCGCCCGACGGGCGGGCCCGCTCGTTCTCCGCCGACGCGGGCGGCAGCAGCTGGTCCGAGGGCGTGGGCGTGCTGGTCCTGGAACGGCTCTCCGACGCGCGGCGCAACGGACATCACGTCCTGGCCGTCGTCCGCGGCTCCGCCGTCAACCAGGACGGCGCGTCCAACGGCCTGACGGCGCCCAACGGCCCGGCACAGCAGCAGGTGATCCGTCAGGCGCTGGCCGGCGCCGGACTGACGACGGCCGATGTGGACGTCGTGGACGCGCACGGCGCCGGCACCCGGCTCGGGGACCCGATCGAGGCCCAGGCCCTCCTCGCCACCTACGGCCAGGGCCGGCCCGCCGAACGGCCACTGTGGCTAGGGTCGTTGAAGTCCAACATCGGCCACACCCAGGCCGCCGCCGGCGTCGCCGGCGTGATCAAGATGGTGATGGCACTCCGCAACGGGGAGCTCCCGCGCAGCCTCCACATCACCGAGCCGACCCCCGTCGTCGACTGGTCCTCCGGCGCTGTGGAACTGCTCACCGAGGCCCGGCCCTGGCCCGAGACCGGCCGCCCGCGCCGGGCCGGCGTCTCCTCGTTCGGTGTGGGCGGCACCAACGCCCATGTCATCCTGGAACAGCCCGAGTCCGAGCCCGAGGCGCCGCGCGCGACGGCCCCGGCGTCCGACGAGGACGGCGCCGCCGCCCGGCCGCTGCCCTGGCTGCTCTCCGGCCGCGGCGAGGCCGGCCTGCGGGCCCAGGCCCGCCGCGTCCGGGACTTCCTGGCGGCCCACCCCGAGGTGCCGGACACGGACGCCGCCCACTCGCTGGCGGCCTCGCGGGCCGCCCTGCCGGACCGGGCCGTCGTGGTGGCCGCGGACCGCACCGAGGCGCTCGCCGGCCTGGCCGCCCTCGCCGACGGCCAGGAGACCGCGGGCACCGCCCTGGGCACCGCCGCCAACCGCGACGGCCTCGTCTTCGTGTTCCCCGGCCAGGGCTCCCAGTGGCCCGGCATGGCCGCCGAACTCATGGGCACCTCACGGGTGTTCCGCGAGTCGATCGAGGCGTGCGACAAGGCCCTCGCCCCCCACACGGACTGGTCGCTCACCAAGGTGCTGTGCGGGAGGTCCGGCGCGCCCACCCTGGAGCGCGTCGACGTCGTACAGCCCGCTCTGTTCGCGGTGATGGTCTCCCTCGCCGCGGTATGGCGGTCGTTCGGCGTGGAACCCACCGCCGTCGTCGGGCACTCGCAGGGCGAGATCGCCGCCGCCCACGTCGCCGGCGCCCTCTCCCTGGAGGACGCGGCCCGCATCGTTGCCCTCCGCAGCCGGGCACTGCGGGTGCTGTCCGGGCGGGGCGGCATGGTCTCCGTCGCCGCCCCCGTCGACCGGGTGCTCCGCGAACTGGGGCGCCGGCCCGGCCCGGTGTCGGTCGCCGCCGTCAACGGGCCACGGTCCGTGGTGATCTCGGGCGGCCCCGCGGCGCTGGACGAGGCCATCGAGGCGTTCACCGCCGACGGCGTGCGCGCCAAGCGGATCCCCGTGGACTACGCCTCGCACTCGCCGCAGGTCGACGAGATGCGCGAGACCTTGCTGGAGGCCCTGGCCGGCGTCGAACCGCAGCGGGCGGCGGTGCCGTTCTACTCCACGGTGTCCGCCGAGCCCATCGACACCACCGCCCTGGACACCGAGTACTGGATCACCAACCTCCGCGAGACCGTCCAGTTCGACCGCACCGTCCGCCGGCTGATCGCCGACGGCCACACCGGCTTCGCCGAGATGAGCCCGCACCCGGTGCTGACGGTCGGTATCCAGGAGACGGCCGACGACGCGGCCGCCGACGGCGTCCTGACCCTCGACTCACTGCGGCGCAACGAGGGCGGCCCGGCGCGGCTGCTGGCCGCGGTCGGCGAGGCCCACGCGCACGGCGTCGCCGTCGACTGGTCACCGGCCTTCGATCACGCCGACCCCCGCCTGGTGGACTTGCCGACCTACGCCTTCCAGCGGCGCCGCTACTGGCTGGAGGACGACGCCGCGCCGCAGGCGGACGTGAGGGCGGCCGGCCTGGACGGGGTGGACCACCCCCTCCTCGGCGCCGCGATCCCGCTCGCGGACGGCAGCGGCACCACGCTGTACACCGGCACGCTCTCGGCCGCGGCCCACCCCTGGCTCGCCGACCACGGCGTCGCCGACGTCCTCGTGGTGCCCGGTACCGCGCTCGTCGAACTGGCCCTGCACGCCGGCGCGCAGACCAGCTGCGAACTGCTGGAGGAGCTGGTCCTCCAAGCCCCGCTCCTCCTGCCCGAACAGGGCACCGTCCGCCTCCAGCTGACCCTCGGCGGACCGGACGTCACCGGCCGCCGCGCCGTCACCCTCTACTCCCGCGCGGGCGACGCCGGCGCCGACGAACCCTGGACCCGGCACGCCGAGGGCACCCTTGCCCCCGGCGACGGGCACGGCGAGAACCTCCCCCGGCCGTGGCCGCCGGCCGGCGCCGAAGAGGTCGCACTCGACGACTGCTACCGGCAGCTGGCCAAGAACGGACTCCACTACGGGCCCGCCTTCCAGGGCCTGAGCCGCTGCTGGCGCCTCGACGGGGACGTCTACGTCGAGGTCGGGCTCCCCGAGGGCGGCGGCGACGCCGGCCGCTACGGGCTGCACCCCGCCCTGTTCGACGCGGCGCTGCATGCCGCGGCGTTCGTCGGACTCTCCGGCACGGCCCCGGACGACGCGGTGACCCGGCTTCCGTTCTCCTGGAACGGTGTCGCCCTGCACGCCGCCGGCGCCGACCGGCTGCGCGCCCGGATCCGGTTCACCGGACCCGACTCGCTGTCCCTCACCGCCACGGACCCCACCGGCCGCCCCGTCGCCACCGTGGCGTCCCTCGGGATGCGCCCGGTGGCAGCCGAGGCCCTGCACCGGGCCGCGGCCTCGGCCGGCACCTCGCTGCTCCAGCTGGAATGGCGTCCCGCCGCCCGGTCCGAACCCCGCGTCCCCGACGCCCGGCGCTGGGCCTGGACCGGCCCCGAGGACCCCGCGACCGCCGCCGGCCACGAGCACCACGCCGACCTCGCGGCCCTGCGGGCCGCCCTGGACACCGGCGCCCCCGCGCCCGATGTCCTCGTCCTCGCCCAGCCGGCCGTCGCGGCGGAGCCCGACCCGGCCACCGCCGCGCACCACGCCGTCCACCGCGTCCTGGCCGCCGTCCAGGACTGGCTGGCCGACGACCGGCTCGCCGCCTCCCGCCTCGTCGTCCTCACCCGAGGCGCCGTCGCGACCGCGCCCGGTGCCGCGCCCGACCCCGTCGCCGCCGCCGTGTGGGGGCTGGTGGCCTCGGCGCAGTCCGAGAACCCCGACCGCATCACCCTGGTCGACCTCGACGCCCACGCCGCCTCCGCCGCCGCGCTCCCGGCCGCCGTGGACAGCGGCGACGCCCGGACCGCGGTGCGCGAGGGCACCCTCCTGGTACCGCACCTGACCCGGGCCACCACCCCGGCGTCCACCGGCGGACCGCTCTGGCGCACCGACGGAACGGTCCTGGTGACCGGCGGACTCGGCGTACTGGGCCGGATGACCATCCGTCATCTCGTCGCCTCCCATGGGATCCGGCGCGTCATGGTCGTCTCCCGCTCCGGGGCCGCGACCGACGGGGCCGCCGGGTTCGTGGATGAACTCACCGCCCAGGGAGCCGAGTTGCACCTGGTGCCCGGTGACGCCGCCGACCGCGGCGTCCTGGAGCGGGCCCTCGCCTCGATCCCGGCCGACCAGCCGCTGACGGCCGTGGTCCACCTCGCCGGCACCCTCGACGACGGCGTCCTCACCTCGCTGACCCCTGAGCGCGCCGACCGCGTGCTCCGCCCCAAGGCGGACGCGGCCTGGCACCTGCACCAGCTCGTCACCGACCCGAACGTGGCGTTCGTGGCCTTCTCGTCCCTGTCGAGCGTGCTCGGGCCCGCCGGCCAGGGCAGCTACGCGGCGGCCAACGCCTTCGTGGACGCCCTGGTCACCCGCCGCCGCGCCGCCGGGCTCTCCGGCCTCGCGCTGGGCTGGGGCCTGTGGGAATCCCGATCGGCGCTGACCGGCGACCTGGACGAAGCGGACGTACGGCGGATGGCCCGCTCCGGCGTCCGGCCGCTCTCCGACGACCAGGGCCTCGCCCTGCTCGACCTCGCCCGCGCCACCGACGCCCCCGTGGTCTTCCCCCTGCACCTGGACACCGCGGCCCTCGGCAGCGGCGACGCCGACGTCCCGCCCCTGCTGCGCGGACTCGCCCGCACCCCGGTGCGCCGCGCCGCCGCCCGCGCCACGGCACCGGAGGCTGCCGCCGGCGACTCCCTGGCCGCGCGCCTGGCCCGCGCCCCGGAGGCCGCACAGGACGCCCAGCTGCTGACGCTGGTCCGCACCCATGTCGCCGCAGTCCTCGGCTACGACGACCCGCGGACCGTCGGCGAACGCCGCACCTTCGTGGAGATCGGCTTCGACTCGCTGCGCGCCCTGCAACTGCGCAACCGGCTCAACGGCGCCACGGGACTGCGCCTGCCGGCCACCCTGGTCTTCGACCACCCCACCCCCGTCACGCTCGGCCGACACCTGCGCACCCTGCTGGTGCCGGACGCGCCAGCGGCAGGGGACACCGGCGACGAGGCGACAACGTCCCGTCCGGACACGGTCGTTCCTGATCCCGCACCGGCTACAGGCGGAGGAAGCGAGGCGATCGAGCAGCTCCGCTCGGCGGCCTCCCTGGAGGAAGTCTTCGACTTCATCGACGACCAGCTCGGCCAGTAGCCCGGTCCCGCTCGAACCCCACCGGGAGGCGCCCGATGCGTGTGCTCTTGATAGACAACTACGACTCCTACACCTACAACCTGTTCCAGCTGATCGCCGAGGTGTACGGCAAGGAGCCGACGGTCCTTGTCAACGACGCCCCCTCCTGGCCGGAGCTCGACCCGGACATGTTCGACTGCGTGGTCATCTCGCCCGGCCCGGGCCGCCCCCAGCACCCGGCCGACCTCGGCTTCTGCCAGGAGGTCCTGGACCGTTGGACGGACGTGCCCGTCCTGGGCGTCTGCCTGGGCCACCAGGCCATCGCCCACCGGCATGGCGCGGAGGTGACCGAGGGCACGCCCCGTCACGGCCACCTGGCCAAGGTCCGCCACGGCGGCCAGGATCTGTTCGACGGCCTGCCGCAGAACTTCGTCGCGGTCCGCTACCACTCGCTGCGGGCCACCGAACCGCTGCCGGAGGAGCTGGAGGCCACCGCCTGGGCCGAGGACGGCACCGTGATGGCGCTGCGGCACCGCACCCTGCCGCGCTGGGGCGTGCAGTTCCACCCCGAGTCCGTAGCCAGCGAATGGGGCGCCCAGCTCCTCCAGAACTTCGCCAGGCTGGTCGGCGCCGGCTACGCGGCCGCGCCGGTGGAGCGGCCGCGCTGGGCCCCCGCCCGGGAAGCGACCCCCGCCACCGGCCCCGAACTGCGGCCCGTCGTCGAGGTCCTGGACCGGGCGGTGGACACCGCGGAGCTGTTCACCGCGCTGTTCGCGGCCGGCGACAACTCCTTCTGGCTGGACAGCAGCGCGCCGGGGATCGGCGGCGCCCGGTTCTCCTTCCTCGGCGACGACTCCGGCCCCCTGGCCGAGACCCTGACCTACCGCACCGGCGAGAACCGGGTGGCCGTCCGCGACGCCCACGGCGAACGGACCGAGCCCGGCAGCATCTTCGACGTGCTCCAGCAGCGGCTCCGCACCCGCCGCCTCACCACGCCGGACCTGCCCTTCGACCTCAACGGCGGCTACGTCGGCTACTTCGGCTACGAGCTCAAGGGCGACTGCGGGAGTCCCAACGTCCACACCGCCGAGACCCCGGACGCCGTGTGGATCTTCACCGACCGCCTGGTCGTGGTGGACCATCAGGAGGAGAGGACCTACGTCCTGGCTGTCACGACCACCGGCGAGGACGAGACCGCGGCGGCCCGCGCCTGGGCGGAGGAGACGGCCCGCCGGGCCGCCGTCCTGCCTGACCCCGCCCCGGCCGACGGGACCTCCCCGGCCGCCTCCGCGCCCTCGGAGCGGGGCATCTCCCGCGACCGCGCCGCGTACACCGCCGACATCGGTGCCTGCCTCGACGAACTGCACAGCGGTGAGAGCTACGAGATCTGCCTGACCAACCGCATCATGCTGCCCGCCGTCAAGGACCCGCTCGGCTACCACCTGCTGCTGCGGAGCCACAACCCCGCCCCCTACGGCGCCTTCCTGCGCCATGGCGAGCTGAGCGTGGTGTGCTCCTCCCCGGAGCGGTTCCTGCGGATCGCCCCGGACGGCGTCGCCGAGAGCAGAC
Source organism: Streptomyces sp. NPDC093097 (assembly GCF_044754325.1). Classification (NCBI taxonomy): domain Bacteria; kingdom Bacillati; phylum Actinomycetota; class Actinomycetes; order Kitasatosporales; family Streptomycetaceae; genus Streptomyces; species Streptomyces sp. NPDC093097. The sequence continues at coordinate 34,043 of NZ_JBIVOW010000035.1, forward strand.
CGATCAAGGGGACCGCGCCCCGCGGCGCGGACCCGGCCAGCGACGAGGCGCTGCGCCGGTCGCTGACGGCGTCCGCCAAGACCCGGGCCGAGAACCTCATGATCGTCGACCTGCTCCGCAACGACCTGGGCCGGGTGTGCGAGGTCGGCTCCGTCGACGTCCCCGCCTATATGGTCACCGAGTCTTACGCCACGGTGCACCAGCTGGTCACCACCGTCCGGGGCCGGCTGCGGCCCGATGTGGACCCGGTCGCCTGCGTCCGGGCCTGCTTCCCCGGCGGCTCGATGACCGGCGCCCCGAAGCTGCGGACCACGGCCATCATCGACCGGCTGGAGCAGGAGGCCCGCGGCATCTACTCCGGCACCATCGGCTACTTCGGGCTCTCCGGCGGTGCCGACCTCAACATCGTCATCCGCACTGCGGTGACCACTGGCTCGGGCACGGTCATCGGCGCCGGCGGCGCCATCGTCCTGGACTCGGACCCTGACGAGGAGTTCGACGAGGTGCTCCTCAAGGGCCATGCGCTGGTGCGGGCGCACGGCCTGCTGAACGGGACGGACGCGCCCGCCGGTGCCCGGTGACCGGCCGGCCGGACCATGACCGCCACCGACTCCAAGACCGCATCAGATTTCGCGGAACAGAACGCGGGGCGGCACCGCTCCCGTACGCCGAGGGAAGGATCGAACATGTCGACCACCGCACACGCCGAGCCGTCTTGGGCGGATCTGCCGTTCCTGGACTTCACCGACCCCAGCTTCGCCTGGGACTCCCCTGAGGTGGCCGAGGCCCGGGAGAAGTCCTGGATCGCCCGCACCCCGCTGGCCCTCCTGGTGCTGCGGTACGACGAGGCCGACCAACTGGCCCGTGACAAGCGGCTCGTCTCCGGCTTCCGCGGCCTGGTGGAGCTGGTGGGGACCCCCCAGGGCCCGGTGCGCGACTTCATGGTGGACTTCCTGCAGAGCCTGGACGGCGCGGACCACCGCCGGCTCCGCGGGCTGGCCACCCACCCCTTCACACCCCGCCGGATCACCGAGGTGCAGCCCTTCGTCCGGTCCACCGTGGAGCAGCTGGTCGACAAGCTGCCGAAGGGCGAGTTCGACTTCGTGCAGCACTTCGCCCACCCGCTGCCCGCCGTGGTGATGTGCCAGTTGCTGGGTTTCCCGCTGGAGGACTACGACACCGTCGGCCGCCTCTCCATCGAGACCAACCTCGGACTGGCGCTCTCCAACGACCAGGACGCGCTCGCCAAGGTTGAGCAGGGCCTCGGCCGGATGTTCGACTATCTGGTGGCGGCCATCGAGAAGCGCAAGGTGGAGCCGGGCGACGACCTCACCTCTGACATCGTCCGCGCCTTCCGCAACGGCACCCTGGACGACTACGAGCTGCGCACCCTGGTCGCCACCGTGCTGGTCGCCGGTTATGAGACCACCAACCACCAACTGGCTCTCGCCATGTACGACTTCGCCCAGCACCCCGACCAGTGGATGAAGCTCAAGGAGAACCCCGAGCTGGCTCCCCAGGCCGTCGAGGAGGTGCTGCGATGGAGCCCCACCCTGCCCGTCACCGCCACCCGTACCGCCGCCGAGGACTTCGAGGTCAACGGCATCCGCATCCCCACCGGCACCCCCGTCTTCATGTGCGCCCACGCGGCGCACCGCGACCCCCGGGTGTTCGCTGACGCCGACACCTTCGACATCACCGTCAAGCGCGAGGCGCCCTCCCTCGCGTTCGGCGGCGGCCCGCACTTCTGCCTGGGCACGGCGCTCGCCCGGCTCGAACTCACCGAGGGCCTGGCGGCGCTGGCCACCCGGCTGGACCCGCCGCAGATCGTCGGTGAGATCACCTGGCGGCACGCGCTGGGCGTCGCCGGGCCGGACACCCTGCCGCTGCGCTTCGGCGCGGCCTGACGTCCCCCGGGCCGATGGTGCACCAACTGCGCTCTCGGTGCCACCGACGGTGAGTTCCACGAGGTCCTGAATCTCCTTTGAAGGGCAGCACGTTCGACATGACCAATGACGTCAAGACGCTGGAATACCTCAAGCGCCTCACCGCCGAGCTGTTGGAGACCCGGGAGTGCCTGCGCACCGCGGAGGCGTCGACCCAGGAGCCGGTCGCGGTGGTGTCGATGGGATGTCGTTACCCGGGGGGAGTGTCCTCGCCCGAGGACCTGTGGCAACTGGTGGAGAGCGGTACCGACGCGATGGCGCCGTTCCCCGCCGACCGGGGCTGGAACGTCGAGGAACTCCTCGACCCCGAGCAGTCCGGTCGGACGTACACCCTGGAGGGCGGGTTCGTCGACGGGGCCGCGGAGTTCGACGCGGACCTGTTCGGGATCAGTCCGCGCGAGGCCACCGCGATGGACCCTCAGCAGCGACTGCTGCTGGAGACCGCCTGGGAGACCCTCGAACGGGCCGGTCTGGACCCCGAGTCGCTGCGCGGCCGGCCCGTCGGGGTCTTCGTCGGGTCCCTCTACGTGGCTGGCGGCAGCGGCGTCGGGACGGCCGAGGGCACCGAGGGCTACCACATGACCGGTAACGCGGCCAGCGTCCTGTCGGGACGCCTCTCCTACGTGTTCGGCCTGGAAGGCCCCTCGGTCACCGTGGACACCGCCTGCTCGGCGTCCCTGGTGGCCGTGCACCAGGCCGTCCAGGCGCTGCGGCAGGGCGAGTGCGAGATGGCCCTGGCAGGCGGCACCACGGTGATGACGACGCCCGGCGTCTTCAGCGAGTTCAGCCGGCAGCGCGGGCTGGCGCCGGACGGCCGGTGCAAGGCGTTCTCCGACGCGGCGGACGGTACCGGCTTCGGCGAGGGTGCCGGCCTGGTGCTGCTGGAGCGGCTGTCCGACGCCCGCCGGAACGGACACCCGGTCCTGGCCGTCATCCGCGGTTCCGCCGTCAACCAGGACGGCGCCTCCAACGGCCTGACCGCCCCCAACGGCCCGTCCCAGCAGCGCGTCATCCGCGCCGCCCTCGCCAACGCCAAACTCGGCCCGGCCGACATCGACGCCGTCGAGGCGCACGGCACCGGCACCCAGCTGGGCGACCCGGTCGAGGCCCAGGCGCTGCTGGCGACCTACGGCCAGGGCCGGCCCGCGGACCAGCCGTTGTGGCTGGGCTCGGTCAAGTCCAACCTGGGCCACACCCAGGGCGCGGCCGGCATCGCCGGCCTGATCAAGATGGTGATGGCGGTCCGGCACGGGGTGCTCCCCAAGACCCTGCACGCCGACGAGCCCTCCTCGTACGTGGACTGGACCTCCGGCGGGGTCCGGGTGCTCGGCGAGAACCACGACTGGCCTCGGACCGGCCGCCCGCGCCGGGCCGGTATCTCCTCCTTCGGGATCAGCGGCACCAACTCCCATGTGATCCTGGAACAGGCCCCCGCCGACGACACCGCCGAGGGGGAGCAGGCCGCCCCGGGCCCGCAGCCGCACCGGGTGCCCTGGGTGATCGCCGCTCGTGGCGACCGCGCCCTGCGCGGCCAGGCGGAGCGGCTGGCCGCCGAGGTGGTGGCCCGTCCGGAGCTGCGGCCGGCTGATGTCGGCTGGTCCCTGGCGACCTCCCGCGCGGCCCTCGACCAGCGGGCCGTGGTGTGGGCCGCCGACCGCGAGGGCCACCTCGCCGGACTCACGGCGCTGGCCGAGGACCGCCCCGCCCCCGGCGTCGTCCGGGGGACCGTGGCCGACGGCCGACTGGCCTTTCTCTTCTCCGGCCAGGGCAGCCAGCGCCCCGGCATGGGACGCGAACTGGCCGCCGCCTTCCCGGTGTTCGCCGAGGCCCTCGACGAGGTCTGCCGCCAGCTGGACCCGCACCTGGACCGCCCGCTGAAGGATGTGCTGTTCGCCGCCGAGGGCACCCCCGAGGCCGCCCTCCTGGAACAGACCGCCTACACCCAGACCGCCCTGTTCGCGCACGAGGTCGCCACCTTCCGCCTGCTCACCCACTGGGGCCTCACCCCCGACCTGCTGCTGGGCCACTCCATCGGTGAACTCGCCGCCGCACACGCCGCCGGCGTTCTGTCACTGGCGGACGCCTGCGCACTCGTCGCCGCCCGCGGTCGGCTGATGCAGGAACTCTCCGGCGCCGGCGCCATGGTGGCGATCCAGGCGACCGAGGCGGAGATCCTGCCCTGGTTGACGGAACACGCCGGTGAACTGTCCCTCGCCGCCGTCAACGGACCCGACGCCGTCGTGGTGTCCGGCGCCGAAGGGGCCGTGCTGGGCTGCGTCGCGCACTGGCGGGACCGGGGCCGCAGGACCAAGCGGCTCCAGGTTAGCCACGCCTTCCACTCCTCGCAGATGGACGGCATGCTCAAGGAGTTCGGCCGGGTTGCCGAGAAGCTCGCTTTCCACCCGCCCCGCATCCCGGTCGTCTCCAACCTCACCGGCGAGGTCGCCGGCGCCGACCAGCTGTGCTCGCCCGCGTACTGGGTCCGCCACGCCCGCGAGACCGTCCGTTTCCACGACGGCGTCCGCCGGCTCCTGGACGAGGGCGTGCGCGCGTTCCTGGAGGTGGGCCCGGCCGGAGTGTTGACGGCCATGGTCCAGGACTGCCTCGCCGCGGAACCCGGCGCCACCTCCGCCGTGCTCGCCGCCGTGTCGCGCGGCGGCCGCCCCGAGGCCGACACCGCGCTTGCCGCGGTGGCCGAGGCGTACGTCCACGGTGTCCCGGTCGACTGGACCCGGTTCCTCATGGACACCGGCGCCCGCCGGGTGGACCTGCCCACCTACGCCTTCCAGCGCCGCCGCTTCCCCTGGAACCAGCCCGGCCCCGACGCCGACGTGACCGCGGCCGGCCTCACCAAACTCGGCCACCCGCTGCTCGGCGCCGCCCTGGAACTCGCCGACGACCAGGGCACCGCCCTCACCGGTCGGCTGTCGCGCCGCACCGAGACCTGGCTCGCGGACCACGTCGTCCTCGGCGCCACGCTCGTCCCGGGTACCGCCGTGGTCGAACTGGCCGTCCGCGCCGGCGTCGAACTCGGCTGCCGCCGCCTGCTCGAACTGACCCAGGAAGCCCCGCTGAACCTCCCCGACCGGGGCGCCGTCCACCTCCAGGTGCGGGTGGGACCCGCCGGGGAGCAGGGCCACCGCCCGCTCGCCGTCCACTCCCGCCCCGAGGACGCCGCGGCGGACGAGCCTTGGGTCTGCCACGCCCGTGGCATCCTCGCCCCGGAGGCCGCCCCCGCCCCGGCCGGGCCCGGCGCCGCCTGGCCGCCCGCCGGCGCCGAACCCGTCTCCCTCGACGGGTTCTACGCGGACCTGGCGGCCGCCGGCTTCGCCTACGGCCCCGCCTTCCGCGGCCTCTCCCGCGCCTGGCGGCTCGGCGACGAGGTGCTCGCGGAGATCGCCCTCCCCGAGGCGGTGCGGTCCGGCGCCGGCCGCTACGGCGTCCACCCGGCGCTCCTCGACGCCGCCCTGCACACCGCCCTCCTCCGCCGGGACGGCGCCGCCCCGCCACAGGTGCGCATCCCGTTCTCCTGGCAGGAGGTGACCTTCCACGGCGGCGGCGAACCGGCGCTGCGCGTACGTCTGACCCCGACGGGGACGGACACCGTCGCCCTCGCCCTGTGGGACGGGCACGGCGCCCCGGTGGCCTCGGTCGAATCCCTGGTGAGTCGGCCCGTCTCCGTCCGACAACTCCGTGCCTCCCGCGCCCAGGACGCCCTCTTCCACCTCGACTGGACGCCGGCCACGGCCGCTTCGGCGGCCGTGCGCTGCGCCGTCCTCGGCGACGAGAAGCTGGCCACCGCCCTGTCGGCCCCGGCCTTCGCCGACCTCGGTGCGCTGACCGCGGCGATCGGCGCCGGCGAGCCTGTGCCCGACCTCGTCCTGCTGTCCTGCCGAGGCGACGGCGCCGGCGACGCCGAGACCGCCGAGAACAAGGCGGCCGCCGCGCGCGCTCTGACCGGCCGCGTCCTCGCCGTGCTCCACGGCTGGCTCGCCGAGGAGCGGTTGGCCCCGGCCCGCCTGGTCCTGCTGACCCGGGGCGCCATGCCCGTCACCGCGGGGGAGCCGGTCACCGACCCGGCCGCCGCCGCGGTCTGGGGACTGGTGCGCTCCGCGCAGGCAGAGCACCCCGGCCGCTTCGTACTGGCCGACCTCGACGGGCACGCCGCCTCGACGGCGGCCCTGCCCTCGCTCCCGACCGCGGACGAGCCCCAACTCTCCGTCCGGGAGGGCCGGGTGCTGGTGCCCAGGCTGGCCCGCGGCGTCCCGGCGGGCAGTCTGGTGCCGCCGCCCGGCACCCGGGAGTGGCACCTGGAGCGGACCGGCGCCGGCAACGCCGTCGACGACCTGGCCCTCACCCCGTTCCCCGAGGCCGCCGCCCCGCTGGCGCCCGGACAGGTCCGGGTCGCGGTGCGCGCCGCCGGCCTGAACTTCCGGGACGTGGTGATGGCCCTGGGCATGGTGCCCGACCAGCGGTCGCTGGGCGGCGAGATCGCGGGCGTGGTCACCGAGACGGCGCCGGACGTCACCGGACTCGCCGTCGGCGACCGGATCCTGGGCCTGGCACGCGGCAGCCTCGGCCCGGTCGCGGTCGCCGACCACCGGATGCTCGCCCGGATCCCCGAGGGCTGGTCCTTCGACCGGGCCGCCTCCGTCCCGGTCGCCTTCCTCACCGCCTACTACGGCCTGGTCGACCTGGCCGGCGTGCGGCCGGGCGACCGCGTGCTGGTGCACGCCGCGGCCGGCGGCGTCGGCATGGCCGCCGTCCAGCTGGCGCGGCACCTCGGCGCCGAGGTGTTCGCGACGGCCGGCCCCGCCAAGTGGGACACGGTGCGCGGCCTGGGCGTCGACGACGAGCACCTCGCCTCCTCGCGCAACGGTGAGTTCGAGGCGCGGTTCGCCGCGACGGCCGGCGGCCATGGGCTGGACGTGGTCCTCAACTCCCTGGCCGGGGAGATGGCGGACGCGTCACTGCGGCTGGTCCGCCCGGGCGGCCGGTTCATCGAGATGGGCAAGACCGACATCCGGGACACCGACGAGGTCGCGGCCGCGTACGAGGGCGTCGCCTACCGCGCGTTCGACCTGATGGACGCCGGACCGGAGCGCATCGCCGGGATGCTGGCGGAGATCCTCGCCCTGTTCGACGGCGGGCATCTCCGGCCGATCCCGGTGACCACCTGGGACGTCCGGCAGGCCCCCGAGGCGTTCCGCCACTTCTCCCAGGCACGCCACATCGGCAAGATCGTCCTCACGGTGCCGCCCGCCTGGAATCCCGACGGGACCGTCCTGGTCACCGGCGCCTCCGGGGCGCTCGGAGCCCAGGTGGCCCGGCACCTGGTCCGCACCCATGAGGTCGGACACCTGGTCCTGGCCAGCCGCCGCGGCCCCGACGCCGAGGGCATGGCGGAACTCACCGACGAGCTCGCGGCGTTGGGCGCGACGACGGTACGGGCCGTGGCCTGCGACGTCGCCGACCGGGCCGCAGTGGCCGGCCTGCTGGCCGCCGTTCCGGCCGAACACCCCCTGACCGCCGTGGTGCACACGGCGGGTGTGGTGGACGACGGCCTCCTGGAGTCCCTGACGCCGGAGCGGATCGACACCGTCTTCCGGCCCAAGGCCGTCGGCGCCTGGCACCTCCACGAGCTCACCCGGGACCGGGAGTTGGCCGCCTTCGCGGTCTTTTCCTCCGTCGCCGGCACGCTGGGCGCCGGCGCCCAGGCCAACTACGCGGCCGCCAACGCCTTCCTGGACGCGCTGGCCGCCCACCGCCACGACCAGGGCCTGGCCGCCACCTCACTCGCCTGGGGCATGTGGTCCGGAACCAGAGGCATGGCCGCCGACCTGGCCCGGGCCGACCTGGACCGCATGAAGCGCTCCGGCATCACCGGCCTGACCGCCGACGACGGCCTCGCCCTCCTGGACACGGCCCTCGCCTCCGGCCGACCGGTCCTGCTGCCGGTGCGCCTGGACACCCGGGCCCTGCGCGCCACCGCCGCGAGCGGATCCCTCGCCGCACCCCTGCGCGGTCTGGTCCACGCCGCCGCCACGGAGGCCGCGCCGGCCCCGGCCGTGGACACCCTGCGCGACCGCCTGGGGGCCCTCGCGCCCGAGGACCGCCACCAGGCCCTGCTGGACGTGGTGCGCGGCCAGGTCGCCCTGGTCCTCGGCCATGCCGACCCCGAGGGCGTGGAACCCCAACGCGCCTTCAAGGACCTCGGGTTCGACTCGCTCACCGCCGTCGAGCTCCGCAACCGCCTCAACGCCGCGACCGGACTGACCCTGCCCACCACGCTCGTGTTCGACCACCCGACCCCGGCCGCCCTCACCGACCATGTCGAAGGCATCCTGCTGGTCGGCCTGGGCTCGCCCGTCGCCCCCCTCCTCGCCCGCCTCGACGAATGGGCCGCCGAACTCGCCACCGTCCGGCTCGACGACGGCGAACGGGAACGGGTGGCGGCCCGGCTGCGGGCGCTCGCCAGGCAGTGGGGCGGGGACCCCCGCGCCCAGGACGACGCGACGACCCTCGTCGGCGCACTCGACCAGGCGACCGACGACGAAGTCATCGACTTCATCAGCAAGGAACTCGGCATCTCATGATCCCGTGTCGCATCCCGGGTGCGAGGGGACAACGGTGACTTCGACACGAGGTGGATTCACATGGTGAGCGACGACAAGGTCAGGTACTTCCTCAAGAAGGTGACCGCCGACCTCCACGAGACGCGCGGCCGCCTGAAGGAAATCGAGGACGCCGCGGGCGAACCCGTCGCGGTCGTGGCGATGGGCTGCCGCTTCCCCGGCGACGTCCGCTCGCCCGAGGACCTCTGGCGCCTGGTCGTCACGGGACAGGACGCGGTGACGCCGTTCCCCGCCGACCGCGGCTGGGACCTGGACGGCCTCTACGACCCCGACCCCGACCGGGCCGGGAAGACCTATGCCCAGAAGGGCGGCTTCCTTAACGACGTCGCCTCCTTCGACGCCGGGCTGTTCGGCATCAGTCCGCGTGAGGCCCTGGCCCTGGACCCCCAGCAGCGCCTGCTCCTGGAGGTCACCTGGGAGACCTTCGAGCGCGCCGGCGTCACTCCGGCCGCCCTGCGCGGCAGCCGCACCGGCGTCTTCGTCGGCACCAGCAGCCAGGAGTACGCCTTCCTGGTCCGTGATTCCCGTGAGAACCTGGAGGGCTACTCGACCGGCTTCCTCGCCAGCGTCATGTCCGGCCGCCTCGCCTACACCTTCGGCCTCGAAGGCCCCGCGGTCACCGTGGACACCGCCTGCTCGGCGTCCCTGGTCGCCCTCCACCAGGCCGTCCAGTCGCTACGGCAGGGCGAGTGCGGCCTGGCCCTGGCCGGCGGCGTCGCCGTCATGGCCACCCCCGGCATGTTCATCGAGTTCAGCCGCCAGCGCGGGATGGCCGTGGACGGCCGCTGCAAGGCGTTCTCCGCCGCCGCCGACGGCACCGGCTGGGGCGAGGGCGTCGGCATGCTCCTTCTGGAGCGGCTGTCCGACGCCCGCCGGAACGGACACCCGGTCCTGGCCGTCATCCGCGGTTCCGCCGTCAACCAGGACGGCGCCTCCAACGGCCTGACCGCCCCCAACGGCCCGTCCCAGCAGCGCGTCATCCGCGCTGCCCTCGCCAACGCCAAACTCGGCCCGGCCGACATCGACGCCGTCGAGGCCCATGGCACCGGCACCGCCCTTGGCGACCCCATCGAGGCACAGGCCCTTCTGGCCACCTACGGCCAGGACCGCCCCGACGGCGAACCCCTCTGGCTGGGCTCGCTGAAGTCCAACATCGGCCACACCCAGGCCGCCGCCGGCGTCGGCGGCATGATCAAGATGGTGATGGCCCTGCGCAAGGGCGTCCTGCCGCCCACCCTCCATGCCGACGAACCCACCCCGCACGTCGACTGGTCCGCCGGCGCCGTCGAACTCCTCACCGAGGCTCGCGACTGGCCCAGCGACGGCCGCCCCCGCCGAGCCGGCGTCTCCTCCTTCGGCATCAGCGGCACCAACGCCCACCTCATCCTGGAACAGGCCCAGGACCACCCCACCCCCGCCGACGGCCGGGAACCAAACGCCCCCGCGGAGCGGCGCGCCGACCAGCCCGCCGGACCCGCCCCCTGGCCCTGGACCGTCTCCGCCCGCACCGCCCGCGGCCTCCGCGATCAGGCGGCCCGGCTGCGCGACCACGTCTTCGACCACCCGGAGCTCTCCCCGCCGGACGTCGGCCACACCCTGCTGGCCGCGCGGACCCACTTCGACCACCGCGCCGTCGTCCTCGGCACCCACCGCGACGACTACCTCAACGGCCTCGCCGCGCTCGCCGAGGGCAGGAGCGCCCCCGGCCTGGTCGAGGGCGTCGCCACCGAACCAGGCAAGCCCGTCTTCGTCTTCCCTGGCCAGGGCGCCCAATGGATCGGCATGGCCGCGGAGTTGTACCGCGACGCCCCGGTCTTCCGCGACAAGCTCCATGAGTGCGCCGCCGCCGTCGAGCCCCATGTCGACTTCTCCCTGGTCGACGTCGTCCGCGGCACCGACGGCGGCGGCTCCCTGGACCGCGTCGACGTCGTCCAGCCCGCCCTGTGGGCCATGATGGTCTCGCTGGCCGCCCTCTGGCGCTCCTACGGCATCGAACCCGGCGCCGTCGTCGGCCACTCCCAGGGCGAGATCGCGGCCGCCTGCGTCGCCGGCGCCCTCTCCCTCGAACACGGCGCCCAGATCGTCGCCCTGCGCTCCCGCCTCGTCGCCGAACGCCTCTCCGGCCGCGGCGGCATGGCCTTCCTCGCCCTCCCCGCCGACCGGGCCCGCGAACGCCTCGCCACCTGGGGTGTGCGCCTGTCGATCGCCGCCGTCAACAGCCCCTCGTCCGTGGTCGTCTCCGGCGAAACCGAGGCCCTGGACGAACTGCTGGCCGCCGCCGAACAGGAAGGCGTCCGCGCCATCCGCGTCGCGGTCGACTACGCCTCCCATTCCGCCCACGTCGAATCCCTGGAGGCCGAACTCGCCCCGCTGCTCGCCGGGATCACCCCCCGAACGGTCGCGATCCCGTTCTTCTCCACCGTCACCGGCGACGTGATCGACACCGCCGGGCTCGACGCCGCGTACTGGTACCGCAACCTGCGCCGGACCGTCCAGTTCGACCCCGCCCTGCGCCGGCTCGTCGCCGCCGGACACCGCACCTACGTCGAGATGAGCCCCCACCCCGTCATCGCCGTGTCCGTCGAGGAGGTCCTCGACGACACCGCCATCGGTGGCGTCGTGTTGGCCTCGCTGCGCCGCAACGAAGGAAGCCTCCAGCGCTTCCTGACCTCCGTCGCCGAGGCCCAGGTGTGCGGGGTCCCGGTGGACTGGACGGCCCAACTCGGGCGGGGACGCCGGGTCGTCGACCTCCCGACCCACGCCTTCCAGCGCCGCCGCTACTGGCTGGAGACCGTCCCCAGGTCGGCCTCTCCCGGAGCGGCTCCGGCCGCGGCCGTGTGGGAGGACGACGAGGAGAACGAGCCCACCGGCTTCCGCGGCCGCCTGGACGGCCTCCCGCCCACCGAGCGGGAACGCGTCGTCCTGGAGACCGTCCGCGAGCACGCCGCCGCCGTCCTCAACCTGGCCTGCGCGGCCGACGTCGACGTCACCCGGCCCTTCACCGACCTCGGCTTCGTCTCCATGACCGCGATGGAGCTCCGCAACCGGCTCGACACCGCCACCGGCGTCCGCCTGCCCCCGGCCGCCGCCTTCGACCACCCCACCCCCGAGAAGCTCGCCGCCCACCTGCTCGACCGGCTGACCGACACCGGCCGGCACACCGCCGAACCGGTGCGTACCGCACTCGTCGCCGATGAGCCGATCGCCATCGTCGCCATGGGCTGCCGCTACGCCGGTGACGTCGCCACCCCCGAACAGCTGTGGGACCTGGTCGCCTCGGGCCGCGACGCCACCTCCTCCTTCCCGGCCAACCGCGGCTGGGCCACGGACCTCTACGACCCCGAGCCCGGCCGGCAGGGACGCACCTACGTCCGCCGCGGCGCCTTCCTGCGCGACGCCGACCGGTTCGACCCCCTCCTGTTCGGCATCAGTCCCCGCGAGGCGCTGGCCATGGACCCGCAGCAGCGCCTCCTCCTGGAGGTCACCTGGGAGGTCTTCGAACGGGCCCGGCTGTCGCCCGAGTCCGTCCGCGGCAGCCTCACCGGCGTCTTCGTCGGCATCGCCGGCCAGGACTACCTGCCGCTGCTCCAGTCCGCTCCCGACGACACCGCCGGCCACCTGATGACCGGCACCTCCAACAGCGTCGCCTCCGGCCGCCTCGCCTACACCTTCGGCCTCGAAGGGCCCGCCATCACCGTCGACACCGCCTGTTCCTCCTCCCTGGTCGCCCTCCACCTCGCCGTCCAGGCCCTGCGCCAAGGCGACTGCACCTCCGCCCTGGTGGGCGGGGCCACCATCCTCTCCACCCCCGGGGCGTTCGTGGAGTTCAGCCAGCAGGGCGGGCTGGCACCCGACGGACGCTGCAAGGCGTTCGCCGCGGCCGCCGACGGCACCGGCTGGGGCGAGGGAGTCGGCGTGCTCCTCATCGAGCCCCTCTCCGAGGCCCGCCGCCACGGACACCCCGTCCTGGCGCTGATCCGCGGCACCGCCACCAACCAGGACGGCGCCAGCAACGGCCTCTCCGCCCCGAACGGCCTCGCCCAGCGGCGCGTCATCCGCCAGGCCCTCGCCAACGCCGGCCTCACCGGCCGGGACGTCGACGCCGTCGAGGCCCACGGCACCGGCACCACCCTCGGCGACCCCATCGAGGCCGAGGCCCTCCTGGACACCTACGGTCAGGACCGGCCGGCCCACGCCCCGCTGTGGCTCGGCTCGGTGAAGTCCAACCTCGGCCACACCGCCGCCGCGGCCGGCGTCGGCGGTGTCATCAAGATGGTGATGGCCATGGACCGCGGCGTCCTGCCGCCCACCCTCCACGTCGACGACCCGACCCCGCACGTCGACTGGACCGCGGGCGGCGTCGAACTGCTCACCGAGGCCCGGAAGTGGCCGGACCAGGGCCGGGCCCGCCGGGCCGGCGTCTCGGCCTTCGGCATCAGCGGCACCAATGCCCACGTCGTCCTGGAACAGGCCCCGAACGACTCCGTCACCGGAGCGGCCGGGTACCCCGCCGCCGAACTCCCCGCCCTGCCCTGGGTGCTGTCGGGCCGCACCGGGAAGGCCCTACGGGCCCAGGCCGAGCGGCTGTGCGGATTCGCGGGCGAACACCCCGACCTGCCGGCGGCCGACATCGCCCGCTCGCTGGCCGCCACCCGGGCCGGTCTGGAACACCGCGCTGTGCTCCTTGGCCGGGACCGCGACGAACTGCTGGCGGCCCTGACGGCCCTGGCGGCGGACGACGCCTCGGCCTCCCTCGTCCGGGGCACGGCCCGTGCACGGGGCCGGGCGGCACTGCTCTTCACCGGGGAGTCCGGTGGGCGCGGCGGACTGGCCCGGGAACTGTACCTCCGGGCACCGGCGTTCGCCTCGGCCGTGGACGAGGTGGCCGCCGTCCTCGCCGCCCACCTCGACCGCCCGCTGGGGGAGGTCCTCACCGGGGACCGTGAGGCGCCGGACGACCCGGTCCTCGCCCGGGCCGCGCTCTTCGCCGAGGACGTGGCACTGTTCCGGCTCATGGAGCACTGGGGCCTGCGCCCCGGCTTCCTCGTCGGCCACGGCGTCGGCGAAGTGGCCGCCGCGCACTGCGCTGGCGTGCTGTCCCTGACCGACGCGGCGGCCCTGGTCACCGCCCCGGACCGGGCCTGCGTCGCCGCCGACCTGCCCGTGCGTCCGCCGGCCGTTCCCCTGGTCTCCAGCCGGACCGGCCGCCCCGTCGCACCAGAGGAGCTGCGCTCCCCGGAGCACTGGAGCGGTACCGGCGAACCGGCGGGCGCCGTACGGTGGTTGGCCGCCGAGGGAGTGCGCGAGATCCTGCGGATCGGCCCGCCGGCGGCGGAGCAGGCTCCCGGCGGCGACGACGACGTCCTCGTGGTGCCGACCCATAGTGCCGACGGCGGATTCGCCACGCTCCTCGACGCGCTGGCCCGGCTCCACGTCAGGGGCATCGCGACGGACTGGGAGCGCATGCTCGCCGACAGCGGAGCGAACCTGGTGGAACTCCCCACCTACGCCTTCCAACGCCAGCGGTTCTGGCCCGAGTTGACCGGGGTCTCCTACGGTGCCGTCGGCTCCCGGGAGACCGGCGGTGGCGCGGGCGGCGAGCGGGGTCGGGAGTTCCGTGAGCGCCTGGCCGCCGCGGCGGAGGACGAGCGGGAAGGGATCGTCGCCGCACTGGTCCGCGAGCACGTCGCCAAGGTCCTCCGACTGGCCGACACCGCCTCCGTCGACGACGAAACCCCCCTCCCCGAGCTGGGCTTCGACTCGCTGACCGCGGTGGACCTGCGCAACCGCCTCGGGGCGGACACCGGCCTCCGGCTGCCCCCGTCCCTCGTCTTCCAGCACCCGACGATCACCGCCCTCACCCGGCACCTGGCCGCCCAGCGGCCGACGGCGGACTCCACGGACACCCCCGGGAACGGCACCGCCGACGCCCCGTCCACCCTGGCTCCGCTCTTCGCCCGTGCCCATGAACTGGGCCGCACCGAGGAGCTTCAGGAACTGGTGCTGCGCGTCGCGGACTTCCGCCCCACCTTCGACGCGCCCGAGGAGCGGTTCCGCCTCCCGCACGTCCGCCTCGCCCGCGGCTCCGCACTCGCCCGGCTGATCTGCTTCCCGACGTTCGCCGGCGGCTCGGGAGCCCATCAGTACGCCCGGTTGGCCGCCGCCTCCGACGGCGAGCGCGACATCTGGGTCCTGCCGGCCCCCGGGTTCACCTGGCAGGAACCGCTCCCCGCCTCCGTCGGGGCGCTGGCCCGGCTCCAGGCCGACAGCGTCCAGGAGTGCGCCGACGGTCAACCGGCCGTCCTGGTCGGCTACTCGGCGGGCGGCTGGCTCGCTCACGCCACCGCGGCCGCCCTGGAGGAGCGCGGCGCCGCCCCCGCCGCCGTCGTCCTCCTGGACAGCCACCACCCGGACAGTGCGATGCTCCCGCACCTCCACGCCCACATCGGCCGGTCCCGCACCACAGGGGAGGGCGATGTCCTCTGGATCGAGGGGACCCAGGACGACGCCTACCTCACGGCCATGGCCCACTACGCCCGCCTGTTCCACGGCTGGACCCCGGCGGACATCAGCGCGCCGACGCTGCTCGTCCGGGCCGTGGAACCCCCCTTCGACGGGGCGCCGGACGACTGGCGCACGTGCTGGAACCACCCGCACAGCAGCGTCGACACGGCCGGAAGCCACTTCTCGATCATTCGTGAGCACAGCGCGTCCACCCTGCGCTCCGTACACGACTGGCTCAAGGTCCTTCACTGAGGACGCGAAGGTCTCGACATGAGAGCGATCAACTCTCCGGGCCGAACGGCAGGGGCACGGTCTCTCATCCGGACTCGACGCCCGGGAACAAAGAGTGCTCACCTGCCGCCGGCTACCACAGGGAGTCTGCCGGATGCCCGACTCCCCGAACTGATGAGGAACAAGATGACCACTACCAGCGCAAGCTCCACCCAGCTTCTCGACCAGGACGTCATCGAAGGGCAGTCCGGCTACACGAAGTCGTTCCTCAACCTGTACGACCTCGCGGTCTTCCGGGGCACCGCGCCCCTCGCCTGGCAGTGCCCGCCGGCCGTCTCCCGTCAGCTGTACGACACCTGCGTCGGCACCGACCATGTGGAGATCGGTGTCGGCACCGGCTACCTCCTCGACCACGCCACGTTCCCGGTCGACAACCCTCGGATCACCCTCGTCGACCTCAACCCCAACTCCCTGGCGCACACGGCCCACCGCCTCCGCCGCTACGACGTCACCATGGTCCGGGCCAACGTCCTTGAGCCCCTGCCGCTCCCCGAGCGGTCCATGGACTCCGTCGGTATGAACTACCTGCTCCACTGCGTCCCCGGCAGCATCAAGGAGAAGGGCATCGCCCTCAAGAACGCCGCGGCCGTGGTCCGCCCTGGCGGCGTCGTCTTCGGCGCCACCGTGCTGTCCTCCGGCGTCCCGGTCAGCGTCCGCGGCCGCTGGACCATGAACTGGCTCAACAAACAGGGCGCCTTCCACAACGACCAGGACGACTACGACGACCTCCGCGACCAACTGGCCCGGCACTTCGACCGCTTCCAGCTGACCTCGCGCGGCTGCGTGGGCATCTGGCGGGCCTGGACGGCGGGCTGAGGCGGAAGAAGTGGGCGGTGTGGCCCGGCAACAGGAATGAAGGCAATGGGCGTCGGGGTGAGAGGGGCGGGGTCCGGCTGGAGGGCCGGGGACGGTGCCTTCGGAGCGGGGTCTGGTTCCCGGTCCGGGAGGCGGGGCGGGGTGGCCGGGTGCGGGGCGGTCGGGCGGTCGGCGTCCAGGAGGATCTTGCCGGGATCGTGGACGGCCCGCGGCTTCCGCCACGGAGCCAGAGCTGGGGATATGGCCTGGTCAAGGCCCGTCTTGCGGACTGTTTCGACGAGTAGGACTGATCCGGCCGGGAGGGAAAGTGCCTCCGGCTGGAGCGGGAACAAGGGCCTCAGCAATCCTCATTCTCGCAGGTCAGAGGCGCTTTCTGCTTTCCTGGCCGCCTGTCGGACAACCCGCTTCATGAAAGCCACCGGAACTCGCGCCCAGGACGGCAGAGCGGGGCGGCGGTGCGATCGTCGACGCGACCCCTGTCGCTGCCGGGTGTGGGGTTGCGGGCCCACCCGCGTCGAGGGCAACAGGCAGGTGTACGGCGTTGCCTGGGGCGTGAAGGGGAAGTGCGGGTCATGGCGCTCAGCGCGTAAGGTGGTTGGCGTGACTGGCGAGAGTGATCTGCAGAAACTGCTGAGCGGCATGCGTCCGGAGCTGAATCCGGGCCGTTATGTGTTCACCATGGTCGAGGGCGGTGTGCCCTCCGGCGTTGCCCCTGTGGTCACAGTCGCCGAGCGCGAGGGCCTGACCGTGGTTGTGCCGCTTGAAGAGGCGGATGCGGCGGGGATGGCATACGACTACGTGGCCGGCTGGATCACTCTGCGCGTCCACTCCGCGCTTGAGGCGGTCGGCCTGACCGCCGCGATCTCGCGGGAACTCTCCGACGCCGGCCTGAGTTGCAACGTCGTCGCAGGGTTCCACCACGACCACCTGTTCGTCCCGTACCAGCACGCTGACCGAGCGGTCGCCCTCCTGGAGAGCCTGGCGCAACGCTCCGCCTGAGCCGGCACGGGAGAGGACCGGTCGCAGCCACTCGTTCCGTAGTCGGTGCGGTGACTGCCCACTACGCGGAATTGCCTTCAGCGTCGGGTAGTTGACTCTTCGGTGACTACCCGGATGATCGTCTTGCCGGGGATGCGTTTGTCGGGGGAGAACGCGGCGGGTGCCTCGGCGAGCGGCCGTACGGCGCCGACGTTTGCCTTGAGCCGTCCGTCTCTCAGCCGTGTTGCGAGGTCGGTGAGTCGAGCGCGGTCGGGTTCGACAACGAAGAAGACGGCCCTCCCCTGCCGGGGTTGGACTTTGGGCGGCATGGCGACGCTGACGAGGGTGCCGCCGGCGCGTACCAGGGCGGCCGAGCGGTCGAGGATTTCCCCGCCGAGCACGTCGAACACGACGTCGACTTCGCCGACCTCCTCCAACTTCTCCGCCTCCAGGTCGACGAAGGCGTCCACGCCGAGCGCGAGCGCCCGGTCCCGGGCGTTGGCCCGACCGGTGCCGATGACCCGGGCCCCGACCTCGCGGGACAGCTGTACCGCGATCGAACCGACGGCGCCTGCGGCGCCGTGGATCAGAACGGTCTGCCCCGCGGTGAGGCGGCCGTGGTCGAACAGGCCCTGCCATGCGGTCAGCCCGGAGATCGGCACCGCGGCGGCCACGGTGTGGTCGATATCCGCCGGCAGCGGAGCCAGGTTGCGGGCCTCCACCGCGACGTACTCGGCGAGCGTGCCGTTGCGGGCCCAGTCGGTCAGGCCGAACACCCGCTGGCCGACACTCAGCCCGGTGGTGCCGAATCCCAGCTCGGCGACGACTCCGGACATCTCGTGCCCGGGTACGCTCGGCGCCCGGTCACGTCCTGCGCGGTCAGTCCACGTACCGGGCCATTCCAGCTCTCCAGGGGTGAAGCCCGCAGCGTGTACGCGCACGATGACGTCGTTCTCGGCCGCGTGGGGATAGGGCATGTCCGCTGTCAGGGACAACCCGGCGATACCGGCGTCACGGTCTCGAATGGTGATGGCTTGCATGGCAGGTGTCCTTACTGGTGTGTCGAGGTCCGCGACCTCATCGGGAAGATGAGGCATCCCCTCCCGGACGCGACAGCTCGGATGCGGGAAAGCGTGTCCGGATCGAGCCCCGCGGCAGGCGGCGATCACCGACCGCGCTCCGCACCCGTATCGGCAGCGCAGACGTGGCCTTCCCGGTGGAACACCAGGCCGGCTCACCGCCGACCTCGACGAAGTCGTGTCGTCCCGAACGCCACTGGTGCCCCGCACACACTCTTGGCCACGCCTTCACCACCATGGATGAGCTTGCGCCCCGCGGCAACCTTGCCGCCGCCGTCGGTGACGTGGACGGTCTGCGCGTGCAGGAGCTTGACCAGGCACTCCAGACAGCCGGACTTGCGGTCGACGTGGCAGAGCGCCGACACGCGCGCCGCCTTTGGTGCCTGTGGCGTGGACTGCTCCACCTTGGCCAGGCACCTTCGCGCCTGCCAGGCAAGCCGCCGGCAACCGGTACGGAGAGGTGCAGCACCTCAACGATCCGGCCGCACTCGGGGGCCTTTCCAGGCGCAGGGCGAAGCTGATGCGGACGTGCTTCAGCAGTTCGCCCCCGACGGCAGGAGCCCGGTTTCGCCGCCATGCCTGTCCGCCCTGCCGGCGCCTCACGACTGCCACCGCTCTTCGATCGTCAGTTCCCATACCCGGCCGGCGTCTTCGAGACGGGCCAGACAGGGCCGGGGAAACGGCGTGTCCACGCGTCAACAGGCCTTCGTACGCTGCCAGTCGGGGCTCCGTGCTCGCGCGGATCCTGAGGTACGGTGACGGACATTCGGTGGCTTCGCGCCGAATATGAAGCGGCCCCCGGCGGTGTTAGCAGCACCGGTCCGAGGGCCTTCACCGCCAAGGAGTTAGGAGCTCCCTGGGATGCTTAGGCATGCTATCGCGCCTGCGCGCTTCTTCTCGCAGGTGCCGAACGAGATCATCCGCCATCCCCGCCTGTCGTCGGACGCCGTGCGTCTGCTGACCTGGCAGTTGTCGCTTCCGGACGGCGCGGACGGGCCGCTGTCGGCGACTGCGAGGCGGGCCGGGATCAAGAAGGCGGCGTTCATCCGCGCCAAACGGGAACTGTCCGCCGAGGGCTATCTGCATGAGTGGCGGCGGCAGGGCCCGACCGGGCGTTGGTCGACCGTGCAACTCGTCTCCAACGTGCCGCTCGGCCCGGCCGAGGCCGCCGAGGTGCGCGAGGGTCGACCGACGGACGGGATTCCGGCCGCCGGTCAGCCGACGGGCCGGGCCGTCGGCCGTTCCCTGGAGAACACCGTCGAGAACACCCCCCACCCTCCCACCCCCGATCAGCGACAACTCGACGACCAGGCCCACGCGTTGGGCGACCCGAAGCACACCGGTGGGCGGGAGCGCGGGCGGCCCCAGAACGACGAAGCGCCCCCGACGCAGGAGGCAGCCGCTGCGGCGACGATGCCTCGGGAACTGGCGGAACGCGCCGTTCAGGCGCTCGCGGCCGTATCGCACGCCGAGCGGCGACTGCGGCTCGGCGGGCGCGAGTTGAGGCAGCTCGCGCCGTTGGCGGGCACGTGGTTGCAACGTGGGGCCACTGCCGCGGACATCCGGGAGGCCTTGGTCTCCGGGCTGCCTGAGACGGTCCACTGGCCGGCTGCGCTGGTGCGCGATCGGCTGGTGCGGAAGATGCCGGACGCACCGCCGTTCGCCGACCAGCGAGCGACCGGAGCGTCCGCGAAGCCGCCCGTGACGCCGCCCGTGGCCGCGATGCGCGAATGCGCCGGCGAGCATCCACAGCCGTTGCTCTTCCGACCGGTGGCCGACGAGCGACGGTGTGCGGCATGCCGCAGCGAGCCGCCCGAAACGGCCACTGCCGACGACGAGCCCGCCCCCGTGAGCGCGGGGAAGGCACTGTTCGCCGCTGTCCGCGTCGCCATGCGACCGGCGCGACTCAGCCGCGCCGGGTAACCCGACGCGTCCATCGCCTGGTACCGCCCCGGCCCAAGCGCCAGCATGCGTGGGCTGCCTGGTGGGGCTGTGGAGGGAGGTGGCCAGGCCGGTTTCGCCGTGTCGGGCGAGGCTGGGGAAGGGCTTGAGGCCCAGTTGGCGAACGGACGCCACCCCAGACAAGTTCGATGCTCTCCTTCGACGGCGGAACGACAGACGCCAAGCCGAGGAACTCAACTTCGCCTGAGATCAAGAGGGATGGAGAGGGGCCATCGCGTCGCTCATTTCCCGACCGGCGTCACCAACGCCACCACCATCGCGCGCAGCGCGGCCAGCGCTTGCTCGGGGTCGATCCGGTCGGGCGCCAGCAGCCACTGCTGGTGGATACCGATCCCGGCGCCGATGATCGCGGCGGACAGGGCCTCGGCTGATACCCCGGGCGGGAGCGGCAGTTGCTCCAGCTGTCGTCGACAGTGGGTGCGCAGGGTGTGGTGGATCTCGGCGTAGCGGCTGTGGATCGGCGAGTCCGGCTCCAGCGCCTCCACCAGGAGTGTGGCGAAAAGCTTGGTGGTGGGCAGCGCCCACAGGGCGTGCGCACCTTCCGTGATGCGGTCGAAACTCGCCTCCACCTGTTCGGTACCCGCAGGCTCCTCGGCGAGGCCCGCGCTGATCAGGTTCACCGAGCGTTCGAGTACGGCCAGGAGGAGTCCCTCCTTGCTGCCGAAGTGCCAGGGGATCGAGCCTCTGCTGATCCCGGACCGCTCGGCCACGGCGGCGAACGTGGTCTGCCGGTAGCCCTTCTCCGCGAACAGCTCCGCCGCGGCACTGAGGATCCGCTCGCTGCTCTCGTGACTTGTGTGCTCTCGTCGCGTAGCCACGACACCTCCTTCTATGCTAGGAATCATATTCTATGCTGGCCAACACAGAGAGCCGGCAGGCAGAAGGAGGTCGTTTTGCGCTTCGTCACCTACGCCTCGAATGACGGTGACCGGGCCGGTGTCATCGACGGTGACCTGATCCACGCGTTTCCACAGGGCACGACCCTGGTGGAACTGCTCGGCCCCGCACTGCGGGAGGCCGGCGAGCGGGCGCTCGCCGAACCCGCCGAGGTCGTTGCCCTCGCCGACGTCACGCTGAAGGCCCCCATCCCCAGGCCGCCGTCCGTTCGGGACTGCCTGTGCTTCCTCGACCACATGCGCGCCGGCCTCAAGGCGATCGGCGGTACGGGGGAGTTGGAGCCGACCTGGTACCAGATCCCCGCCTTCTACTTCGCCAATCCCACCACCGTCATCGGCCCCCATGACGACGTGACCATCTCGCCCGGCAGTGCCTGGTTCGACTTCGAGCTGGAGATCGCCGCGGTCATCGGCACCGCGGGCCGCGACCTGACGCCCGAACAGGCCGAGGACCACATCGCCGGCTACACACTCTTCTGTGACTGGAGCGCCCGCGACCTGCAGGGCCTGGAAAGTCAGCTCAAGATCGGCCAGGCCAAGGGCAAGGACGGCGCATCCACGCTCGGACCGTGGCTGGTCACTCCCGATGAGCTGCCCCTCGGCCCGGACGGCGGACTCGCACTCCAGGTGCGGGCCGAGGTCAACGGCGAGAAGGTCGGCGAGGGCCGTACCGACGCCATGGACTGGTCCTTCGCCGAGGTCATCTCGTACGCCTCCCGCGGAGTAGAGCTCCAGCCGGGAGAGGTCTTCGGCTCGGGCACCGTTCCCGGCTGCTGCCTGCTCGAACACCTCGACCTCGGCGACCCCGCGGCGTTCCGTGGCTGGCTCAAGGACGGCGATGTGGTGTCGCTGCGCGCCGAGGTGCTGGGCGAGGTACGGCAGATCGTACGGGCAGGCACCGCCCCCCATCCGCTCGCCGCCCGCCCCCACCCCACGGCCAAGCCCCGCCGGCCGCGGGTCAACACGGCTACCTCCGCCCTGCCTTACACCAAGGGGCTGCACCAGGTCGGGGACGGCGTCTGGGCCTGGCTGCTGCCCCACGGCGAGTACGGCATGAGCAATGCGGGGCTGGTCGCGGGCGACGGCGCCGCCCTGCTGGTCGACACGCTCTTCGACCTGCCGCTCACCGCCGAGATGCTCGACGGCATGCGGTCGATCACGGACCGCCACCCGCTGAGCCATGCCGTGCTCACCCACTCCAACGGTGACCACACCCACGGCGGCCAGCTGCTTCCCGACACGGCCCGGATCATCGCGGCCAAGGGGACGGCAGGCGAGATGCACAGCGAGATGCCGCCGGAGCTGACCGCGGCCCTCCAGGTGATGGACCTCGGGCCGACGCTCACGCCCTACCTGCGCGAGCGTTTCGAAGCGTTCGACTTCGGCGGCATCCGCCTGCGCATGCCCGACCAGACCTTCGACCGGCGGCTCACCATCGAGGTGGGCGGCCGCGAGGTGCGGCTGCTCAATCTCGGGCCCGCCCACACCGAGGCCGACACGGTGGTGCACGTTCCCGACGTGGGGGTGCTCTTCGCGGGCGACCTGTTGTTCATCGGGTGCACGCCGATCGTGTGGAGCGGCCCCATCGCCGGCTGGATCGATGCCTGCGACACGATGATCGGGCTCGGGGCGTCGACCGTGGTGCCGGGCCATGGCCCGGTGACAGACGCCGACGGGATCCGCTCGGTCCGGGACTACTTCCGCCATGTCGTCGAGCAGGCCGATGCCGCGTTCGCCAAGGGGCATGACTTCCAGGAGGCGGCGTTCGGCGTCGATCTGGCCGAATACGCCGACTGGCTGGACGCCGAACGGGTCGTGGTCAACATCTACCAGCGCTACCGCGAGATCCACCCCGACCAGCCCGTGGTCGACAAGGTCGCCTTGTTCGGCCTGATGGCCGAATGGGACCGACGCCGACAGTCGTGAGCCCGGCAGCCTGTCCGGTCGCGCCCCGGGCGCGTCGATCCGGTTCGCCGTGAACGCGTGCTCAGCCGGCCGGGGCCGCGGGCACTGCCTGTGTGCGGTTGCCGCGCGGCGAGGCCAGGGTGAGCAACCGGGCTGTGCCGCGGCCGGCCTGGCGGAACGGCTCCTTTGAGCCTCTCAAGCGGGCCAGTACGTAGGCGCGTTGGCGGATCGCGAGGGCGGAGACGGCCAGGCTGTCGAGGCCGATGTCGGGGGAGAGTTCGCCGCAGGCGACGTCCCAGTCATAGCTATTTCTGTAGGCGTCGGACCGCGTCGATGCGGTCCGACGCCTCGTGCCGTCCTGACGGCTGTTGCGGTGTCCTGCGCGCGGCGGTGGGCCGGCGTCATGGCTTGGTGGACTCCGAGCGTTGCCTCTCATCGTCGCCCGCGCCTCCGCGCCGTCTCCTTGCCTGGGCTTGTCCGGGCCGTCGACCTGCCGGTTCACTCTTTACAGGCCGGAGGTGATAAAAGGCATCAAAGCGGGCAAACGGAAGTCATGCGGAAACTGGGTCTTCCGGATGCCGTACGTGCCTGTCTGTTCGACATGGACGGTGTGCTGACCAAGACTGCGGCGGTGCACGACGCGGCCTGGAAGCAGACCTTCGACGACTTCCTGCGACGCCGGGAAGGCCCCGATTTCCGGCCTTTCGACGCGGCCGCCGACTACGACGAGTACGTCGACGGCCGCCCGCGCGCCGACGGCGTACGGGTCTTCCTGGCCTCACGCGGCATCGAGCTGCCCGAGGGCTCGGACGACGACCCTCCGGAGCTCGACACGGTGCACGGCCTCGGCAATCGCAAGAACGCACTGCTGCTGGAGAAGATCCGCACCGAGGGGGTCGAGGCGTACCCGGGCTCCGTCCGCTATGTCGAGGCCGTACGGGCGGCCGGTCTGCCCACCGCCGTGGTCTCCTCCAGCGCCAATGCCCAGGACATCCTGACGTCGGCCGGGATCCAGGCGCTCTTCGACATCAGGATCGACGGCATCGTCGCCGCCGAGCGCAGACTGCCTGGCAAACCGCACCCGGACACCTACCTCGCAGCAGCACACGACCTCGGTGTCGAACCCGGTGCGGCCGCGGTCTTCGAGGACGCACTGGCCGGAATGGACGCCGGACGGTCCGGCGCCTTCGGATACGTCGTCGGAGTCGACCGGGCCGGTCAGGCCGATGCGCTGCGCGAGCACGGCGCCGACACCGTCGTGGACGACCTCGCCGAGCTGCTGGAGAACAGAAGGTGATCACGCATTCCGCTTACGCGGCCGAGCCCTGGCGGGTGCGCGAGACCGGGCTCCACTGGGACGTCCTGGCACAGAGCGAATCGGTCTTCGCCCTGTCCAACGGACACATCGGTTGGCGCGGCAACCTGGAGGAGGGGGAGCCGCACGGCCTGCCCGGCAGCTACCTCAACGGCGTGTTCGAGCGGCATCCGCTGCCGTACGCGGAGGGAGGCTACGGCTTTCCGGAGTCCGGCCAGACAGTCATCAACGTCACCAACGGCAAACTGATCCGCCTGCTCGTCGACGATGAGCCGTTCGACCTGCGCTACGGGACGCTGCGCTCGCACGAGCGGGTGCTGGATCTGCGCAGCGGGCTGCTGCATCGGACCTGCGAGTGGACCTCGCCGGCCGGCAAGACCGTGCGGGTGCGCTCCGTCCGCCTGGTCTCCTTCACCCAGCGGGCCATCGCCGCGATCGCCTACGAGGTGGAACCCCTCGACGACGAGGTACAGCTCGTCGTCCAGTCCGAACTCGTCGCCAACGAGCAACTGCCCACCCTGACCGGCGATCCGCGGGTCGCCGGCGCCCTGAAATCCCCGCTGCTCTCGGAAGAGCACAGCGCCAGCGACCTGCGGCTGCGCTTGGTGCACTGCACCGCCGCCAGCGGCCTGCGGGTCGCCGCTGCCGCCGACCACATCGTGCGCGGCCCGCAAGCCACCCAGACCTCCGCTGAGAGCGCGGACGATGTGGCCCGGCTCAACGTGATCACGGAGCTGCGGCCCGGCGAGACGCTCCGTCTGGAGAAGTTCGTCTCCTACGGCTGGTCGGGCACGCGCTCACTGCCGGCCCTGCGGGACCAGGTCGAGGCCGCGCTTGCGGGCGCTCGCAGCATCGGCTGGCAGGGGCTGATCGACCAACAGCGGGCGTTCCTGGACGACTTCTGGGAACACGCCGATGTCGAGGTCGACGGCGACCCGGAGATCCAGCAGGCCGTACGCTTCGCCCTCTACCACGCGCTGCAGGCCGCCGCGAGGGCCGAGCAGCGGGCCATCCCGGCCAAGGGCCTGACCGGCTCCGGATACGACGGGCACGCCTTCTGGGACACCGAGATCTTCGTTTTGCCGGTGCTCAGCTTCGTCTACCCGGGCTGCGTGGCCGACGCCCTGCGCTGGCGCCAGGACACCCTGCCCGCGGCCCGGGCCCGCGCCCGCCAACTCGGCCTGAAAGGCGCGGCGTTCCCCTGGCGGACCATCGACGGGTCGGAGTGCTCCGGGTACTGGCCCGCCGGCGCCGCGGCCTTCCATATCAACGCCGACATCTCCCACGCCGTGCTGCGCTATCTCACCCTCACCGATGATGCGGAGTTCGGACGCGAGACCGGCGTGGAACTGCTGGTGGAGACCGCCCGGTTGTGGCACTCGCTCGGCCATCACGACTCCAACGGCCGCTTCCACATCGACGGGGTCACCGGGCCCGACGAGTACAGCGCCATCGCCGACGACAACACCTACACCAATCTGATGGCCCAGGAGAACCTGCTGGCCGCCGCCGACGCCGCTGAGCGCCACCCCGAGCAGGCGGCCGCCCTCGGGGTCGACGAGGAGGAGACCGCCGCCTGGCGGGAGGCGGCCAAGGCGATGACGGTGCACTACAACGAGGCGCTCGGCATCCATGAGCAGTCGGCGGGGTTCACCCGCCACCAGGTGTGGGACTTCGCCGCCACCGGACCCGACGACTATCCGCTGATGCTGCACGCCGCGTACTTCGACCTGTACCGCAAGCAGGTGATCAAGCAAGCGGATCTGGTGATGGCGATGTACGTGCGCAGCGACGCCTTCACCGAGGAGCACAAGGCACGCAACTTCGCCTACTACGAGCCGCTGACCGTTCGTGACTCGTCCTTGTCCGCCTGCATCCAGGCGGTGATGGCAGCCGAGGTGGGACATCTGAGCTTGGCCTACGACTACCTCGGGGAGGCGGCGCTGATGGATTTGGACGACCTGGAGAAGAACACCCGCGACGGCCTGCACGTCGCCTCCCTGGCGGGCTCCTGGATCGCGCTGGTCGCCGGCTTCGGCGGGATGCGCTATCACGGGGAGACCGTGCGTTTCGCGCCCAGGCTGCCCGAGAAGCTCAGCCGGCTGGCCTTCTCCCTCCATGTGCGGCAGCGGTGTCTGCGAGTCGAGATCACCGATTCTCGGGCCACCTACACCCTGAAGGAGGGAGAGCCGCTCCAGATCAAACACTGCGGGGAGCCGCTGACCGTATCCCGTGGCAGCCCCCAGTCACGGTCCGTCAAACAACCGGTCGCCTTGCCGGAGCCTTCCCAACCGCCCGGACGCCGCCCTGGGCGGCCCCGGCATGCCTGACCTGACGGTGACCTGCGCGCCCGCGTCGACGCCCGGCACCGGACACGGCGGGCGCGCAGGGGCCAGGGAGAGCTCCACGACCAAGACCAGGCATGACACGAGAACGGAGAAGGAGGCACGAGATGCAGATCGGAATGATCGGGCTGGGCCGGATGGGCGCCAACCTCGTCCGGCGGTTGATGCGCGCGGGTCACGACTGCGTGGTGTTCGACGTCAACCCGGCTGCGGTGGAGGAACTGCAGGGCGAAGGAGCCACCGGGGCGTCCTCCCTGGAGGACCTGGTGGGCAAGATGAGCAAGCCACGGGCGGTCTGGGTGATGGTGCCGGCCGGCGAGATCACCGCCAAGACTGTCGACGGCCTGGCGGACCACATGGAAGCCGACGACGTGGTCATCGACGGTGGCAACTCCTACTACCGGGACGCCATCACCAGGTCCGAGGCACTTTCCACGTCAGGCATCCACTACGTCGACGTGGGGACCAGCGGCGGTGTGTGGGGACTGGACCGCGGCTACTGCTTGATGATCGGCGGCTCGGACCAGATCGTGGACCGACTCCGGCCGATCTTCGAGGCGATCGCCCCCGGCGTGGACGCGGCGCCGCGCACCCCAGGCCGGCACGGAACCGCCACGCCGTCAGAACACGGCTACCTGCACTGCGGGCCGGCCGGTGCCGGGCACTTCGTGAAGATGGTGCACAACGGCATCGAATACGGGCTCATGGCCGCCTACGCCGAGGGCCTGAACATCCTGAAGAACGCCGACGCCGGCACCGCGAGCCGCCAGGCCGACGCCGAGACCGCCCCGCTTGAGCGGCCCGAGTACTACCGCTACGACCTCGACCTCGCCGAAGTGGCGGAGGTGTGGCGCCGCGGCAGCGTGATCGGGTCCTGGCTGCTCGACCTCACCGCAGACGCCTTGCTGCGATCCCCGAACCTGGACGAGTTCTCCGGCCGGGTCTCGGACTCCGGCGAAGGCCGCTGGACCGCGGTCGCCGCAGTGGAGGAGGGCGTTCCCGCGCCCACCCTGGTCTCCGCGCTGTTCTCCCGGTTCGGCTCCAGGGACCTGGACCTCTTCGCCAACAAGGTCCTGTCGGCCATGCGCAAGGGCTTTGGCGGGCACGCGGAAAGGCCGACCGGATGAACACCCGTGATCGCAGACACCTGGCCCTGCTGTTCGACATCGACGGCACGCTGATCGTCACCGGTGGGGCCGGAGCCCGGTCCTGGTGCCTGGCCTTCGACGAGCTGTACGGCATCCCCGCCGACATCGGCAAGTTCACCGACACCGGCATGACCGACCCCGATGTGGGCCGCAAGACCTTCGAGTCCGTACTGGGCCGCAAACCCGAACGGCACGAGTTCACCAGGCTCCTGGAACGCCGCCTGCACTACCTGCACCAGACCGTGAACGAGTCCGAAAGCTACCGCGTGCTGCCCGGCGTCGAGGACCTGCTGCCCGAGCTCGTCGACGAGGGCTACCTGGTCGGCCTGATCACCGGCAATCTGGAGGCCGCCGCGCACGTCAAGTTGCACCGCGCCAACCTGAACCGGTTCTTCTCCTTCGGCGGCTACGGCTCGGACTCCAACGACCGCGCCGAGGTCACCCGCATCGCGATGCGCCGGGCCTCCCTGGTCTATGGCGAGGACCTGGCCCCGGACCGCTGCGTGGTCATCGGCGACACCCCGCACGACGTGGAGGGCGCCCATGCGGCCGGGGTCGCCTGCGTCGGCGTGGCCAGCCACAACTTCAACTCCGCTCAGCTCACCGAGGCCAAGGCCGACTGGGTCATCGAGTCCCTCGAAAACGGCCTGCCCAACGAGGCCCTGGCGTAGACGTTCTGACAGGGGAGCACCTGTACCGCAGTCCCTCGACCACTGCCCAGCCGGACCTGCTCGGCCCGCCGTGTCCGCACGGAGAACGACACTCCGTAAGCTTTACTTTTAACCCCGCCAAGATCATTCCTTGGTGGGGTTTGATGCTGAGGCCCTGAACATGGAGGCGGCCACCCGCAATTCTTCGGAGT
>NZ_JBIVOW010000036.1:0-54685 GCF_044754325.1 Streptomyces sp. NPDC093097
TTCCGACTTTATCAGATCTTCTTTCCGTTCCGGTCCACATCTCAGTGAGATGCGAGCGGTTCGAATTTCGATCCGATTCCCCGTCGGCGGGGTGTTCACTACGTTAGCGGAATTCCTCGATGACGCCTAATCAGGCGCCCGGAATGAATTTCGGCGTGCGGAATTCGATCCCGTTGAGGGGCCGTGCGGTAGTGAGATGCCGCGATGCGGCGGGATGGCTGCCACAGAACCGTTCCGGCTCTTTGGCAACTCGGAGAACACTACGGATCGGGGGAGGCCGTGTCAACCTGGGTCAGTCGAGGTCGCTGAGGCGGCCTTCGGCGTCCGGTTGGGCGTCCTCGACGCGGCGCAGCAGACGGGTCAGGGCGTCGCCCAGGATCCGGCGCTCGTCGCCGGAGAGGTCCTGGAGGAGCTCTTCCTCGAAGACCGAGGCCATGCGCATGGCCTCCAGCCACTTCTCGCGGCCCTCGTGGGTCAACTCGACGATGACGCGTACGCGGTTGGTCTCGTCGCGCTCGCGGGTCACCAGGCCCTCGTTCGCCATGCGGTCGATGCGGTGGGTCATGGCGGCCGGCGTGAGGCCGAGGCGCTTGGCCAGTTCGCCGGGACCCAGGCGGTAGGGCACGCCGGAGACGACGAGGGCCTTGAGGACCTCCCATTCGGCGTTGCTCAGGCCGAGGGTGGCGGTCTGGCGGCCGTAGGCGACGTTCATCCGACGGTTGAGGCGCTGCAGTGCGGAGACGACCTTCTCCACTTGGGGGTCGAGGTCCTGGAACTCGCGCTGGTAGGCCGCGATCTGTTCCTCAAGGCTCGGCTCGGTGCCGCCGGCGGCCGTATCGGAGGGCTCTGGCATGCGCCGCAGTATGACACGAAAGCCCTTGGCATTGAAGTTCTTCGTCATGTACTCTTTAGCTTCGAACTTTAGGGTCGAAGTCTTGAGGGTGTGACTGTCCGGTCTTGGACGTCCGGCACGTTGTCTCGGCTCGGCTCGGGGGGTTCCTGATACGTATCCGTCTTTTTGTGATCTGACCTAGGTAGGTGAGTGTGACCACCGCGATGGGCGCCGCGCTGCGCCGGATCCAGCTGGGGAACGCGCTGAGCGCGTTCGGCAGCGGCTTCACCGTGCCGTATCTGTACATCTACGTGGCGAATGTGCGGCACCTCGGTGCGAGCACGGCTGGTGTGGTGCTGGCGATGCTGGCGGTGTCCGCGCTGGTCGTGCTGCCGGTGACCGGGCGGGCCATCGACCGGCGGGGGCCGCTGCCGGTGGCCATCGTCGGCACGGTCTCGGCCGCCGTCGGGTCGCTGGGGATCGGGCTGTCGTCGAACGAGCCGATGGTCATCGCGTCGGCGGTGGCGCTGGGTGCCGGTATAGCGGTGATCCAGCCGGCGCTCGCCACGATGATCGTGTGGTGCTCGACGACGGTGACCCGGTCGCGGGCGTTCGCCACCCAGTTCTTCCTCAACAACCTGGGACTGGGCATCGGCGGTCTGGTCGGCGGTCAGTTGGTGGACGCCTCGCAGGCGTCCAGCTTCGTGCGGCTCTTCGCCATCGAGGCCGTGATGTTCCTGGTGCTGGGCGTGGCGATCGCGACCGTGCGGCTGCCGCGGGCACCCAAGGTCGAGGACGAGGTGCCGACCGAGGCGCGGGCCGAGGGTGCCTGGCGGGCGCTGTTCCGCGACCGGCGGATGGTGTGGCTGTGCGTGCTGGGCTTCGTGCTGTTCTTCGCCTGCTACGGGCAGTTCGAGTCGGGGCTGGCGGCGTACGCCACGGAGGTCACCCGGATCGAGCCGGCCACCTTGGGCATCGCCCTGGCGGCCAACACCGCGGCGATCGTGGCGGCGCAGTTCGTGGTGCTCAGGCTGGTCGAGCGGAGGCGCCGGAGCCGGGTGATGGCGCTGGTGGGCATCGTCTGGACGGTGGCGTGGATAGCCGCCGGGCTGTCCGGGCTGGTGCACGGGACGCAGGCGGTGGCGACGGTGCTGCTGATCTCCACGTACGCGCTGTTCGGTGTCGGGGAGTCGATGCTGTCGCCGACGGTGGCGCCGCTGGTGGCGGATCTGGCGCCGGCCTCGCTGATAGGTCAGTACAACTCGGCGTTCGCGCTGGTCAAGCAGCTGGCGCTGGCGATCGGGCCGGCCGTCGGGGCGCTGATGGTCGGGCAGGGGATGTACGTCGCGTACCTCGCGATGCTGATCGCGTGCACGCTCGGGATCACGGTGCTGGCGCTGCGGCTGGGGCGGATGCTCACCCCGGCGCAGGACCAGCCGCACCGGGCGACGGTGCCCGCGCAGCGGGTGGAGGCCGAAGCGGTGGCCGCGGCCGCCTGAGGCCCGTTCCGGGTGCGGTGCCCGCCGGTGGCGTGGCCTCGCACCCGGAGGTCGTCGGTCAGACCTTGGGGAGGGCGAATTCGCACCAGACCGCCTTGCCTCCGCCCGGGGTCCGGCGGGAGCCCCAGGACGAGGCGATGGTGGCGACGATGGAGATGCCGCGGCCGGTCTCGTCGATCGGTTCGGCCCGGCGGCGGCGGGGCAGGTGGTCGTCCCCGTCGGTGACCTCGATGATCAGGCGGCGGTCGGTGCGGCGCAGTCGCAGGCGCATCGGCGGGGTGCCGTGCTGGAGGGAGTTGGCGACCAGTTCGCTGGCGGCCAGCACGCCGAGGTCGTGGAGTTCGGTGGAGAAGCGCCAGGAGGCGAGGACGCCGGAGGCGAAGGCACGGGCGCGGGGTGCCGCCTCGGTGCCGCCGTGGAGTTCCAGCGCGGCGTTGTGGAACAGCTCGGCGTCGTGCCCGGTGCGGGCGGGGTTCTGGATGACGAGGATGGCGACGTCGTCGTCGTGGCTGGCGGTGATGCCCAGGGAGCGCAGCAGCCGGTCGCAGACGATGTCGGGGCCTCCGGTGGCGCCGGCGAAGGCGCGCTCCAGGGCGGCGACGCCCTCGTCGATGTCCTTGTCGCGGCGTTCGACGAGGCCGTCGGTATAGAGGACGGCGCTGCTGCCGGGGCTGAGCGGGACGGAGCCGGAGGTGTGCACCCAGCCGCCGGTGCCCAGGGGCGGGCCGGTCGGTTCGGCGGCGCGGCGGACGGTGCCGTCGGCGTCGCGGACGAGCATCGGCAGATGGCCGGCCGAGGAGTAGATCAGGCGGCCCTCGTTGGGGTCGTGGACGGCGTAGACGCAGGTGGCGATCTGGCTGGCGTCGATCTCGGCGGCCAGGCCGTCGAGGAGCTGGAGGACCTCGTGGGGCGGGAGGTCGAGGCGGGCGTAGGCGCGGACCGCGGTGCGGAGCTGGCCCATGACGGCGGCGGCGCGCACCCCGCGGCCCATGACGTCGCCGATGACCAGGGCGGTGCGGCCGGCGCCGAGGGTGATGACGTCGTACCAGTCGCCGCCGACCGCGGCGTCGGTGCCGCCGGGTTGGTAGGTGGCGGCGACGCGCAGGTCGTCGGGCTGTTCCAGTTCCTGCGGGAGCAGGGAGCGTTGGAGGGTGACCGCGGCGGCGCGCTGGCGGGCCTCGCTGGCGCGGAGGCGCTCGGCGGACTCGATCTGGTCGGTGACCTCGGCGCCGAAGACCAGGACGCCCTTGTGCGGGGCGACGCAGGCGACCTCCGGGTCGGGTGCCGGGCCGCTGGCGGCGACCTCGATGGGGGTGCAGGTGAAGGTGTAGTAGCCGTCGCGGGTGCGGTCGCTGCCGGCGCCGGCGGGGACCTTGCGGGACTTGACGGTGCGCGGTTTGCCGCTGCGGAGGACCTGGTCCATCAGGGGCAGCAGGCCCAGTTCGGCGAGTTCGGGGAGGGCTTCGCGGGCGGTGCGGCCGGCGGGGCGGGGGCCGAAGACGCCGGCGTAGGCGCCGTTGACGTAGGCGATGCGGTGCTCGGGGCCGTAGACGACGGCGACCAGGGCGGGGATGGTGCCGAGGATGTCGTGGACGGAGAGCGCGTCGACCGTGGGCGGGGCGGCGTGCGGTGGGATGTCCTCGCCGGCGGGGCCCTCGGCGCGGGCGGCGGGGACGGTGCCGGGCGGGCCGGCGGGCCGGTCGCCGCCGGATGCGGGCGCGG
The DNA here is from genome assembly GCF_044754325.1 of Streptomyces sp. NPDC093097. Classification (NCBI taxonomy): domain Bacteria; kingdom Bacillati; phylum Actinomycetota; class Actinomycetes; order Kitasatosporales; family Streptomycetaceae; genus Streptomyces; species Streptomyces sp. NPDC093097. The sequence continues at coordinate 4,054 of NZ_JBIVOW010000036.1, forward strand.
CGGCGTGCGCCGTGGGTCCCGAGGGCGGGGCAGCGCGGTCGGACCGGGCGGCGGTGCGCCGCTGCGTGCCGGGGAATCTGGCGCTCCAGCGCGTGAAGATCACGGACGGGTACCTCTTACTTCGCGTCGTCGCGCGGGGACGGGCCGTCGGCGTGGGGGGTCGCCCCGTGGCGTGGCCGGGGGCGCTGTCGGCACCCGCTGATGGAATGCAGCAAACGTCCTGAATCCTCGTGATTGTCACTCTTCGCAGATACGAGCCCACCCATGGTCACACGTCCAGTGTGGCCGACCGGACGGTCATCCGTCAGACGCCGGGCGCCCGGGCGGAGTTCCCGGTTCCGGGTGGGCCGGTCGGTGCCGGCCGGGCGGGCGGTCAACATCCCTGGTGGGGCGGCCGGTCAACTGGTCTCGTTGTGCCGGCCGGTACCCGCGGCGAGTTCGAATTCGGCGCGCGGGTTCTCCAGCGAGCCGAGGGAGACGATCTCGCGCTTGAACAGGCCGGCGAGGGTCCACTCGGCGAGGATCTTGGCCTTGCGGTTGACGGTGGGCACCCGGCTGAGGTGGTAGGCGCGGTGCATGAACCACGCCGGATAGCCCTTCAGTTTGCGGCCGTAGACGTGCGCGACGCCCTTGTGCAGACCGAGCGAGGCCACCGAACCGACGTACCGGTGCCGGTAGTTGCGGATCCTGCCGCCGCGCAGGGTGGCGGTGAGGTTCTCGGCGAGCACCTTGGTCTGGCGGACGGCGTGCTGGGCGTTGGGGGCGCAGAGGGTGCGCGGGGTGTCGGGGGTGGGGGGCAGCGGCGCCGTCAGGTCCGGGACGCCCGCCGCGTCCCCGGCCGCCCAGGCGTGCTCCGCGCCGTCCACCTGGAGTGCGGCGGTGCACTTGAGGCGGCCGTGGTCGGTCAGCGGCAGTCCGGTGGCGGCCACGAGGGGATGGGGCTTGACGCCGGCGGTCCACACCACCGTCCGGGCGGGGAAGCGGGAGCCGTCGCTGAGCCGGACCAGGCGCTGCTCGCAGGAGTCCAGGCGGGTCTCCAGCCGGACGTCGATGTTGCGGGCGCGCAGCTCGCGGACGGTGTAGCGGCCCATGGCGGCGCCGACCTCGGGCAGGATCCGGTCGGTGGCCTCGACCAGGATCCACCTCATGTCCTCGGACCGGACGTTGTGGTAGTAGCGGACGGCGTAGCGGGCCATGTCCTCCAGTTCGGCCAGCGCCTCCACACCGGCGTAGCCGCCGCCGACGAAGACGAAGGTCAGCGCCGCGTCGCGGACTTCGGGGTCGCGGGTGGAGGAGGCGATGTCGAGCTGCCCCAGGACGTGGTTGCGCAGGCCGATGGCCTCCTCGACGGTCTTGAAGCCGATGCCGACGTCGGCGAGGCCGGGGATGGGGAGGGTGCGCGAGACCGATCCCGGCGCGAGGACCAGTTCGTCGTAGCCGATGGCCAGGTGGTCCTCGCCGCTCTCCTCCGCGGCCAGGGTGGCGATGGTCGCCTTCCGTTCGTCGTGCCGGACGGCGGTGACCTCGCCGATGACGACCGTGCAGTGCGGCAGGACCTGGCGCAGCGGGACGACGACATGGCGCGGGGAGATCGAGCCGGCGGCGGCCTCCGGGAGGAACGGCTGGTAGGTCATATACGGCTCGGGGTCGACGACGACGATCTCGACCGTGCCCTGCCGCAGTTCCTGTTTGAGCGTCCGTTGCAGCCGCAGGGCGGTGTACATCCCCACGTAGCCGCCGCCGACCACCAGAATGCGCGCCACGTCGTCCGAAGACACAGTCTTCACAGAGGTTCTCCTCGCGGTGTCGACCAGGCCGGGGCGCCACCGAACGGGCGGCCGGGCCGGCGGCGCGGCCACCGTCGGGCGCTGCGCCCCCGGACAGCACAGCACTGTTCCATGACGCACTGCCGCAACGGCTTTGTCCACAGGCCGGTCGAAAAGTATGTCCGGTACTGGACCGGGGTGCGGAACGGGGCATTCCGTACCACCGGTGCGAAGTACGCTGGTCAGGACGAGGTTGGCCTGGGGCGGGAGAAGGGGTGCTCGGAGCGGATCCGGTCAGTTGGGCCGATCGGGGGATGCGGCAGGCGGAGGACCCCCTTCAATCTTGACGCGGGCTCAACTATGTTCGTATCTCGTTGGGGTGCCTCCTCTTGTCGGGTCACCCCGACCGTCAGGGCGGGGAGTCTCCGGGGGGAGACGTCATTACCGGGGGATCAGTTATGCATATTCAGGGCTCTCAATGGCCGGCGGCGGTCACGATGACCACCGCTTCCGACGGTGCCAACGGCGCCGTGAGCAGGGCAGCGGGCACGGCGGCCGGGACCAACGGCCGGAGCACACCGCTGCGGGTGGACGCCCAGCGCAATCTGGAGCACGTGCTGCGCGCGGCCCGCGAGGTCTTCGGCGAGCTGGGGTACGGCGCGCCGATGGAGGACGTGGCGCGGCGCGCCCGGGTCGGCGTCGGGACGGTCTACCGCCGCTTCCCGAGCAAGGACGTCCTGGTCCGGCGGATAGCCGAGGAGGAGACCTCCCGGCTGACCGAGCAGGCGCGGACCGCGCTGGGGCAGGAGGACGATCCGTGGTCGGCGCTGGCGCGGTTCCTGCGGACGTCGGTCGCCTCGGGGGCGGGGCGGCTGCTGCCGCCGGGCATCCTGCGGGTGGGCCCGGGCGAGGAGCGGGTGCCGGACGGCGGCACTGCCGCGCGGGTGCCGCTGCAGCGGGTGGCGCCGGGCGAGGACGGACCGCGTATCGCCGCGGAGGCCGACGAGACGCCGGGCGGGCAGGCGCTGCTGGAGGTCGTCGGGCGGCTGGTGGAGCGGGCCCGGGCGGCCGGTGCGCTGCGGGCCGATGTCACGGTCTCCGACGTGCTGTTAGTCATTGCCACGGGCGCGCCCGCGCTGCCCGATCCCGGACAGCAACAGGCCGCCTCCGCGCGGCTGCTGGAGATCCTGCTGGAAGGGCTGCGGTCACGACCCGCCTCGTGATGCGGGACGGCCGGCTCGGCGGCGGGGTGCGCACGGCACGGCGGTGCGCGGCGGACGAACGCGCGGCGAGACGGCGCGGTGCCGGGCCCACCGGCGCCGCCGGCCGCTCCGGCGGGGCCGCTCCCTGGCACGGGGGTCCCGGATGCGGGGCCTCCGGGCGGGGTGGCGGCGCCCCTTGCGGTGCGGTGGCTCCGGCGGCGGCGGAAGGCCCGGTTCGGGTGAACGCCCGTGCGGCCGCCCCGGATGAGTGGTTGCCCACCCGAGCGGTGAAGCACAGGCCCCTGGTGTGGCACGCTTGCGCGGTGTTGCGGTGTGATGGCGGGTTCGGGGGCCTCGACGATGGACGTTGACGGGCGGGACGAACGGCGCGGCGCGAGCGCGGGACCGCCGTCGGATCAGGTGCCGGATCAGCCCGGTCCGCTGGGGGCGACGCCGCCGGCGGCCGGTGCGGAGAGCGCCGGGCCCAGCGTGCCGGCGCAGCGCAGGAGTTCCCGGCGGCAGGAGAAGCCGGCGGAGCCCGCCGGGGAGCCGTCCGCCGAGGGCGCGGACGCCGAACTCCCGCCGTCCGACGCCCAGTTGGTCTCCGCCTTGCGCGCCGGCGACGACAGTGCCTATGAGGAGCTGTACCGCCGGCACGCCGAGGCGGTGCGCCGGTACGCGCGCGGCTGCTGCCGGGACGTCCACACCGCCGAGGACCTGACCGGCGAGGTGTTCGCGCGCACCCTCCAGGCGGTGCGCGGCGGGGCGGGACCGGATTCCGCGGTGCGCGCCTATCTGCTGACGACCGTCCGGCGGGTCGCCGCGGCCTGGGCGCGAACGGCCCGGCGGGAGCATCTGGTCGAGGACTTCGCGGTGTTCGCGGTGTCCGCGGCCGGCTCCTCCCTGGACGACGGCACCCTGGACCCGGGCGCGGACGTCCGGGCGATGCACGAGGCCGAGCAGACGATGGCGGTACAGGCGTTCCGCAGCCTGCCGGAGCGCTATCAGACGGTGCTGTGGCACACCACCGTCGAGGACGAGTCGCCGAGCCAGGTCGCGCCGCTGCTCGGGCTGACCGCCAACGCCACCGCCGTCCTCGCGCACCGGGCCCGGGAGGGCCTCAAGCAGGCGTATCTCCAGGCGCATGTGAGCCAGTCGCTGACCTCGGGCGGCAACTGCGCGCGCTACGCCGACCAGCTCGGCGCGTACGCCCGGGGCGGGCTGCGGATGCGGGCCGAGCGGGGGCTGCGCAAGCACCTGGAGGAGTGCGCCCGGTGCCGCGGGGCGGCGCTGGAGGTCGTGGACCTCAACCAGCGGATCGGGGCGGTGCTGCCGCTCGCGGTCATCGGCTGGTTCGCGGCCGGGTACGCCGTCAAGGGCGCCGCGGCGGTGGCCGGCGTCGCGGGGGCCGGAGCGGTGGCGGGTGCCGGGGTGGCCGCGGCCGCCGCGGGCTCCGGTTCCGGGGCGGCCGCCGGCGGCGGGGCCGCGGCGGGGGGCTCGGGCGCCTCGGCCGGCGCCGGCGGGGCCGCCGTGGGCGAGGGCCTGGCCGCGCCGGTGAAGGTCGTCGTCGGGGTCGGGCTGGTGGTCGTGGCGGGCGCGGCGCTGGCGTTCGCGCTGTCCGGAGCGCCGCAGCCGGCTCCGAAGCCGCAGGCGCAGGCGCAGCCGCAGCGGCCGGCGACGGCCTCGCCGCCGATGCCCGCGCCGCGGCCGTCGCACACCCCGCGGCCGCCGGCGAGCGCACCGGGCGCGGAGCCCGGCCCGACGCCCGCTCCGCCGACGCCCACGCCGACCCCGACGCCCACACCGACCTCTACTCCGACTCCGACGCCCACGCCCACGAAGTCCGCCCCCGCGCCGACCCCCACACCACCGGAAACGACGCCTACGCCGACACCGACCCCCACTCCCACGCCGACCCCGACGCCCACACCGCCTCTCCCGGAGCCGACGCTGTACCAAGTCAACGCGCTGCGGTACGACTTCGCGGGTGACGGCACCGCACCGGAGGTCCGCGCCGTCGACAGCAGCTGGCTGTGGAAGCGGAACCACCCGAGCATCGGCGGCACGGCCTATTCCCACGGGGTGAGTGTGCACGCGTCGTCCTCGGTGGTCATCGACCTCAACCGGCAGTGCACCGCGTACGACGCGGTGGCCGGTGTCGACGACCTCAGCCTGGGGCTGGGTGCGCTGCGCTTCTCGGTGTACGCGGACGGGGTCCGGCTGTGGCGGTCGGACGTGGTGCGCGGCGGGGACCCGGCGGTTCCGGTGCACGTCCCGTTGGCCGGGCGCACGACGCTGCGCCTGGTGGTCGAGCCGGAGACCGCGGGCGATCTGCTGGCGCTGGGGGATTGGGCGCGGTCGCAGATCAGCTGCCGGTGAGGCGGTGCGGGGTGGGCGTGGCGGACGGGGACGCGGGTCCCGTGAGCGGCAGGGGGCGACGCGGTCCGGGCGCGCGCCGGTCGTCGGGTACGGGCAGGCACGGCGGGCGGTAGCGACGGTCGCAGCGGTCGCGCGGGGAAGTACGCCGATGTGTGCCGTGCTGTCGCGGCGCCCGGTGGAGACCGTGCGCCGGGTGGGCGCGCCGTTCGGCGGGGCGCATCGGGGCGTGGCCGTGCTCCGGCCGTCCGCCCCCACGGAGAACGACCCCGACGGCCAGTAGGCGAGACGAGCAACACCACGGCCCCTTGGGGGAGTTGGACGCCTCAGGAGAGCCGGGCGCGGGGGACCACGCCCTGGGCGAGGGCCCGCTGCCGCGGTGCCTCCGCGCCCGTCCAGCACGAGCCGCGGCGGGCCAGCAGCCGGCGCAGCCACAGCTCGGTGGAGACCAGGTCGGCCAGCCCGTCCAGGGGCAGCGGGGCGCCCTCGGCGGCGGCGCTGAGCGCCGTGCGGACCACCCGCGCCTCTATCAGCCCCGCGTCCGCGAGCAGCGGCGCCTCGAAGAGCTGGCGCAGTCGGCCGGCCGCGGCGCGCAACCCGGCGCGGACCGCGGCGGTGTGGGGGTGGTGCGAGGCGACGCCCCAGCCGGGCGGCAGGTCCCGGACGCCGGCGCCGGCCAGCACCGAGCGCAGGACGGCCGCCCTGGCGCCCGGCTGCACCCGGAGGGTGTCCGGCAGGGCGCGGCAGGCGAGCACCACCTGGTTGTCCAGGAAGGGCGCGTGCAGCCGCTGGCTGCGGACCTCGGCGGCCTGCTCGAAGACCCGGTGGTCGGCGGCCTGGCGGGCCAGCGCGGCCCGGGCCCGCCGGTCGCCGGGACGGCCGGCGGCGGGCGAGCGGTGCGCCGCGTCCCCGAGGCGCACCGCCACATCGGCCAGCGCCTCCCCCGTCAGCCAGCGGGCCGCGGGCCCCGGACGGCACCAGGCGAGCGCGGCCAGTGAGGCGTCCACCGCGCCGCCCGCCACCGGCTCGTCGGCGAACTCCCGCTCCCGTAGGCGGCGCGCGGCCTCGGCGATCCCCGTGGCGTAGGGGGTGCGGGCGAGCTTCCGGGCGGCCCGGTAGACGGTGAACGGGACCAGCACGGAGTGCGCGGACGGGCCGTCGGCCCTGGCCAGTGCGGTGACCGGGCGCAGCAGATGGCGCCGGCGGCGGTCCATGAGGAGGTCGGCGAGGCGGGCCGGGTGGGCGTCGAGGACCTGGCGGGCGCCGTTCCCGACGAAGTGGTCGGCGCCGCCGGACAGCAGCCGGCTGCGGTGGCGGCCGGCGAGGGTCAGCGAGGGGCCGGGCTCGTCCGTGAGCGGGAGGGTGTCCAGGCCGGTGTACGGGAGGGCCTCCTCGCCGGCCGCGACGACGACGTGGTGCAGCCGGGGGTCGTCGGCGATCCCGCGGGCGCGCTCCAGTTCTGCCTCGTGGTGGTCCTGACCGCCCTGGGTGGCGCGGTCGTTGAAGGTCACCGCCAGCAGGCGCTCGCCGTGGCCGTTGATCCTTCCGGGCTGCCCGGGGAGGCCGGCGGCCAGGAGGGCGAGCGTGCCGGAGGCGCTGCCCCCGGAGAGGTCGGCGCCGATACCGGGGGCCGGTCCGCCGCGCGCCGCGCGCCGCTCCGCGGGGCCCATCCCGGGCACCGGTCCGGGGTCGAGCCGGTCGGGCCCGTCCGGGTGCGGGGCGAAGCGCGGCGCGGCCAGCCGGGCGCGCACCGCCTCCACCAGGGCCTCGCGGACGCCGTCCACGGCGCGGTCCGGGGCGAGTTGGGGGGCGGCGACGGCCAGCGAAGCGGGCGGTTCGTAGGAGGCGCTCTCGGTGGTGCCGTTGCGCAGCACCAGGGCGTGGCCGGGCGGTATCCGGCGGACGCCCTCGTACGGGGTGCCGGTGCCGAGCGCCTCGGGGGCGTCCGGGCAGGCCAGCAGCGCGGCCAGGTGGCCGACGTCGAGGCCGGCCCCGACGAGGTCGGCGAGCGGCAGGGCGGCGGTGGCGTACGCCGTCCCGCCGGCCCAGCGGGTGTGGAAGACGGGCCGGGCGCCGGCCAGGTCTCCGGTGACGGTGATCCGGCGTCCCACCTGGGCGACGGCGGTGTAGCTGCCCGGCCAGGCGGTGAGGTGGCGCAGGGCGCCCCCGCGGGCGGCGTACAGGCCCACCTTCAGCTGGTCGTCGGTGGCGCCGCAGACCCCGAGGACGGCGAGCCGGGTCTCCGGGTCGGCCTGGACGACGCGCACCTCATGGGGCCGCCAGTCGCCCACCGCCCAGAGGGGATCGGGGTCGCCCCACAGGAGATGGGCCCCCACGGGCAGCAGGGCGCGGCGCTCCCCGTGGGCGGTCGCGGCACTGCTCCACCCCACCAGCCAGCGCATCGCCGCCTCCACCCGATTCCCCGTCCGCCCAGGTGGCCGGCGGCCACCCAGCACAGCGGATTCCCCAGCTGTCGTGCGCTCCATGCTGCCATGGCGGCGCCCGGCGGGAGGCGTCGGCGAAGTCCCGGAGGTGGGCGCGCGACGGCCCGCCCCGAGGGGGCGGTGCGGTGCCCCCGGTGGCGGGCGGGAGGCGCGGCGACGGCCCCGGGTGGCCCCCCGTGTGGCCCCCGGAGCGGTCGACGGCGTGAATGACTCACCCGTCGCTTTTCGGCCAAAGTCCGTACTGTTCCCGCGAGTTGGGGAGCGGGCGGCGTCCCGGACCGGCCTTCGTGCGGTGCGGTTGCCGGGTGGCTCCCGGTCCCCGCGACGGTCCGGGAAGCGGGCTGCGCCTCCCGGACCGGACCGCCACCCGCGGGGAATGAGGTGGCGGTATCCCCCAGCCCACTGGATCCAGTGCAGCGGGCCGACCCACGCAGAACTCATCGAAGCGCCAGGGGCGTTGGGGAGCCAGCGCGCACGGACGGGCGCATGGGCACACGTACCCGGAGCACATGCCAATTCCCGCACCCCCGTTTGAACACGAATCTCGCCATCCAAGACACCGACCCTTAACGGTCGGGATCCGGCGAACTACTCTGGGTGGACGCATGCCCCGGGTACGGGGCGGCTGTCGCTGTGTCGAGGGGTGCGCATGTCCAGGGATACACGCGGGCCGAACGAAAAGCTCGGCACCGTTCTCGCCCTCGCGGGGATCAGCAATGCCGGACTGGCGCGCCGGGTCAACGACCTTGGTGCGCAACGCGGTCTGACGCTTCGCTACGACAAGACGTCGGTGGCCCGGTGGGTCTCCAAGGGGATGGTGCCCCAGGGCGCCGCGCCCCACCTCATCGCGTCGGCGATCGGCAGCAAGCTCGGGCGTCCGGTGCCGCTGCACGAGATCGGGCTGGCCGACGCCGATCCGGCGCCCGAAGTGGGGCTGGCCTTCCCCCGTGACGTGGGCGCCGCGGTGCGCTCAGCGACCGAGTTGTACCGGCTCGATCTCGCCGGACGGCGGGGCAGCGGCGGCGGCATCTGGCAGAGCCTGGCCGGATCGTTCGCCGTGAGCGCGTACGCGACCCCCACCTCCCGCTGGCTGATATCGCCGACCGACAGTTCGGTGGCGCGGGAGACGGCCGAGGCGCGGGACAAGGACGCCGCGGCCGCCGGCGACGCCGGGGTCCCGCAGCACGTCGGCCACAGCGATGTCACCAAGCTGCGCGAGGCGGCCGAGGATGCCCGGCGCTGGGACTCCAAGTACGGGGGCGGGGACTGGCGTTCGTCCATGGTGCCGGAGTGCCTCCGGGTGGACGCGGCGCCGCTGCTGCTCGCCTCGTACAGCGACGAGGTGGGCCGCGCGCTCTTCGGGGCGACATCCGAACTCACCCGCCTGGCAGGGTGGATGGCCTTCGACACCGGCCAACAGGAGGCCGCCCAGCGGTACTACATCCAGGCGCTGCGGCTGGCCCGCGCCGCCGCCGACGTCCCCCTGGGCGGGTATGTGCTCGCGTCGATGTCCCTCCAGGCGACCTACCGGGGCTTCGCCGACGAGGGCGTCGACCTGGCCCAGGCCGCCCTGGAGCGCAACCGCGGTCTGGCCACCGCCCGCACCATGAGCTTCTTCCGCCTGGTGGAGGCGCGGGCCCAGGCCAAGGCCGGCGAGGCGCGCGCCTGCGAGGTGGCGCTGAAGGCGTCCGAGGGCTGGCTGGAGCGCTCCCGCAGCGGCGACCCGGACCCGTCCTGGTTGGACTTCTACTCCTACGAGCGCTTCGCCGCCGACGCCGCCGAGTGCTACCGGGACCTGCGGCTGCCCCGTCAGGTGCGGCGCTTCACCGAGCAGGCGCTCTCCCGGCCGACGGAGGAGTTCGTCCGCTCGCACGGGCTGCGCCTCGTGGTGTCCGCGGTCGCCGAACTGGAGTCCGGCAATCTGGACGCGGCATGCGCCGCCGGCACCCGTGCCGTCGAGGTCGCCGGCCGCATCTCGTCCGCCCGCACCACGGAGTACGTCCGCGATCTGCTGCACCGCCTGGAGCCGTACGGGGACGAGCCCCGCGTGGTCGAACTCCGCGAGCGGGCCCGGCCGTTGCTGGCGGCGCCGGCGTAGCGGCGGCGGGCGGGAGCGCCGGCGCGAGCACCGCCGCCGCGGGCCCGCCGTCGCAGGTCAGGACGGCTCACTGCGGATTGTCGGTGCCGCCCGTCATGATGGACTACGGCGTCGGCGATGACGCGCGGGCCCGCGGCGACGGGCGGGCCGGCGGTCATGCGGTTGGGGAGGTGCAGTGGCGGCGTACGACTGCGATGTGCTGGTGATCGGTGCCGGGATCGTGGGGCTCTCCACGGCCCATGCCCTCACGCGCGCCGCGCCCGGCATACGCGTCGTGGTCCTGGAGAAGGAGCCCGGCGCGGCCCGCCACCAGACCGGGCGGAACAGCGGCGTGATCCACAGCGGGATCTACTACCCGCCGGGCTCGCTCAAGGCCCGCTTCGCCCTCCAGGGGGCGGCGGAGATGGTCGGGTTCTGCGCGGAGCACGACATTCCGCACGAGGTCACCGGCAAGTTGATCGTCGCCACCGACCGCGGCGAACTGCCCCGGCTGCACGGCCTCATCCAGCGCGGCCGCGAGCACGGCCTGCCGGTGCGGGAGCTGGGCCCCGCACAGATCGCCGAGCACGAGCCCGCGGTGCGCGGTCTGGCCGCGATCCACGTGGGCACCACCGGCATCTGCGACTTCGGCGCGGTGGCCCGGGAGCTGGCGCGGCTCGCCCAGGAGGACGGCGCGCGGGTCGTCCTCGGCGAGGAGGTCACCGCGATCGGCCGCCGCCCCGGCCGGGTCGCGGTCCGCACCGCCGGCGGCGCGGTCTACCGCGCCCGCGCCCTGGTCAACTGCGCCGGACTGCACTGCGACCGGATCGCCCGGCTGGCCGGCGACGCGCCGGGCATGCGGATCGTGCCGTTCCGCGGGGAGTACTTCACCCTCGCCCCGGAGCGCGCCGCCCTGGTCCGCGGCCTGGTCTACCCGGTCCCCGACCCGGCCTTCCCGTTCCTGGGCGTGCATCTGACCCGCGGCATCGACGGCTCCGTCCACATCGGGCCGAACGCCGTCCCCGCGCTGGCCCGCGAGGGCTACGACTGGCGCACCGTCCGCCCCGCTGAGCTCGCCGGGACGCTCGCCTTCCGCGGCTCCTGGCGGATCGCCCGCCGCCACTGGCGCCACGGCGCGGGCGAGCTGCACCGCTCGCTGTCCCGCCGGGCCTTCGCGGACGCGGTCCGCCGGCTGCTGCCCGACGCCCGGGACGAGGACCTCCTCCCCTCGCCCGCCGGTGTGCGGGCCCAGGCCGTCCTCCCCGACGGCACCCTCGTCGACGACTTCCTCTTCACCGAGTCCCCCGGCATGATCCACGTCCTCAACGCCCCGTCCCCGGCCGCCACCGCCTCCCTCCCGATCGGCCGGGAAGTGGCCCGGCGGGTGACCCGGCTGCTGGGCATACCGGCGGGCGAGGCGGGGGCCGCGGGCCTCGGGAGGTGACGGAGCCGTCGGGGACGGGCGGGGCCGCCGAGGGGCAGGGGCCCACCGGGCCGCCGGACCGAGGGCGTGACGAGCGACATTCCCGCCCCTCGCGGCGTCGTCCGTAGAATCGACGCACTGTGTCCGAGAACCCCGCCACCCCCGAAACCATCGCCGCCGATGCCGCCGCCACGGGCGCGGACGCCGCGATGACCGCCACCGCGACCGCCTCCCGGGCCGCCGGGACGGACGGGACGCGCCCCCTGGGCGCCACCGCCGCCTCGGCCGCCGTGCCCCGGCGCGGCAAGCCGATGTTCCCCGACGGGACGGGGCCGGCGGCCGACCCCGCCGGTTCGCACCACGAGCGGCGGATCCGGTCCTTCCAGCCCCGCCGCAGCCGCGTCACGGCCTCCCAGGGCGAATGGCTGCGCCGGCTCTGGCCGAAGTGGGGCGTGGACATCGACGGGCTCTCCCGCCTCGACCTCGACGCGTTCTTCGACGGGCTGCCGGTCGTCCTGGAGATCGGTTTCGGCATGGGCGAGGCCACCGCGCAGATGGCCGCCGCGGCGCCGGAGACCGGCATCCTCGGCTGCGATGTGCACACCCCGGGCCAGGGCCATCTGCTCGGTCTCGCGGAGCGGAACGGCCTGTCCAACATCCGGGTGGCCAACGGTGACGCGATCATCCTGCTGCGCGAGATGCTCGCCCCGGCGTCCCTGGCCGGCCTGCGCGTCTACTTCCCGGACCCCTGGCCCAAGAAGCGCCACCACAAGCGCCGGCTGATCCAGCCGGAGTTCGTGGCGCTGGCCTCCACCCGGCTCGCGCCCGGCGCCCTGGTGCACTGCGCGACCGACTGGGAGCCGTACGCGGAGCAGATGCTGGAGGTCCTCTCCGCCGAGCCGACGCTTCAGAACCTCCACCCGGACTTCGCGCCCCGGCCGGACTTCCGGCCGCTGACCAAGTTCGAGGGCCAGGGCCTGGACAAGGGCCACGTCGTCCGCGACCTGCTCTTCCGCCGCCGGGCCTGAGGGCCGCGGCCCCTCGGGGGCCGCTCCCCCGGGACCGGCAAACTCACCTGCCCGCACCGTCCCCCCTCGTTAGGGTCGATGGGTGTACCCGTCCCCGCCGCCGCTCCCCGAGCGCTCAGCCGGCCCGCCGCCGTACACATCCGCCGAGGCCCGCCCCGGGCCCCGGCGCCGGGGCGCACCCTGGCGCAGCCGGACCGTCCGGGCGGTCGCGTTGGCCGCGCTGCTCGCGCTGTCCGGCGTGCTCATCCTCGGCATCGTCCGGCGCCAGACCGGCACCGAGGGCTTCCTGGTCGGCGTCGGGCTGGCCGTCTTCCCGGTGCCGCTGCTGATCGCGGCCTTCTGCTGGCTGGACCGCATCGAGCCCGAGCCCTGGCGGAACCTGGCGTTCGCCTTCGCCTGGGGGGCGTGCGCCGCCACCCTGGTCGCGGTGCTGGCCAACGGCTTCGCCACCGACTGGCTGGCCAACAACCTCGCCTCGGCGTCCCCGACCGAGGCCGAGGCCTGGGGCTCGACGGTGATCGCCCCGATCGTCGAGGAGGTGGTGAAGGCCGCCGCCATCGCCCTCCTCTACCGCTTCCGCCGCCGGGACTTCGACGGGATCACGGACGGCATCGTGATCGCCGGCATCACCGCCACCGGTTTCGCGTTCACCGAGAACATCCTCTATCTGGGCAGCGCCTTCGGCGAGGACCAGTCCATGGGGCACTCCGGCCTGGACTCCCAGACGGCCGGCACCTTCTTCGTGCGGATCGTGGTCTCGCCGTTCGCGCATCCGCTCTTCACGATCCTCACCGGCCTGGCCTTCGGCATCGCCGCGACCCGCTATCCCCGCCGCCGCGGCGCCCGCGCCGCGCTCGTCCTCCTCGGCCTGGCCACCGCGGTCCTGCTGCACGGCGTGTGGAACGCCGCCTCCGCGCTCGGCGACGCCGGCTTCCTCACCGTCTACGGCGTCTTCATGGTCCCGGTCCTGCTGACCCTGACCTGGCTGGCGCTCTGGGCCCGCCAGCAGGAGCTGTGCTCGATCCGCAGCTACCTCGCGCCGTACGCCGCCGCCGGCTGGCTGGCCGCGCCGGAGCCCACCGCGCTGTCCTCCCTGAAGACCCGCGCGCTGGCCCGCGACCTCGCGCGCCGCACCCACGGCCCGGCCGCCGCCCGCGCCGTCACCGCCTACGGCGCCCTGGCCACCGCGCTCTCCTTCCACCGGCGCCGCGCCCATCTGGCGGGCCCGGCCGCGGACTTCGCCGCCCGGGAGCGGGAACTCCTGGAACGCCTGTGGCACTACCGGCCGTTGGCGGGCCCGGCACTCCTCCAGGCATGGGCGGGCAGAACGGCGACGCCCGCCCCGCCCCGGGACGCCCCCGACCCGACCGCGCCGGCCCCCTGCCCGGCCCCGGAGACACCGCGCCCGGCCGCGGCACCGCCCCGCGCCCCGCGCTGATCGCCCCCGGGCCCCGCACTCCCCTCCCGCTGCGGTCGAGACCCGTCACAGGACGGCTGCCACCCCCACGCGACCGTGCCTCCCCGCGGATCGGGGGCCGCGCGTAGGCTCGTGGAAGTTGTCCGTGAAAGGGAGGATCTGCGATGGCTGGGGTACCGACGAGCCTGGTGGCGGCCACGGGCCTGGTGGGCGGTTACGGCGTGGCCCGGTGGACCAAGAAGCGGCCGTTGGGCGGGGTGGCGCTGGCGGCCGCCGGAACGGTGGCGGCCTGGGGCTGGCAGCAGAAGGCCGGTACGAAGGCGGCCGTCGCGCTGAGCGGTGCCTATGTGGCTGCGTTCGCGGGGTCGCACCCGTTGGCCAAGAAGATCGGGGCGTGGCCCTCGGTGTTCGCGGTGGCCGGCGGCGTCGCGCTGGCCTCGTGGGCGGTGGCGGACCGGCGCGGCTGAGGCCGGCTCCGCGCGGCCGACGGCCCCGGAGCGCAGGGCCGAGCTGCCGGGCCGTGCGGGCCGGCCCCTCGGCCGCGTCGGGCCGGTGCCTCCGTCAGGCCGGTGCTTCTGTCAGGCCGACGCCTCCGTGAGGAGGGCGACCTCGGCATCGGTGAGGGTCAGCCCGTCGACGGCCAGGAGGGCCGGGAGCTGGGCGACGGTGCGGGCGCTGGCGATGGGGGCCGCGACGGTGGGCTGCGCGGCGAGCCAGGCGAGGGCGACGGTGGACGGCTCGGCGCCGTGGGCCGCGGCGACGGTGTCGAGGGCGGCGAGGACGCGGCGGCCGCGGTCGGTCGCCAGGTATCCGGCGGCCTTCTCCGAACGGGCGCTGTCCACACTGCCGCCCGGGCGGTACTTGCCGGTCAGGAAGCCGGAGGCGAGGGCGTAGTACGGGACGGCGGCGACGCCGTTGCGGGCGGCCACCTCGGCGAGTTCGCCCTCGTAGGTGTCCCGGGAGACCAGGTTGTAGTGGGGCTGGAGGGCCACGTAACGGGCCACGCCCTCGCGCGCGGAGAAGTCCAGCGACTCCTCCAGGCGCCGCGCGGAGATGTTGGACGCGCCGATCTCGCGGACCTTGCCGGCCTTGACGAGGTCGTCCAGGGCGGTGAGGAACTCGCCCACCTCGACCGACTCGTCGTCGTAGTGGGTGTAGTAGAGATCGATGCGGTCCGTGCGGAGCCGGGCCAGGGACTGGTCGACGGCGGCCTTGATCGTGGCGGCGGACAGGCCCTTGTGGTCGGGGTGGGCGCCGACCTTGGTGGCGATCACGACGTCGTCGCGGTTGCCGCGGGACGCGAGCCAGTTGCCGAGGACGGTCTCGGACTCACCGCCCTTGTTGCCGGGCACCCAGGCCGAGTACACGTCGGCGGTGTCGATGAAGTTCCCCCCGCCGGCCACGTAGGCGTCGAGGACGGCGAAGGACTGGGCCTCGTCGGCCGTCCAGCCGAAGACGTTGCCCCCGAGGCAGAGCCGGGAGACGGTCAGCGAACCGAGCGGGTGGCCGGTGGAGCTCTGGGCGTGTGGTGCGTTCATGTCCTATCAACGCCGGGGCAAGGGGAGTTGTTTCCCGTTCGGGGGGAGTTGTTCCCCGTTCCGCGCCGCGGTGCGGTCGGCCGCCCACGGGGGGGTGGGCGGCCGGCCTGGTCCTCAGATGCCGACCCCGCGGTCGCGCAGCCAGGACACCGGGTCGGTCGGGGCGCCCCCGTGGGGGCGGACCTCCAGGTGGAGGTGCGGCGTGGCGGCGTGCCCGGTGGCGCCGACGCGGCCGATGACCTCGCCCGCATGGACCCGGCCCGACGCCCTGACCAGGGAGGACAGATGGCAGAACCAGAGCTCCGTGCCGTCGTCGAGGGTGAGGACGCTGCGGTAGCCGTACGCGCCCGTCCAGCCGGCCTGGGTGAGCGTCCCGTCGTGAACCGCCCTGACCAGCGTGCCCGTTGGGGCCGTGAAGTCCTGTCCGGTGTGGTCCGCGGCCCAGCGGTTGCTGATCTGCCCGAAGCCGGTGGCGAGGGCGGCGGAGGCGACCGGGGCGACGAAGTCCGTTGCGCGGTGGGCGGATTGGCCGGCCGCAGGGGCCGCGGCCGCCGTCGCGGGCGCCTCGCCGGTCGCCTTCTCCGCCGTCGCGGTCGGCTCCTCGGCGCCATGGCCCACCGGCGCGTCCTGGACGGCCTGCCCGCCGGCTACCTCCTCCTCGGGCGCTCCGGACTCCTGCGGGCCGCCGCCCTGCTGGAGGATGCGGTGGCGCAGCGCCTCGGCCGGGCCCGTGCCCTGGGTGGTGTCGCCGGGCCGGGGGTGGGCGGCGGCGGGGGCGGAGGCGTCCGCGGTGGTGGCCGGGGGGGCGGCCGCCGGGGTGTGCGCTGCGGCGTCGTCGGCCGCACCGCCGGGGTCCGGCATCGAGATCGGCACCGGCGGCCGGCCCTCGGCGGCGGCCACTCCGCTCGCGCCGACCGCCGCGATCACGCCGACGCCCAGCGCCGTACCGCCGCGCGCCAGGCCGCTGCCGCGCTGCCTGGCCACCCGGTGCTTGCCGCGCAGGGAACGGAAGGTCTCCTCGTCGACGCCCACCGCGTCACCCGAGACCCACTCCGCCCCGGCGCCGTCCCCTTCGGGACGGTGGACCGGCTCGCCTCCGGGCAACGCCCCCTGGGGCGTCCCCTCAGGGGGCAGCGAGCCGTCACCCGACGGCCGCCCGTCGGGCAACTCTCCATAGGGGAAGGGGACATGGGACGGGTCGGCACGATGCTGCCCCCCGTCGAGCGGTACTCCACCGCGCTGCGCCGCGCCGAACGGCGCCCCGCTGGCCGGTTCCGCGACGGGATCACCGGGCTCGGCGGGGCCGCCGGGACCAATGGGGGCGGCGTGGCCGGCGGGGCCGGCGAAGCCGATCGGGCCGCCGAAGTCGGCGGGGCCGCCGACTCCGTAGCCGGATGGAGCGTGAGGGGCGGGCCTATTGGACGCCACGGGGGCGCACTCCTTTCCTTCCTTCTCGCCTACCGGGTTAGCTGACGGGTTCGGAGCAGGAAGGTCTCCTACGGGCACCGCCTGGCGGGAGGCGCCCGATTCACCCCAAGAGGGTGGTTCCCCGGTTCCCTCCACTCAATTCCCGGCAATCCCAGGCGGATCCGGCAGGCTCCCCGAAACCGGTCGATCCGGGCGGCTCGACGCGGGTCGTGGACACGGGTCGGGCAGGGCGGGAGGCCGGCGTGTGCAGGGGTGGCTCAAGGGTCGTTCTGGCGGTGCGGAAAAGTGCGTACGGGATTCGGCGTCGGCGCGCGGCGCCGCCACTTGCGACGGCTGGGACGACCGCGCTCCGTTATCGGACAGTAATAGAGACGACGGCGGAAATCCAAGCGTTCCCACGAATCCCCGGGGGTTCCGCACGCCCTCCCAAAGAGCCCTGGCGTGGACTTTTGCCCCCAGTACGGCCGCAAACAGGGCGAGTTGGCGTCATCGCGCCAAACGATCTCGCGATGATTGTGTGTCAGTTGTTATGCGGAGGGACGCCTCGTGATCACTGAGGGTGAGGACGGTAACGTCGCCTCATGGTCGTCAACGTCACGAACACCGGGAACGTCGTCAACACCCCACAGGAAGTGGCGGATCGGTACCGGGAGTTCTCCCGGCAACAGGCGCGGGGGCGGTCCGACGCGCACGAGGAGCTGACCGCCCGGATCGGCCAGGACGACGAGTTCTGCGAGCTGCTCTCGGGGTCGCTGCCGGCCGGCAACAAGCAGCAGCCGAACCTGCTGCTCGCCGCGGTGCGCTATCTCGACGGCCCGCACGCGGAGTTGGGGCCGCGCGGCGCGGTGGCCTACGGGCGCTGGCGCGAGTGGACGGTCCGGCACTGGGATGAGGTCCGCTCGGTGATCGTGCGGCGCTCCACCCAGACCAACGAACCGGCCCGCTGCGCCGCGCTGCTGCCGCTGCTGGCCCGTCTGCCGCAGCCGCTGGCCCTCCTGGAGGTCGGGACGTCGGCGGGGCTGTGCCTGCACCCGGACCGGTACCGCTACCGGTACGTCCAGGAGGCGGGCCGCGGGACGGGCGGCCCTCACGGGAGCGCCGCCGTCGAAGGGGGCGCACCGGAGTCCCCCCTCACGTTCACCTGCCGCACCAGCGGGTCGGTGCCCGGCGACGACGGCGGTGCGGCGGCGCTGCCCGGCGACCTGCCCGAGATCGTCTGGCGCGGCGGCATCGACCTGGACCCGCTGGACCCGGTCGGGAACGCGGACGACCTCCGCTGGCTGCGGGCCCTGGTCTGGCCGGGCGACGAGGCCCGTGCGGCGCGGCTCACGGCGGCCGTCGAGGCGGTGCGGACCGCACCCCGCCCCGTCCTCGTCCGCGGCGACCTGGTCGACGAGCTGCCGGCGCTGGCCGCCCAGGCGCCGCCCGAGGCGACGCTCGTGGTCTTCCACAGCTCGGTGCTGAACTACCTTCCGCCCGCCCGGCGCGAGGAGTTCGCCCGCCTCGTGCGGTCGCTGCTCGCCGAACGGAACGGCGGGGGCCACTGGATCTCCCAGGAGCACCACAGCGTGCTGCCGTGGATCACCGCGCCGGAACACCGGTCCCTGGGGCCCGAGGACGGCCTGCTGCTGACCCTCGCCGTGGACGAGCGCCCGGTCGCCCTGACGGGCCCGCACGGCCAGAGCGTGCACTGGCTCCGGTCCGCGTGGCCGTAGGCGCTCCAGCGGCCCCGTGCGGGCCGTGACGGCCGCACAGGGGGCCGAGGGCGGGCGGCGCGGGCCGGCCCCGCCCTCGGCCGTCGTTGAGCGCCGCACCGAACCCGCCGCCGAGCCCGCCCGCCCCCGGCCCTGCCGAACACCCGCCGACCCCGCCCTACGTCTCCAGGGGCCGCTCGACCGCCAGCAGCGCCATGTCGTCGGCGGGTGCCCCGCCGGTGTACCGGGCGACGTCCTCGATGACCACGTCCAGCAGGTCGTCGGGGCCGTTGAAGTGGCTGCCGCGCAGCCGGACGGACGGGTCGTAGAAGTCGCCGGCCCGGTCGCGGGCCTCGGTCACCCCGTCGGTGAACAGGAACAGCATCGCGCCGGCCGGGAAGAAGACCTCGTCCGGGCGGTCCGGCCAGCCCGCCACGTCGCTCAGCCCCAGCGGCAGCGCGGCGGCGGACGGGGGCAGCTCCCGTAGGCCGCCCTCGGGGGTGAGGAGCAGAGGGGGCGGGTGGCCGCGGTTGAGGATGCGCAGGCCCGAGGGGTTCCCGGCGGGGACCTCCGCCAGGACCGCCGTGGTGAAGCCCTCGTACGCGTCCAGGCCGGTGCGGCGCCCGCCCTCCCGTCTGAGCGCCCGCTCCAGTCGGCTCGCCACCGCCTCCAAGGTGGCCTCCTGCTCCGCCGCCTCCCGGAAGGCGCCGACGACGACCACCGCGGCCTCCACCGCCTCCAGCCCCTTGCCCCGTACGTCGCCGACGATCATCCGCACGCCGTGCGGGGTGTCCTGGATGGCGTGCAGGTCGCCGCCGATACGGGCGCCGGCCCGGGCGCCGACGTAACGGGCGGCGACCGCAAGTCCCGCCAGCCGAGGGGGCGGAGCCGGCAGCACGGCCCGCTGGGCGGCCTCCGCGACGTCCCGTACCGAGGCCAGCTTGGCGTAGCCGATCCGCACCACCCGGTTGATGCCGAGCGCCAGCAGGGCGACGACCACCACCGTGATCGACTCGGTCACCGACTCGTAGGGGTCCTCGATGCCGTGGTACGTGGCGACCAGGACTTCGGCGGCGATGGCGGCCAGGGCCGTGACGACGGTGCCCCGCAGGGAGTACAGGGGGGCCGCGACCAAGGGGGCGGCGGCGAGGAACGGCGCCGCGGTGTACCGGGGCGGCGTGAGGGCGTCGAAGAGCACACCGGTGGCGATGAGGGCCGGGGGGAGCCAGCGCGCCAGGAGGCTGCCGAGCGGGGAGACCTGGTCGTCGCCCGTCTGCTGGGTCCCGTTGTCCGTGCGGTTCCTGCCGCGTCGACGCATCCGCACCGGCCTCTTCCCGCTCCGCCTGCCCGATGGTGCCCGGCCCGGTTCCCGGCGCCCCGCGGCCCGTTCCCACCCCGGCCACCGGACCGGCGCCGCCGCCGTCCCGTCCTCGGCCCCGCCCGCCGAGCCCGCCTCGGCTGCCTCGGCTGCCGACCACCGACTTCCGGCCACGACGCCCGGCCGCCAACTGCCTGCTGCCTGCTGCCTGCTGCCTGCTGCCTGCTGCCTGCTGCCTGCTGCCTGCTGCCTCAAGGCTTGCCGCCGCCGTGCCGGGCGGCGAGTCCTCCTGCGCCGAACGGGGTAGGCACAGGCTGGGGCCGACCCGCCCCCTAAGGGCTTGAGCCCCACTCCCCCTACGGGCC
Organism: Streptomyces sp. NPDC093097; assembly: GCF_044754325.1. NCBI lineage: Bacteria > Bacillati > Actinomycetota > Actinomycetes > Kitasatosporales > Streptomycetaceae > Streptomyces > Streptomyces sp. NPDC093097. The sequence continues at coordinate 24,130 of NZ_JBIVOW010000036.1, forward strand.
CTCCGGCACGTTCCCCCCGGCCCCGCCGCCGCCCTCGCACTGGTTGACCGTGGCCCGCGCATGGGCGAGGAAGCGCCGGGTCAGCGGATGCCCGCCGTGCCGCGGGAAGACGATGTGCAGCGGCATCAAGGGCGCGTCGGGGATCGGCACGAAGGAGATGAACGGGTGCACCCGTTGGCGCCCGATGGACTCCGGTACGACCCCGACGCCCCGGTTCCCGGCCACCGCCTCCAGCCACTCGTCGAAGTTCCCGCACCGGGCGGCGACGACCGGCCGCGCCTCCGGCGGCCAGTCCGACGCCTCCGTCGTCCCGCCCGCCTCGTTCAGCACCAGCGGCATACCGGCCAGCTCCCGCCAGCCGACCTCGTCCCGGGCCGCGAGCGGGGAACGCACCGACACCGCGGCTATCCGCCGCTCGTGCAGCAGCGTCACCGCCGTCAGGCCCGGCACGGCCACGTCCCCCCGCAGGATCGCGATGTCGACCTCGCCGCTGTCCACCCCCGCCAGCGCCGCGTCCCGCCGGTAGACCCGCGCGGCGACACCGGTCTCCGCCTCGAACCGCTCGATGGCGGCCTGCGGCCACGTGGCCGGAAACCCCCAGACGAATCCGATGCGGAAGAGGGGCGCGTCCGGCGCCGGGAGGAGGGCCGCCTCCAAACGGGGCAGCAGTGCGCTGAGTTCCCCGTACAGCCGCTCGCCGGACGCGGTCAGCGCGACCTGCCGGGTGGTGCGCTCCAGGAGGCGGTAGCCGAGCAGCTCCTCCAGGCGGCGGATGGTGCGGCTCACCGTGGGCTGCGAGAGGCCGAGGCGGTCCGCGGCCCGGGTGAAGTGCCGCTCCTCGGCGAGGGCCAGGTAGCAACGGAGGTGGTGCAGTTCGACGCCCGGTATCGCCATGATCGGCATCCTAGGCGGCCGCCTGCCGGGCCCGAACGGGCCCGCCGGATCGCCGCGCAGCCCCAACGGGCCCTCGTGCAACCCCCGTTCGGCCACCGTCCGGGCCCGGCAGGCCACCGGACCGCCGCACCGTCGGCTCCCGTCCCGGCCGCCTCATCCGCCCCCTCCCCCGCGCCGCGTCCCGCTCCGCACCCGCATCCCGGTCCAGATCGCCAGGAACGCGCCGGCGGCCACCCCGCACAGCAGCCACATCGCCGCCTGGTTGCCCCGGAGGAACAGCTCCCCGAAGAGCGCCTCGACGCCGCGCCCGTCCAACCCGGTGTGCGCACGCAGCAGCCCGCGCCCCGCCCCGGGGTCGGCCACCGCCCGCGCCACCCACTCCCCGCCCGGCAGCCGGCGCGCGGCCAGCGCCTCGTCCAACGCGTCCCGCGCCGACCAGCGGTAGACCGCCATCCCCACCGCCAACCCGATCGCCCCGCCCAGGTTGTGGAAGGTCCACGACGAGCCCACTGCCGTCCCCGCCAGCCGCTCCGGTACGGCCGACAGCGCGGCCACGGTGGCCGGGCCGAGCACGAGCGCCCAGCCGATCCCCATCAGCGCGAACGCCCCGGCCACCAGGACGACCCCGCTGTCCCGGCCGAACTGCGCCTGCACCGCCGCCGACAGCGCGAAGGCCGCGAACCCGCCGCACAGCAGCAGCCGCGGCGGGAAGCGGTCCACCAGCCGCCCCGCCACGGGCGACAGCACCGCCATCACCGCCGTGCACGGCAGCAGCATCAGCCCGCTCGCGGTGCCCCCGTCGTGCCGTACGGAATCCAGGTACAGCGGCATCAGGAAAAGCGCCAGGCAGTAGAAGAACGCCAACGAGAAATCGGCGGTGAGCGCCCCCAGGAAGATGCGGTTCCCGAACAGCCGGAAATCGATGAGGGGCGCCGCCGCTTTACGCTCCACCACGCAGAAGACCGCCACACCGGCGATTCCCAGCACCAACAGCCCGAGAATCCTGCCGGATGTCCAGCCCCAGGAATCTCCCAGCGTCAGCGCGAGAACCAGCGCGGGAAGTGCGAGGCTGATCAGTGCCAGTCCCGACCAGTCCATCTTTCCGGTTCCGGCCGGCCGCGTCCGCGATACCCGTACCGCGGAAAAGCACACCGCCAGGCCGACGACCGTCAGCGGCACGTTCATCCAGAACACCCACCGCCAGTTCAGTGCACCGACGAGGAATCCGCCCAGCATCGGCCCGACCGCCAGCCCGAGCCCGTTGACCCCGTAGAGCGCCCCGATGGCCCTGCCGCGCCGCTCCGGCGGAAAGATGTCGGAGACCAGTGCGCCGGTGCTGGTGTAGAGCACGGCGCAGGCGGCCCCCTGGACGAAGCGGCAGACGATCAGCGTCCGGACGTCCCCCGCGCACCCGGCCGCCAGGGAGGCGACGCCGAACACCGCGGTCCCGGTGTAGAGCACCCGCCGCCGGCCGTGCTGGTCGGCGAGCCGCCCCATCGCCACCATGAACATCGACAGCGCGACGATGAAGATGTTGACGACCAACTGGAGTTCGGTGACCGTGGCCCCCATATCCCGCTGAATGGCGGGGGCCGCGGTATTGACGACGGTGAGGTCGATACAGCCGAGGAAACTGATGATGCTCAGTCCGGCGAACGCCCACCACCGGCGCACGGATTCCCTGTCACGCGCTTTCCCTGTCCCGCTCTTTTCGGCGGACCGGGCCGACGCCTCTCCCCCCTCTACGGTTTCCCCGGCAGCTCGCACGGATATCCCGCCCCCGTCTTCTCCACGATCCGCCGCACGCACAGGCTCACGCACCATTCCCGCCCTCGGACCGACGGGCAACGCCTTGCCGTCCCCCGCCATTTCACCGACGACGCTAAATACGGCATCCCGCCCGGACAAATAGCCGGCCCGCCCGACCCATACGCGGAGCGCATGAATCGACGCGGCGGCCGCCCACGGAGCACCCGGGGGCGCGCCCCTGCCGCCGCCCCCAACGCAACGAGCGGCGCCCCGCCCGGTGATACCGGGACGGGGCGCCGCTCGCGTACAGCTTCGTACGGACAGGAGCACCGCGTGCTCCACCTGGTGGGCCATCAGGGGCTCGAACCCTGAACCAATGGATTAAAAGTCCACTGCTCTGCCAATTGAGCTAATGGCCCGCACCCAGCAGCATAGCCCGAGGATCTGCCGCAGCCCGAAGGCATTGCGGATCTGACCGATCCCCGGCGTGCCGCGACCGCCCCGCGCGGGGCCCGATCGCCCCGGCCGGCGGCGCGCAGCGCGCCCGTACGAGGCGCTCCCCACCACCGCGCACCGCGTGCGCCACGCGCCCCACAACGCGCCAACGCGCACGCCGGCGCCCCCGCCCGCGACTCCCGAGCGGCGCCCCAACGCACAGGGCCCGTACGGCACTTGCGTGCGGTACGGGCCCTGCGTGAACCATGCGGGCTACCGGCCTGATCCGGCCGCGGCCGGATCAGCCGTTGCGCTTCCAGCGCGGCTTGTCGTCGCGGCGGCCGAAGCCGGACGCGCTACCGGAGCCGCGGTGGTCGTCACGCCGGCCGTAGGGGCGGTCGCCGCCGGAACGGAAACCGGAGGACGGCCGGCCGCCGGAGCGGTCGTCGCGGTTGAACGGACGGTCGCCGCCGGAGCGGAAACCGGAGGACGGGCGGCCGCCGGAGCGGTCGTCACGGTTGAACGGACGGCTCGGGCGGTCGCCGCCCCGGTGGAAGCCACCGCGGTCGTCCCGACGCTCGTCACGACGCTCGAAGGAACGACCGCCACGGTCGTCCCGACGGTCCCGGTCACGGTCCCGACCAAAACCACCCCGGTCATCCCGACGCTCGTCACGACGCTCGAAGGAACGGCCACCACGGTCGTCCCGACGGTCCCGGTCACGGTCCCGACCAAAACCACCCCGGTCATCCCGACGCTCGTCACGACGCTCGAAGGAACGACCGCCACGGTCGTCCCGACGGTCCCGGTCGCGACGCTCGAAGTTGCCCCGGTCGTCCCGGCGGTCACCGCGCCGCTCGTCACGACGCTCGTCGCGGCGCTCGTCCCGGCGCTCGTAGGAACGGCGCTCGCCGGAACCGGCCTGCGCCGGCACCGTCGCGGCCTCGGCCACCGCCTCGGCGGCCGCCTCGGCGGCCGCCGCCAGCGCCTCCGCCGGGTCCTCGCCGCGCTCGCGGGCGGCCCGCGCGGTCAGCCGGTCGGCCTCCTCGCGCAGCTCGGTGGCGCGGCGCTGGAGCCGCTCCAGCTCCTTGGTGAGGGCGCCGACCTCGCGCTCGGCCTGCTTGGCGGTGTTGTTCGCCGAGTCGGCCTGGACCTCGGTGAGCGAACGCGCACCGGTGATCCGGGCCAGCTCCTCGTCGAAGGCACCGGCGCCGCCGACGATGTGGCGCGAGGCGTCCACGCCCGCGTCCTCCATCAGGCGGAAGATCTGCCGGCGCTGGTGCGGCAGCGACAGCGAGACGACGGTGCCGGACTGGCCGGCGCGGGCGGTACGGCCCGAGCGGTGCAGGTAGTCCTTGTGGTCACCGGCCGGGTCGACGTTCAGGACCAGGTCGATGCCGTCGACGTGGATGCCGCGGGCGGCGACGTCGGTGGCGACCAGCGCGTTGAGGTAGCCGTCCTTGAAGTCCGCGAGGACCCGGGTACGGGCGCCCTGCGTCATGCCGCCGTGCAGCGCGTCGGCCGTGACGCCGGCCTCGATCAGCTGCTCGGCGACCCGCTCGGCGCCCAGCTGGGTGCGGACGAAGATGATGGTGCGGCCCTTGCGGGCGGCGATCGCCGCGGTGACCGGCGCCTTGTCCTTCGGCTTCACGACGAGGACGTGGTGGGTCATGGTCGTGACGTTGCCCTGGGCGCTGTCGACCTCGTGGCTGACCGGGTTGGTCAGGTAGCGCTTGACCAGCGTGGAGATCTCGTTCTCCATCGTGGCCGAGAACAGCATCCGCTGGCCGCCGTCGGGCACCTGGTCCAGCAGCTCGGTGACCTCGGGCAGGAAGCCCAGGTCGGACATCTGGTCGGCCTCGTCGAGGACCGCGACCTGGACGTCCTCCAGGGAGCAGGCACCGCGGTTGATGATGTCGCGCAGTCGGCCCGGGGTGGCGACGAGGATGTCGACGCCGCGCTCCAGGGCGTAGATCTGGTTGCCCATGGACGTACCGCCGCAGACGACCTTCATCTTCAGGCCGAGCACGTCACCGTACGGCTGGAGGGCGTCCGCGACCTGCATCGCGAGCTCACGGGTCGGGGTGAGGATGACCGCGCGCGGCTTCTTCTTGTCGGTGCGGCCGCCGGCCAGTCGGGCCAGGGTCGGCAGACCGAAGGAGAGCGTCTTGCCGGAGCCGGTGCGGCCGCGGCCGAGGATGTCCTTGCCCGCCAGCGCGTCCGGGATGGTCGCGGCCTGGATCGGGAAGGGGGTGGTGACACCGTTCTGGGCGAGCTTGCGGACGACGCCCTCGGGCAGCCCGAGGTCCGCGAAGGTCACGGTCGGGGCGTCGTCGCCCTCCTCGACGCCGTCGACGGCGTCCTCGTCGACGGTGGAGACGGTGGGCTCGACGGCCTCGGCGCCGGCGTCCTGCGCCGCGGTCGCCTCGTCGGACTCGACCGCCTCGGGAGCCACCTGCTCGGGCTGCTCGTCGTGCGCGGGCAGGATGGACTGCTCAGTGGAAATGGACATGCGAAATGCGAAACCTTCCGGAGTCTCGGCACGCGCCCACAACTCCGTGTGATTTCACAAAGACCGCCTCTATGCGGTCAGCCACGGCAAAGGAGAGAACGCGCCACACGGCGCGCTGTTTTCAGGCGCCGGGCAAATGGGATCAAACGATCTACCACCATACGCACCCCGACCCCCGAAAGGCAAATGACCCCCGATCCGCCCGCCTCCGGCCCCGCCCGTCCCCTCAGGCGTCCCACTCCATCTGAGGCGACACCGACGAGGACAGCACGGCGGACCCCGTCCCCGGCGCGGACGCGTGCCCGGCGGACGAAGAGGACGCGGGCGGCGGCGGCTTCGGGCCGAGGGGCGACGGGCCGGACGCCTGCGCACCGCCGCCCGACGACGCGGCGCCGCCCGACGACCGGGTCGGCGGCACGCTCGGCGCGCCGGGGGCCGGCGCACCGGGCGGGGACGACGGCCGGCCGGAAACGGGCAACGAGGGGTGCGGCGGGGCCGAGGGGCGCCCGGGGCCGGCGGACCCGCCGCGGCCCGGCACCGCGCCGGGCTCCGGACCGGACGGCTCGGCCGGCCGCGGGGACCGCCCCGGGACCGCCGGCGACGAGGACGGCGCCGCGCTCGGCGACGGCTCGGCGGCCTCCTCGTCGCCGGCGGAACCGCTGTCCCCGCCCGCCGGCCTCCCCGGGCCACCGTGCCCCGTCCGGCGCGTCCCGTCGCCCCGCCCGTCGGCGGTCAGCCCACCGGGGGCCGGGCGCTTGGCCTTCCCGTCGCCGTGCCGGGCGGCACTGCCCGACGGTGCCGGGTCCGCGGCAGGATCACTAACGTTCATGCAGCCGGCCAGCGAGACGGCCAGCGCGGAGACCGTCAGCGCCGCGGCGGCCACGCGCGTCATCGAGCGCCGACCCGCCACGGAAGTCGACGGCGCGGACCCTCGCGCCCCGGGAGCGGGAACGGCCGGCCGGGCGTCGTACGCGCCCGAGGCGGCGGCCCCGGCCGTCGACGGATCGGCGGCGGACGACGGACGAGGGGGCATCGGACACACGGGCAGGACCTCCGGATCCGTAGGGACGCCCTGCCCAACTCCCGCCCCCCGCCCGAGGACACGCGACGGCCGGCACACCCGCCGCCTCCGCCCGCCGCGGCGCCCGCGGCGCGGTCAGCCGTAGCCGAGCGCGTGCAGCCGCGCGTCGTCGATCCCGAAGTGGTGCGCGATCTCGTGAACGACCGTCACCTCCGTCTCCGCGACCACGTCTTCCCTCGTGTCGCACATCCGCAGGGTCGGCCCCCGGAAGACGGTGATCCGGTCCGGCAGGACCCCCGCGTACCACTCGCCGCGGTCGGTGAGCGGGGTCCCCTCGTAGAGCCCGAGCAGATCGGGGTCGTCGGCCGGCGGCTCGTCCTCGACGAAGACCGCCACGTTGTCCATGAGCCGGGTCAGCTCCGGCGGGATCCGGTCCAGCGCCTCGGCGACTAGTTCCTCGAACTCCTCGCGCGTCATTTCCAGCACGCCCCCATTGTCCGCCAACGGTCCACCCGCGACGGGCCCCGGACGGAGCCGCCCCGCCCGACGGACGGCACGGCCGGGCATACGGGGCCGATGGCGCGCGCCGCGCGCTCCCGGACCACCCCGAGCGGTTCGCCGGCCTCCAGCAGCAGGTCACCCACGACGCGCTGCGCGGCGCCGCCGGCCCGGCGGGCCCCTGCGCCGCGCCGGCCTGTGTCCCTGGGCCTGGCCGTGTACGGCCGCCCGCGGCGCGCCCCGACCACCGGCGGCCCGGCCCACGCCCCGCTCACCGCCTCCGGCGCCGCCTGGAACCCGCGGTCCGCCCTGGATCCGCGACTCTTCGGACTGCTCCCCTCCGCCCCGCCCGACGACGCGGCGCCGCCCGCAGCCTCGCCACCGAATTCGACGTCCACCAGAAGGAGTTGGCGCACTTGGCGCAGGTCTCCGGCATCCGCCTCGCGCCGGCCGGCCGGCACCTCATCGCCTCACTGGTGCGGCAGTACCGGATCGACGTGATCGCCGACACGGGCGACACCACGGACCACAACCCGGCCGAGGCGGACGGCCTCGCGCCGCCGGCGCTCGCGGGCCACCTCCCCCGCCGCGAGATCCGCACGCTCCCCCGGGGGAGCCGGCTGAGAGTCGGGGGCTCCACGGGCGGCGACGCTCTGCGCGCCGTCCAGAACCGGCGGCCCGCCCCCGTCCAGGCGTCGGCGCCCCACCCGGCCCGCACCACCAAGCGGCTCCAAACGTGGGACGAGATCACCCTGGGCGGACCGGGCTCACCCGCGCCGAGGCCAGCCGCCATCCGCCCCGCGAGAGCCGGCCCGCACCGCCGGGCGCCGCCCCCTCCTCCCGCCCGTCCAGGACGGCTTCCGACGGGCCCGGGTAAACCGTTTTGGCGAACGGTCCTCCCATCCCATATGCTTCTCACGTCCCCGACGGAGCCGGCAACGGCGCCAAGGCGGGCCATCAGCCCTCATCGTCTAGTGGCCCAGGACGCCGCCCTTTCAAGGCGGTAGCACGGGTTCGAATCCCGTTGGGGGCACGCACCACCGTGTGCGAGACTGGTGCAAGCCACTCGCACAATGCAAGGTCCTGTGGAGCAGTTTGGAGTGCTCGCCACCCTGTCAAGGTGGAGGCCGCGGGTTCAAATCCCGTCAGGACCGCTGCGGCTGGGTAGCTCAGTTGGTACGAGCGTCCGCCTGAAAAGCGGAAGGTCGCCGGTTCGACCCCGGCCCCAGCCACACCCATTGGGAGAAGGTCCCGGTTCGAGAAATCGAACCGGGACCTTCTCCTTTGTGTCGGCGATCTCCTTTCGGGGATCCCCTTCGACGATCTCCTTTCGGAGGTCGCCTCCCGCGGTCCTCGTCCCGGGTTTCGTTCCGGGGTCCTCTTCGGGGGCCTTCTTGTCGGCGGGTCCCGCCCTGTTGGTGTGTTCCGCCGGGCCTCGGCGGCCGGGCCGGGGCCCGCACCGCCGTGAAATGGTTCGCCAGTCTTTTCCGCGAGGTGAGATCCTGGGGGACGTATGTCCAGTCAGCCTGCCTCCGCCCCCTCCGAGAGCGCCGCGACCACGCTGCCCTCCCTGCTGAAGCGCCTCCCCGAGCTGATGCTGCGCGACCAGCAGCGGCTGGGGCGCCGACTCGACGGCGCACGCCGGATCCGCAAGCCCGAGGCGCGGGCGGCGGTGCTCGCCGAGATCGCCGCCGACGTCGACGAGGCGGAGTTGCGGGTGGCGCAGCGCCGCGCCGCGATGCCGGAGGTGAGTTATCCGGCCGAACTCCCCGTCAGCCAGAAGAAGGACGACATCCTGGCGGCCATCCGCGACCACCAGGTGGTGGTCGTCGCGGGCGAGACCGGCTCCGGGAAGACCACCCAGATCCCCAAGATCTGTCTGGAGCTGGGGCGCGGCGTCCGGGGTCTGATCGGGCACACCCAGCCGCGGCGGATCGCGGCCCGTACGGTCGCCGAGCGGGTGGCCGAGGAGCTGAAGACGCCGCTGGGCGAGGCGGTCGGCTGGAAGGTCCGGTTCACCGACCAGGTCGGCGACGACACCCTCGTCAAGCTGATGACGGACGGCATCCTGCTCGCCGAGATCCAGACGGACCGGGAGCTGCGCCAGTACGACACGCTCATCATCGACGAGGCGCACGAGCGCAGCCTCAACATCGACTTCATCCTGGGCTATCTGGCGCAGCTGCTGCCCAGGCGCCCGGACCTGAAGGTGGTCATCACCTCCGCGACGATCGACCCCGAGCGGTTCGCCCGGCACTTCGGCAGCTTCACCACCGTGGCCGCCGCCGAGGACGGGGACGACGCGCGGCCCACCGCCCCGATCGTCGAGGTCTCCGGCCGCACGTATCCGGTCGAGGTGCGCTACCGGCCGCTGCTGGAGGAGGGCGGGAGCGATCCCGACCGCGACCAGATCACCGCGATCTGCGAGGCGGTGGACGAGCTCCAGGCCGAGGGCCCCGGCGACATCCTGGTCTTCCTCTCCGGTGAGCGGGAGATCCGCGACACCGCGGACGCGCTCACCAAGAAGAACCTCCGCAGCACCGAGGTGCTGCCCCTGTACGCGCGCCTGTCGCACGCCGAGCAGCACCGGGTCTTCCAGCGCCATACGGGCCGGCGGATCGTGCTGGCCACCAACGTGGCCGAGACCTCGCTGACCGTCCCCGGCATCAAGTACGTGATCGACCCGGGCATGGCCCGGATCTCCCGCTACAGCTTCCGTACGAAGGTGCAGCGGCTGCCCATCGAGCCGGTCTCGCAGGCCAGCGCCAACCAGCGCAAGGGCCGCTGCGGCCGGACCAGCGACGGCATCTGCGTCCGGCTGTACTCCGAGGACGACTTCCTCTCCCGCCCGGAGTTCACCGACGCGGAGATCCTGCGCACCAACCTCGCCTCCGTCATCCTCCAGATGACCGCGGCCGGCCTCGGCGACATCGAGAAGTTCCCGTTCATCGACGCGCCGGACCGCCGCAACATCAAGGACGGCGTCGACCTGCTGCGCGAGCTGGGCGCGCTGGACACCGCGCAGAAGGACACCCGCAAGCGGCTGACCCCGCTGGGCCGCAAGCTCTCCCAGCTGCCGGTCGACCCGCGGCTGGCCCGGATGGTGCTGGAGGCGGACCGCAACGGCTGTGTCCGCGAGGTCATGGTGATCGCGGCGGCGCTGTCCATCCAGGACCCGCGGGAACGGCCGTCGGACAAGCAGCAGCAGGCCGACCAGCAGCACGCCCGCTTCAAGGACGAGACGTCGGACTTCCTGGCGTTCCTCAACCTCTGGAGTTACGTCCGCGAGCAGCAGAAGGCGCTGTCCTCGTCCGCGTTCCGCCGGATGTGCCGCGCGGAGTTCCTGAACTACCTGCGGATACGCGAGTGGCAGGACATCTACTCGCAGCTGCGGACGGTCGCCAAGAGCATGGGCGTCCACCTCAACGAGACGGACGCGGCGCCGGAGCACATCCACACGTCGTTGCTCTCCGGTTTGCTTTCGCATATCGGACTCAAGGACACCGACACCAAGAACGAGTACCTGGGCGCCCGCAGCGCCAAGTTCGCGGTCTTCCCCGGCTCCGCCCTCTTCAAGAAGCCACCACGCTGGGTGATGTCCGCCGAGCTGGTCGAGACCTCCCGGCTATGGGCGCGGGTGAACGCCCGGATCGAGCCGGAGTGGATCGAGCCGCTCGCCGATCACCTGGTGAAGCGGAACTACAGCGAGCCGCACTGGGAACAGAAGATGGCCGCGGTGATGGCGTACGAGCGGGTGACGCTCTACGGCGTCCCGATCGTCGCTCAGCGCAAGGTCAACTACGGACGGATCGATCCCGAGGTCTCGCGCGAGCTGTTCATCCGGCACGCCCTGGTGGAGGGCGACTGGCGCACCCACCACCAGTTCTTCCATGACAACCGCAAACTCCTCGGCGAGGTGGAGGAGTTGGAGCACCGCGCCCGGCGCCGCGACATCCTCGTCGACGACGAGACGCTCTTCGACTTCTACGACCAGCGGATCCCCGCCGACGTGGTCTCCGGGGCGCACTTCGACTCCTGGTGGAAGAAGAAGCGCCAGGACGAGCCGGACCTGCTGAACTTCGAGCACTCGATGCTCATCAACGAGTCCGCCGAGGCCGTCACCAAGGACGACTATCCGGACTCCTGGCGGCAGGGGAAGCTGAAGTTCAAGGTCACCTACCAGTTCGAGCCGGGCGCGGACGCGGACGGCGTGACCGTCCACATCCCGCTCCAGGTCCTCAACCAGGTCTCCGCCGAGGGCTTCGACTGGCAGATCCCGGGCCTGCGCGAGCAGTTGGCGACCGAGCTGATCCGCTCGCTGCCCAAGCCCATCCGCCGCAACTACGTCCCGGCGCCGAACTTCGCCGCCCGCTTCCTGGACTCCACCGTCCCGCTGCAGGGCGCCCTGACGTCCTCGCTGGCCGCCGGCCTCCAGCGGATGGTGGGGGTGCCGGTGGACGCCGCGGACTTCGACCTCGCCAAGATCCCGGACCACCTGAAGATCACCTTCCGGGTGGTCGACGAGCGGCGCCGCAAGCTCGCCGAGGCCAAGGACCTGGAGGCGCTGCGGCTCCAGCTGAAGCCGAAGACCCGGGCCGCCATCTCCCGGGCCTTCGAGCAGGCCGAGAAGCGGCCCGGTAAGGACCGCAGGGGCGGCGGCGAGGCCCCGCCGGCCGGCCCGGAACAGCGCACCGGCCTGACGTCCTGGACGCTCGGCACGCTGCCGCGCACCTTCGAGACCCGTCGCGCCGGCCAGCCGGTGAAGGCGTACCCGGCGCTGGTCGACGAGGGCAGCAGCGTCGCGGTGCGGCTCTTCGACACCGAGGCCGAGCAGCTGGCGGCCATGTGGGCCGGCACCCGCCGCCTCATCCTGCTCAACATCCCCACCAACCCCGCCAAGTTCGCCCAGGACAAGCTGAACAACCAGCAGAAGCTGGCGCTCTCCCGCAATCCGCACGGCTCCATCGCGGCGCTCTTCGACGACTGCGTGACCGCCGCCGCGGACCGGCTGATCGCCGCCCGGGGCGGCCCGGCCTGGGACGAGGAGTCCTTCCGCAAGCTGTTCGACGCGGTGCGGGCCGATCTCGTCGAGGCGACGCTGGCGACCGTCCGGCAGGTCCAGGAGGTGCTGGCCGCCTGGCAGGCGTGCGAACGCCGGCTGAAGGCGACCGCGTTCCCCTCCCTGCTGCCGTCGCTGACGGACGTCAAGGAGCAGCTGGCGGCGCTGATCAAGCCGGGCTTCGTCACCGCGCACGGCGCCAAGCGGCTGCCGGACCTGATGCGCTACCTGGTCGCCGCCGACCGCCGCCTGACCCAGCTGCCCACCAACGCCGAGCGGGACCGCAGCCGGATGGCGAAGGTCAAGGAGATGCAGGACGAATACGCCTGGCTGCTGGAGCAGTTCCCCCAGGGGCGGCCGGTGCCGGCCGCGGCCCGGGAGATCCGCTGGATGATCGAGGAGCTCCGGGTGAGCTACTTCGCGCACGCCCTGGGGACGGCGTACCCGGTCTCCGACAAGCGGATCATGAAGGCGGTGGACGCCGCGGTGCCGTAGGCCGGACCGGGCGGAGGGGCGGCGGCCGGGACCGAGTTCGACCGCACCCCCTGACCTGCTGTACAGTCTTGTTTCGCAGCCCGCCGCAAGCGGAAAGCAAACCAAGGTCCTGTGGAGCAGTTTGGAGTGCTCGCCACCCTGTCAAGGTGGAGGCCGCGGGTTCAAATCCCGTCAGGACCGCCTTTCACGGCCCGCACCGTTCTCCGGTGCGGGCCGTTGTGCTTTTCACGGCCCGCACCGGGGCTTCTCCGGTGCGGGCCGGCACGCTCTCCCCCTTCGGGCCGCCGGCGCGATGGCCCGAAGGTCCTTGGTCCGCGCGGGTCGGGACCTCCGGCCGTCTTGACGGCGACACCCGCCGCCGGTACTCAACAGAGCAGGGCATGGGGCCGGGAGGTGGCGTGTGATGACGACCGCGGTACGGCACGAGACCAGGGCGCTGCTGCGCGCCCATCTGTCGGCGGCCCTGCGCTACGGCTACCGCCATCTCACCCGGCAGTGCCCCGTGTGCCACCAGCTGCTCAGGCTCGCCATGGAGCCGCACGACGCCCGTTCAGGGCCCGCGACGCCCCCGACCGCCCCGGAGCCCTCCCAGGTCGCCTGTGAGCCGCCGACAGAGGACGAAAGTCCCTCCGTCCGGTGACCAAGGGCGCCTGCGCCACCGGCCGTGCGATGGAAGGCTGTTGAGGAGGCAACGGCGGAACGGCCTAATACCGCAGCACGGTTCCCCCTTCAAGAACTGCGGTATGTGACGGGAGTCACCGAAGAAGTTTCACGAGATGGGGAACTTACCGCCCGTCTACAACGGGTCAATTTAATATGTGCAATTGCACTGCTCTTCTGACGCCCCGAAAGAAGACCGCCGGGTCCGGTCTGGTGAGCCCTTTGGGGGCCCCTGAAGGGGGTGTGGCGCGCCTCTCGGCGCCGGTCGACGCCGGGGCGGCCCAAGCGCCGCGAGCGGCCCGGGAACGGCCCGGGAACGGCCGCACACAAAAAGAGATCGCGCCGGACCCGGCGGAGTCCAGCGCGATCGATGACGTACCCGGATGAGGCGGGTGTGGGCCTGTTGGGGCAGGCGCCGCGTCGTATGGAGCTTTGGTGGAGCAGGTGGTGCGAAGCGGGCGCTTTCGGGTTGGGGGACCCGAAAACAGCCTGGTTATGCGGTTATTCAGGACTCGCTGCGCTGCTGCGGGATGCCCGCGAGCAGTGCGCGGACCTCAGCCTCGCGATAACGCCGGTGCCCTCCGAGCGTGCGGATGGACGTGAGCTTGCCTGCCTTGGCCCAGCGGGTCACCGTCTTCGGGTCCACGCGGAACATCGTGGCGACCTCGGCGGGGGTAAGCAGCGGCTCGGCGTCAGGGGTGCGAGCGGTCATGAGCGGCCTCCTCGGGAGAACCGAACCATCACGGTTCTTTCCTCTAAATTCTGCACCTTGACCCACGTTGCCCGAAATGGCAGACGCGGGCCGAGTCGGTTATAGGACGAACGGCTTGTCCTCGGCACTACAACTACACCATCTGTCCAGCCACGTCGGCCAAACCGATGGAATTGCCCTCTCAGGTGTTCAACCTTGGCGGATGCCGATGGACCATGCCATAGCGGACAGTCACACCCCCGTGACGATCAGTCACAACGTGACCAGCCGCCATGAGACCCCTCAAGGACCGCAATACCGATCTATCCGCCCTTAGTTGGACGGAAGGGGCCCAAGTCAGACTCCTTGTCCTATTTTGGCACGAGGGTGCACCTTGGGAGCAAGACCCGAAGTCAGTGCTTTAGGTCACGCTTGGGGCAATAGCCCGGATCGGGACCTACGTCCCGTACGCCCCGTCAGCAGGACCCCGCGCCCGCCAACTGCGCGCCGGGCCGCCGGCGTTCAGCTGGAGAACTGGCGCTCGCGGAACGCGCGCCACCGCAGGGAGAGCTTCTCGTACGCGGCACCGGCCCGCTCACCGTCCCCCTCGCGCAGCGCCGCCAGCCCCTCCGCCACCTCCGCGGCGGAACGGTCCTCGGCGAGCTGCCCCTCGGGCACCGCGTGCACCAGCCCTCCGTAGTCCAGCTCCACGAGCGAGCGCGGGTGGAAGTCTTCGAGCCAGCGCCCCACATCTACCAGGCCGTCGATCAGCGGCCCCTCTTCCAGGGCATCCCGAAGCGTACGCAGTCCGCGCGCGACCCGTCGGCGCGCCTGCACCATCGGCGTCCGGTAACGCAGCGCGGGGGCCGGGTCACCTTCCGTGTACGTGCGCTCGGCGTCGTCGAAGAGGACGAACCAGCGCACCGGGACGTACCAGGTGGACGCGCGGATCCAGGGCCGGGCGTCCGGATTGCGCTCGCGCCACCGCTCGTAGTCGGTGGCCGCCTGCCGCCGCACCACCGGGGGCAGCGCGGCATCCAGCACCGACGCCGGCAGCAGCTCCTCCAGGGACGCCAGCGCCTGCCAGCCGCGCAACCGGGTCCGCCAGGGGCAGACGCAGGTCACGTCGTCCACGACGGCGACGAACGCGTCCCCGCTCTCGTGCACCGGCACCGGCACCGGCGGGGTCGGCAGCAGATCGGCCAGCGCCCGGCGCTGCTCGTCCACGGCGGTGGGGGTGTCGTCGCGTTTGGCGTAGCGCGCCCAGTAGGAGCGTTCCGGCTCGGGGAACGCTGCCAGCGGCTCGTAGACCCGTAGATACGCCACATACGGGACCCGCACCGATGACGCCAAGGCCACGCCCGCTCCTCCAAAGGAAAGCCCACCGCCCGGAGTTGCCTGCCTCCGCCCGGTCTGGATACGGCAGATCGTCCCACGCCCGTCCCCCGGGAGAGGGTGATCTTCCAGACCTGGCCGATCAACCCGCCCTCCAGGTCTTACGCTCATCCCAACCGGCCCTCCCCACCCATAGGAGGGCGTCCTTCGCGACTATGGGAGTCACCACAGTGACCGACGTACGTCCTGCCGCCTCTCCCGTACCTTCCGCCCCGTTCGCACCGGGGGCATCCGCCTCCGCGCCCGGTGGCGTCCTGCACACCCTCTTCCGCACGGAGCAGGGCGGCCATGAGCAGGTCGTCCTCTGCCAGGACCGGGCCACCGGCCTGAAGGCCGTGATCGCCCTCCACAGCACCGCCCTGGGCCCCGCCCTCGGCGGCACCCGCTTCCATGCATACGCCTCCGAGGAGGAGGCGCTGACGGACGCCCTGAACCTCTCTCGCGGGATGTCCTACAAGAACGCGCTGGCCGGACTGGACCACGGCGGTGGCAAGGCGGTGATCATCGGCGACCCCGCGCTGATCAAGACCGAGGAACTGCTGCTCGCCTACGGCCGGTTCGTGGCGTCCCTCGGGGGCCGCTACGTGACCGCCTGCGACGTCGGCACCTACGTCGCCGACATGGACGTGGTCGCCCGGACCAACAAGTGGACCACCGGCCGCTCGCCGGAGAACGGCGGCGCCGGCGACTCCTCGGTCCTGACCGCCTACGGCGTCTTCCAGGGCATGCGGGCCTCGGCACAGCACCTGTGGGGCGACCCCACGCTGCGCGGCCGCAAGGTCGGCATCGCGGGCGTCGGCAAGGTGGGCCACCACCTCGTCGAGCACCTGCTCCAGGACGGCGCCGAGGTCGTGATCACCGACGTGCGCGCCGAGTCGGTGGACCGGGTCCGCACCAGCCACCCCCAGGTGACCGCCGTCGCCGACACCGCCGCACTGATCCGCACCGAGGGCCTGGACATCTACGCCCCGTGCGCGCTCGGCGGCGCGCTGAACGACGAGACGGTGCCGGTGCTGACCGCGAAGGTGGTGTGCGGCGCGGCCAACAACCAACTCGCGCACCCCGGCGTGGAGAAGGACCTCTCGGACCGCGGCATCCTCTACGCCCCGGACTACGTCGTGAACGCCGGCGGGGTCATCCAGGTCGCCGACGAGCTGCACGGATTCGACTTCGACCGGTGCAAGGCCAAGGCCGCGAAGATCTTCGACACCACGCTGTCGATATTCGCTCGTGCGAAGGCAGATGGCATTCCGCCGGCCGCGGCGGCCGACCGGCTGGCCGAGGCGCGGATGGCGGAGGGGCGTCGCGCCTGACCTGACCCCGGCCCAAGTGGCCAGAAACACACTCTTGTGCGGCCCGTCGCAGGTGCTCAGGGAGACATCCCTCACCACCTGTCGGCGGGTCGCCGTACAGGACAGGTTAAAATCGCAGTTGACCAGCGTGGACGGGGCGCCGTGCCGGTCGTGCCGAGCGGTGGGTGATGCGGGCGACGTACCGTATGGCCGCGGAAGCAGGTACCGTTAAAGCCCTACGGGCCGGTCTCTCTGTCGAGAGTCCGCTCTGAATCATGAACGCGTGTCAAGACTCTGGGGCCGACGAGCCCCGTCACTGAGGGGGTCGACCCATGGGGCGCGGCCGGGCCAAGGCCAAGCAGACAAAGGTCGCCCGCCAGCTGAAGTACAGCAGCGGTGGGACGGATCTCTCGCGACTGGCCGACGAGCTTGCATCGCAGTCGAACCAGCAGCCTCCGAACCGAGAGCCGTTCGAGGACGAGGACGACGACCCGTACGCACAGTACGCAGATCGGTACAACACCGAGGACGACGAGGAAGAGGGGCACTCCTCGAACCAGCGTCGTCGCGCCTGACGTTCTGTGCGCTCACGGGACTCATAACACCATCACGGACCCGGTCCAGGGAATCCCCCGGACCGGGTTCTGTGCTGCGCGCGGGACCACCGGACCGGCGGTCCCGCGCGTCGGCGGTGTCAGCTCGCGTAGTCACCGGTGAGGGTCACTGCCTCTGCGTGATCGCCACGCTCGACGATCTCGCCGCTGATCCAGGCGTCCACGCCGCGGTCGGCGAGGGTGGTCAGGGCGACGTCCGCGGACTCCTGCGGGACGACGGCCATCATGCCGACGCCCATGTTGAGGGTCTTCTCCAGTTCCAGGCGCTCGACCGAGCCGGCGGTGCCGACCAGGTCGAAGACGGCGCCCGGGGTCCAGGTGGAGCGGTCGACCGTGGCGTGCAGGCCGTCCGGGATCACCCGGGCCAGGTTGCTGGCCAGACCGCCGCCGGTGATGTGCGAGAAGGCGTGCACCTCGCTGGTGCGGGTCAGGGCCAGGCAGTCCAGCGAGTAGATCTTGGTGGGCTCCAGCAGCTCCTCGCCGAGGGTGCGGCCGAGCTCGGGGACCTCCTGGTCCAGGGCCAGGCCGGCCCGGTCGAAGAGGACGTGGCGGACCAGGGAGTATCCGTTGGAGTGAAGCCCGGAGGACGCCATCGCGATCACCACGTCACCCGTACGAATGCGATCGGCGCCCAGGACCCGGTCGGCCTCGACGACACCGGTGCCGGCGCCCGCGACGTCGAACTCGTCCGGGCCCAGCAGCCCCGGGTGCTCGGCGGTCTCGCCGCCCACCAGCGCGCAGCCGGCCAGTACACAGCCCTCGGCGATGCCCTTGACGATCGCGGCGACCCGCTCCGGGTAGACCTTGCCGACGCAGATGTAGTCCGTCATGAACAGCGGCTCGGCACCGCAGACGACCAGGTCGTCGACGACCATGGCGACCAGGTCGTGGCCGATGGTGTCGTAGACGCCCATCTGGCGGGCGACATCGACCTTGGTACCGACGCCGTCGGTGGCCGAGGCCAGCAGCGGACGCTCGTAGCGCTTGAGGGCAGAGGCGTCGAAGAGGCCGGCGAAGCCGCCGAGCCCGCCGACGACCTCGGGGCGGGTGGCCTTGGCCACCCACTTCTTCATGAGGTCCACGGCGCGGTCGCCGGCTTCGATGTCGACACCCGCGCTCGCGTAGCTGGCACCGGTTGATTCAGCGGACATGGCTGAGAACTTTCGTTTGGGTGGGTACGAGCTCTACGGGCGACGCAGCGCGTCGGCGCCGCCGACCCCGGCGGTGAGCGTCCGGACACCGTCCACGTCGGACGCGGTCGGGACCTTGGCCTCGGACTCCAGGAGGTGCTTGCCGAGCAGCTCCGGGTCCGGCAGCTCCATCGGGTACTCGCCGTCGAAGCAGGCGCGGCACAGCTTCGGCTTGTCGATCGTGGTCGCCTCGATCATGCCGTCGATCGAGATGTACGCCAGCGAATCGGCGCCCAGCGACTTGCCGATCTCCTCGACGCTCAGCCCGTTGGCGATCAGCTCCGCGCGGGTGGCGAAGTCGATGCCGAAGAAGCACGGCCACTTGATCGGCGGGGACGAGATCCGGATGTGGATCTCGGCGGCGCCGGCCTCGCGCAGCATCCGGACCAGGGCCCGCTGGGTGTTGCCGCGGACGATCGAGTCGTCGACGACCACCAGGCGCTTGCCGCGGATGACTTCCTTGAGCGGGTTGAGCTTGAGGCGGATGCCGAGCTGGCGGATGGTCTGCGAGGGCTGGATGAAGGTCCGGCCGACGTAGGAGTTCTTGACCAGTCCGGAGCCGTAGGGGATGCCGCTGGCCTCGGCGTACCCGACGGCGGCCGGGGTACCGGACTCCGGGGTCGCTATGACCAGGTCGGCGTCGGCGGGCGCCTCGGCGGCGAGCCGACGGCCCATCTCCACCCGGGAGAGGTAGACGTTGCGCCCGGCGATGTCGGTGTCGGGGCGCGCGAGGTAGACGTACTCGAAGACGCAGCCCTTGGGGCGGGCCTCGGCGAAGCGCGAGCTGCGCAGGCCGTCCTCGTCGATGGCGACCAGTTCGCCGGGCTCGATCTCCCGGATGAAGCTGGCGCCGACGATGTCCAGGGCGGCGGTCTCGGAGGCCACCACCCAGCCGCGCTCCAGGCGGCCGAGGACCAGCGGGCGGATGCCCTGCGGGTCGCGGGCGGCGTAGAGCGTGTGCTCGTCCATGAAGCAGAGCGAGAAGGCGCCCTTGACGTGCGGGAGGACGCGCGGGGCGGCCTCCTCGACGGTCAGCGGCTTGCCGTCCTCGTCGACCTGGCCGGCCAGCAGGGCGGTCACCAGGTCGGTGTCGTTGGTGGCCGCGACCTGGGTGGCCCGACCGCCGTCGCGCGGCAGCGCGGCGACCATCTGGGCCAGTTCGGCGGTGTTGACCAGATTGCCGTTGTGGCCGAGCGCGATCGATCCGTGCGCGGTGGCGCGGAACGTCGGCTGCGCGTTCTCCCACACCGAGGCACCGGTGGTGGAGTAACGGGCGTGGCCCACGGCGATATGGCCTTGGAGGGAACCGAGGGAAGTCTCGTCGAAGACCTGGGAAACCAGGCCCATGTCCTTGAAGACGAGGATTTGGGAGCCGTTGCTCACCGCGATGCCCGCGGACTCCTGTCCACGGTGCTGCAGCGCGTACAGCCCGAAGTAGGTGAGTTTGGCGACCTCTTCACCCGGAGCCCAGACACCGAAGACGCCGCAAGCGTCCTGGGGGCCCTTCTCGCCGGGGAGCAGGTCGTGGTTGAGTCGTCCGTCACCACGTGGCACGTCCCAGAGTCTAGGGCAGGTCGCTGATTCATCCGAACCGGGGATGGCAGGCGACCTGGAGGAGTACATGAACGGGGCGGTGCGGATACCGGGCCCGGCCCGGGCCGCGCGGCCGGGGATTTCCGCCCGCGCAGGGCCCCGCAGCCCTTGGCGCGCCTGGGGAGTTGCCAAGTGCCCGGGCTCGGGCGGCGGCGGTGCGGCGGCCTCGGCCGGGTGGTCGGCGCCACCCTTGGACACGGTGAGTGACGACCGCGCCCGCGCCTCACGTCCGATGCCGGCGCACCGCTTCTGAGCTGCGCTTTCGCGCTCTGCGCCGCTTCTTGGCGCGGTCCGTTCCCGGTGGTCTGCGACAGATGTCCGGACTGTCCCACGTCCCGGCGGTGTGAGATGCGCGACGTCCCGCCGCCGCCCGGCTCCCGGCGCCTCCGCGGGGCCCGATCGCTCAGCTCATGACGGGCAGCAGGCCACCGATATCGGCCCGCTCACCACTGGCGGTGACCGCCGCCGCGTCCAGCGCCGCGGCCCAGCCCAGGCGGCCGGTGGCCAGCCGTATCCAGGTCAGCGGGTCGGTCTCGACGACGTTGGGCGGGGTGCCGCGGGTGTGCCGGGGGCCCTCGACGCACTGCACGACGGCGAACGGCGGCACCCGGACCTCGACCGATCCGCCGGGGGCCGTGGCCGCCAGCGCGTCGGCCAGCAGCCGGGTGGTGGCGGCCAGCGCCTGCCGGTCGAAGGGGATCTCCGTGCCGAGGGCGTCGGCCAGATCGTCGGTGTGCACGACGAGCTCGACGCAGCGGGTGACCAGGAAGTCGCCGAGCGGCATCGCGCCGGGGCGGCAGGCGAGAACCCGGTCCCCCGGCTCGGCCGGGACCAGCCGGTCGAACTCCTCGGCGGTGCGCTCCAGCAGCTCCACCGGGTCGTTCCCAGCCGCCAGTTCACGCACCCGCTCGTCGATGCCGGTGGCGTACTGCGCGGTCGCCGACGGCCAGTCGAGGAGGGCGGCCTCCGGCTCGGGCGGGGCGGGCAGCTGAAGAGCGCGCGCCACGCTGCCGACCACCATGGACAGGTGCGCGGCCAACTCCCGCACCGTCCAGTCGCCGAGCCGGGTCGGCCGCGCCAGCTGATCGGGCGTGAGGGCGCCCACGGCCCGGCGGACATGGGCGTACTGGGACATGACGGCGGCGCGGGTCCTGGCCGGGTCGTACCGGCGGGGGCGCGGCGTGCGAGCGGCGGGAGACATGCGGCCAGCCTAGGCGGCACCACTGACAGCGGGCCCGGGATCTCCCGCTCCGCCGCCGCGGTGCCGCCGGCCGCGCCGGTGCGGCCGAAAGCCGTCAGTTGCTGCTGAGGCGGCGGCTCTGCCACGCGGCGGCGCCGACGACCAGCGACAGGCCCCACACCGCTCCGGCGAAGTGCGAGAGCCCTTCCACGTACGTCATCTCGTCGGCCACGTAGAGCTGGAGCGCACCGGCGAACACGGCGGCGCCCAGGACGGCGAGCGCGGCGGCGGCGGACCAGAACAAGCGGTTGTCGTTCTCGGACATGTGGACCTCCCCTAGGTCGGCCGGGCGTCAGCGCCCGGCGGCGAGCACCATCACCAGCAGCGGGACGACCCGCTCGACCGGTACCTCGTACCGGCCGCGGGCGGCCGTGTGCAGCCAGCCGGCAGCGGTCAACTGCCGTAGGTGGTGGTAGATCTGGCCGGTCGTGCCGGTGCCGTCGAGCTCGGTGAGTTCGGCAGCGGTGCAGCGCCCGTGGAGGACCTCGCGCAACAGCCGCAGGCGCACGGGCTGGCCGAGCGCCGCGAACACCTCGGCGGCCGGCGCCCAGTCGCCCTCCATGACGGCCTCGGTGGGCAGCCCCTACTGCCAGTCGTAGCGCAGCCCGGCCGGGGTGCGCACGGCTCCGGTGAACATCACGCCCCCGTTGGCCGCACCCAGGCCGGCGAGTTGCTCCTTCAGGCCGTTCAGGGCCCACAGTGCGTCACCGGGGTCCCGCTGCGGCGCCGGCGGCGCGGCGGGCCGGTCGGCCCGCTCCCCGGCCGCCTCTTCCAGCACGGCGAGCCGGCGCTCCAACTCGGCCACTCGCTGTTCCAGATCCACGGCCACAGATTACGTAGTTACGTAATTACGGGCAAGCGTGAAGACGCGGCGACCGGCAGCGGCGCGCCCGAAAAAGGCGGAACGGCCCATCAGGCACTGATGCCTGACGGGCCGTTCCGGTACGGAGGGTCAACGGGGCGCGCAGGCCGCCCCGTTGGAGCATGCCGTTACGCGACCAACCCCGGGAGGGCCGCCTCGTGGGCCGTCCGCAGCTCGCTCAGCGGGATCTCGAACTGGCCCTGGACCGCGAGCTCCTCGCCGTCGACCACACCGATCCGGGTGGCCGGCAGCCCCCGCGCACCGCACATGTCGGTGAAGCGGAGCTCCTCGCTGCGCGGCACCGCGACGACCGCCCGGCCCGCCGACTCGGAGAGGAGGAAGACGAACGGGTCGAGGCCGTCCGGCACGACCAGCCGGGCGCCCTTGCCGCCGCGCAGGCACGACTCCACCAGCGCCTGCACCAGGCCGCCGTCGGAGAGGTCGTGCGCGGCGTCGATCATGCCGTCGCGGGAGGCCGAGATCAGGATCTCCGCCAGCAGCCGCTCGCGCTCCAGGTCGACCTTGGGCGGCAGCCCGCCGAGGTGCCCGTGGACCACCTGCGACCAGGCCGAACCGCCCAGCTCCTCGCGGGTGTCGCCGAGGAGGTAGAGCAGCTGGCCCTCCTCCGCGAACGCGACCGGGGTGCGGCGGGTGACGTCGTCGATGACGCCGAGCACCGCGACCACCGGGGTCGGGTGGATCGCCGTCTCGCCGGTCTGGTTGTAGAGCGAGACGTTGCCGCCGGTGACCGGGGTGCCCAGCACCTGGCAGGCGTCCGCGAGCCCGCGGGTGGCCTCGGCGAACTGCCACATCACCGCCGGGTCCTCGGGCGAGCCGAAGTTCAGGCAGTCGGAGACCGCGAGCGGCTTGGCGCCGGTGGCGGCGACGTTGCGGTACGCCTCGGCCAGCGCCAGCTGCGCACCCGCGTACGGGTCGAGCTTGGCGTAGCGGCCGTTGCCGTCGGTGGCGAGGGCGACGCCGAGGTTGGTGTCCTCGTCGATCCGGACCATGCCGGCGTCCTCGGGCTGCGCCAGCACGGTGTTGCCCTGGACGAAGCGGTCGTACTGGTCGGTGATCCACGCCTTGGACGCCTGGTTGGGCGAGCCGACCAGCTCCAGGATCTGGGCGCGGAGTTCGGCGGCGTCGGCCGGCCGCGCCAGCTTGGCCGCGTCGTCGGCCTGGAGGGCGTCCTGCCACTCCGGGCGGGCGTACGGCCGGTGGTAGGTCGGGCCCTCGTGGGCGACCGAGCGCGGCGGGACGTCCACGATCTGCTCGCCGTGCCAGAAGATCTCCAGCCGCTCGCCGTCCGTCACCTCACCGATGACGGTGGCGATGACGTCCCACTTCTCGCAGATCTCCAGGAAGCGGTCGACCTTGGCCGGCTCGACGATCGCGCACATCCGCTCCTGCGACTCGCTCATGAGGATCTCCTCGGGCGAGAGCGAGGAGTCGCGCAGCGGAACGGTGTCCAGCTCGACCCGCATACCGCCGGAACCGGCGCTGGCCAGCTCGCTGGTGGCGCAGGAGAGCCCGGCGCCGCCGAGGTCCTGGATACCGGCGACCAGCTTCTCCCGGAAGATCTCCAGGGTGCACTCGATGAGCAGCTTCTCCTGGAACGGGTCGCCGACCTGGACCGAGGGGCGCTTGGCCGGCTTGCCCTCGGAGTCGAAGGTCTCCGACGCCAGCACCGAGACGCCGCCGATGCCGTCGCCGCCGGTCCGGGCGCCGTACAGGATGACCTTGTTGCCGGCCCCGGACGCCTTCGCCAGGTGGATGTCCTCGTGCTTCATCACGCCGACGCACAGCGCGTTGACCAGCGGGTTGCCCTGGTAGCAGGGGTCGAAGACGACCTCGCCGCCGATGTTGGGCAGGCCCAGGCAGTTGCCGTAGCCGCCGATGCCGGCGACGACACCGGGGACCACCCGCTTGGTGTCGGGGTGGTCGGCGGCGCCGAACCGCAGCGGGTCCATGACGGCGACCGGGCGGGCACCCATGGCGAGGATGTCGCGGACGATGCCGCCGACGCCGGTGGCCGCGCCCTGGTAGGGCTCGATGTACGAGGGGTGGTTGTGCGACTCGACCTTGAAGGTGACCGCATAGCCCTGGCCGACGTCCACGACGCCGGCGTTCTCCCCGATGCCGACCAGCATCGCGTCGTTCTCGGGGGCCTTCTCACCGAACTGCTTGAGGTGGACCTTGCTGCTCTTGTAGGAGCAGTGCTCGGACCACATCACCGAGTACATCGCGAGCTCGGCGCCGGTGGGGCGCCGGCCGAGGATCTCGCGGATCCGCGCGTACTCGTCCTCCTTGAGGCCGAGTTCGGCCCAGGGCTGGTCGGCCTCCGGGGTCGTCGCTGCGTGCGTGACGGTGTCGAGGCTCATACGTTGACCAGCTTCTTCAGGATCGAGGTGAAGAACCCGAGGCCGTCGGTGCGGCCGGTGCCGATCAGCGGCTCGACGGCGTGCTCGGGGTGCGGCATCAGGCCGACGACGTTGCCCGCCTCGTTGGTGACGCCGGCGATGTCGCGGAGCGAACCGTTGGGGTTTCCGTACCCGTCGGCGACCGGGCCGTCGGTGACGTAGCGGAACGCCACCCGGCCCTCGGCCTCGAGCATGTCCAGCGTCCGCTCGTCGGCGACATAGCGGCCGTCGATGTTCTTCAGCGGAATGCTGATCTCCTGGCCCGCGGCGTAGTCGGTGGTCCAGGCGGTACCGGCGTTCTCCACCCGCAGCTTCTGGTCGCGGCAGATGAAGTGCAGGTGGTTGTTGCGCAGCATGGCGCCGGGCAGCAGATGGGTCTCGGTGAGGACCTGGAAGCCGTTGCAGATGCCCAACACCGGCATCCCGGCCCGGGCTTGCCCGATCACGGTCTCCATCACCGGCGAGAACCGGGAGATCGCTCCCGCCCGCAGGTAGTCGCCGTACGAGAAGCCGCCGGGCAGGACCACGGCGTCGACCTGGTGGAGGTCCTTGTCACGGTGCCACAGCGGCACCGCCTCGGCTCCGGCCGCCCGGACCGCGCGCTGGGTGTCGCGGTCGTCGAGCGTGCCGGGGAAGGTCACGACTCCGATGCGAGCAGTCATGACTCGGCCCGCACAGCCTCGTCGACCCGCACGGTGAAGTCCTCGATGACGGTGTTGGCGAGGAAGGTCTCGGCCATCTCATGGATACGGGCGAGGGCGGCGTCGTCGACCGGCCCCTCCACCTCGATTTCGAAACGCTTGCCCTGACGGACGTCGGCGATCCCCTCGAAACCCAGGCGTGGCAGTGCGCGCTGCACCGCCTGCCCCTGCGGGTCGAGGATCTCCGGCTTGAGCATGACGTCGACTACGACGCGTGCCACTGGCACTCCCGGTGGTGTGGTGCGTAAGGCGGTGCCCTCACAGTACCGTGTTCGAAAATCTACGCGCATAGATATCCGGCCTGCCCGATCGCGGACCGGTTTCACCAGGAGTGCCCGCCAGGGAAAATCTCCGAAAAGAACGGGGGGCCGGATTGCGGCGGGACACGCTGACGAAATTAAATGGGCTTCACAATGCAATGCCCATCGCTGTACAAATGAAAAAGCATTGATCCCAATCAGCCGGATCTGGAGCATCACCCCACGTCAACAAGGGGTCGCTCCACGAAAGGACCGATATCCGTGGCGCAGCGCGTAGTAGTAACGCTCTCCGATGACATCGACGGAGGAGAAGCCGCAGAGACGGTCATCTTCGGTTTGGACGGGAAGTCGTACGAGATCGACCTCAATCCCACCAATGCGAAGAAACTGCGCGGCGCTCTCGCCCCCTACGTGGAGGCCGGCCGCAAGCGGGCCAAGTCCGGCAAGGCCTTCCACCGGACCGCGGTGACCCCCGATCCGGCGGCGGTGCGCGCCTGGGCCCGCTCCCACCAGATGGACGTCCCGCCCCGCGGCCGGATCCCCAAGAAGGTCTACGAGGCCTTCAACGCGGCCAACCACTAACC
This sequence comes from Streptomyces sp. NPDC093097, assembly GCF_044754325.1. Taxonomy (NCBI): domain Bacteria; kingdom Bacillati; phylum Actinomycetota; class Actinomycetes; order Kitasatosporales; family Streptomycetaceae; genus Streptomyces; species Streptomyces sp. NPDC093097. The sequence continues at coordinate 50,295 of NZ_JBIVOW010000036.1, forward strand.
GACTTGCCGGCGTCCGCGGGTACGCACACCGCCGACTTGCACAGCACCCCTACTGATCAGCTAGAGTCTGGAGCACGCCGAGGGGCGAGGCCGAAAGGCCGGGCCCCGAGGAGTCACGCGGGTGTAGCTCAGTAGTAGAGCGCCCCCTTTCCAAGGGGGAGGCGCAGTGTGCAATCCCTGTCACCCGCTCTGACAGTTCAACCGGTCCAAAGGATCAGGTAGAGTAGCTGTCGCGCCACTGGGTGAAAGCCGAGTGGATGCCTGCGGACGTAGCTCAGTTGGTAGAGCGCAACCTTGCCAAGGTTGAGGTCGCGAGTTCGAGCCTCGTCGTCCGCTCAGAGAAAAGGCCCCGGTCGATCGCGACCGGGGCCTTTGTCGTATGCCGCATTCTCGAGCGAAAAGCCGGGAGGGGGCGGCATCTTGGCCGGACCGTCCCGGGGTGATCCGGGACCGGCACCGCGGGCCTTATCCGCGGAAATCCCGGAGCGGGCAGGGGACGGGCCGGCACGACGCGGGTGTGGTGGTGGACACAACGCGGGGGCCGGGCGCTGCCGCCGGAGAGCGACGGCCGGGGCGGGGCGGCGGCCTGACGCGAGGGCCTGAACGGTGCGGTGACGGAGGGGAGTTGACCCGGCCGCGGAGAGGCGGATGCCGGGGAGCGGCGTGCGGGGTGCAACGTCCGGGCGAGGCGGCTCGGGGAAAGGCGGTGGGAGGAGTGCGCCACGGCGTGCGTCGCGGCCCGGGAAATTGGCTATAGTGGGGCTCGCACCGCGCAGCGGCAACCGGAACGGGAGCCCACGCACGGAGCATGCGGACGTAGCTCAGTTGGTAGAGCGCAACCTTGCCAAGGTTGAGGTCGCGAGTTCGAGCCTCGTCGTCCGCTCAGAGAAAAGGCCCCGGTCGATCACGACCGGGGCCTTCGTCGTGTCCGGCGCGATCGGCGCCGGTGGTGCCGTCAGGACCAGGAGTGGCCGGTGAGGCGCTCGTACGCTTCCACGTACTTGGCGCGGGTGCGGTCGACGATCTCCTGCGGGAGGGCCGGCGGCGGCAGCTCGCCGGTGCGGTCCCAGTCCGCGGCGGGCGAGGTCAGCCAGTCGCGGACGAACTGCTTGTCGAAGGACGGCTGGGCGCGGCCGGGCTGCCACTGGTCGGCGGGCCAGAAGCGCGAGGAGTCGGGGGTGAGGACCTCGTCGGCCAGGGTGAGCCGCTCCTCGCGGAAGCCGAACTCGAACTTGGTGTCGGCGAGGATCAGACCGCGCTCGCGGGCGATGTCGCGGGCCCGGCCGTAGACCGCGAGGGTCAGCTGGCGGAGCTGGGCGGCGGTCTCGGCGCCGACCTCGCGGGCGACCTCCTCGTAGGAGACGTTCTCGTCGTGGTCGCCGACGGCGGCCTTGGTGGCCGGGGTGAAGATCGGCGCGGGCAGCTCGGAGCCGTCGGTCAGGCCCTCGGGGAGCGCCAGGCCGCAGACCGTGCGGGACTGCCGGTACTCGGCGAGGCCGGAGCCGGTGAGGTAGCCGCGGGCGACGCACTCCACGGGGACCATGGCCAGGGAGTGGCAGACGAGGGTGCGGCCGGCCCAGTCGGCGGGGGCGCCCTCGGGGACCTCGGTGGACAGGACGTGGTGCGGGACCAGGTCCGAGAGCTGGTCGAACCACCACAGGGACAGCTGGGTGAGGACCCGGCCCTTGTCGGGGATCTCGGTGGGGAGCACCCAGTCGAAGGCGGAGATGCGGTCACTGGCGACCATGACCAGGTCGCCGGCGGCGTTCTGGTAGAGGTCGCGCACCTTGCCGGTGTGCAGGTGGGTGAGACCCGGGACCTGCACGGGCTCGGGCTTTTCTACGAATCCGGACACGCTGCCTCCGCGTAGGTTGATCCAGGAGTCCCGGTGATTCTCCCGTACGCGGGGCGGGGGCTCTGCCGCAGGGTCGCCGCCGAAGGGGCGGCGGCCCCGCGGCCGGCGGATCAGGCGGAGGACCGGGCTCCGAGGCGGACGACGGTGGCGAGGGTGAGCAGGGCCGCCGCGGCGACGCCGGTCAGGATCGCCGCCGGGGCGAACGCGCCGCCGAGCAGGGTGATCACGTACGGGGTGCAGAAGCCCAGGTAGCAGACGGTCCAGAAGCGCGCGGTGAGCCGGGCCAGGTGGTGCGGGGGCGCCAGGGCGGCGACCTCGGTCAGGCCGTGGGCCACGCACAGGCCGTAGCCGGCGCCGAGCAGCGCGGCGGCGAGCAGGGCCTCCGCGGGCTGGGCGTGCGCCACCGCGAGGGCGCCGGTCAGCAGCCCGACGGCGGTGATGAGCAGGCCGGTGGCGGCGGTGGCGAGCCGGTGCCGGGCGCTCAGGCGGCGGGCGAGCGGGGCGACGGCGAGGCCGGCGCCGGGGGTGACGGCGGTGATGATCCCGGCGTACACGGTCTGCCAGCCGTGCAGGCGGCCGTCGACGAGGCCGGGGAGCACGGCGAAGGCGATCGAGGGGCCGGCGAACACCCAGGGGGCCACCGGGAGGACCAGGCGGCGGAAGGGGGTGCGGTAGGCCGGGGCGGCGGGCTTTGCGGCCGCGGGGTCCGGGGTCCGGGGCGGGACCGTCTCGGGGGCGCGGGCGGCGCTCAGTGCGGCGGCCGCGGTGAGGACCAGGTGCGGGGCGTAGGCCAGGACCATCGGGTACGGGGCCCACTGGGCTATCAGGGAGGCGGCCAGGCCGCCGGTGGCGAAGCCCGCGGAGAGGAAGAGGCCGGAGCGGCGGGCGGCGGCGCCGGGGCTGGGGGCGGTGCCGTACGGCGGGGTGGAGAGCTCCTTGATCCAGACGCTGCCGGCGGTGAGCAGGGTGCCGGCGCCGATGCCGGTGAGGAAGCGGCCGGGCCACAGCAGGGCGGGGGCGGCCGGGCCGCACATCAGCAGGCAGGTCGCCAGGGCCGAGACGCCCAGGGCGGTGAAGGTGACCCGCCGGCGGCCGTGGCGGTCGGCGAGCGGGCCGCCCAGGAGGAGGGCCGGGATCAGGCCGAGGACGTAGACGGCGAAGAGGGCGGTGGTGGTGGCGGCGGTCAGGCCGAGGCCGGCGCGGTAGGCGCCGAGGAGGGAGGAGTACTGGTTGGCGCTCCATCCGGAGGCCGTCATCAGCCAGCCGGCACGGAGCCAGTGGCGGGGCACGGGAGCCGCGGTGGCGGCTGCGTGGGCCGGGGCCGCCGGGGTGGGTGTCAGAGGCATGGGGGACGTTGTACGGCGGCGGCGGGCGGGGGCGCCGCCCGCGTTCAGGAATTGTGAACGGCCCGGGGCGAACGCCTGGGCCCCGGCCTATCGTGGCGGGCATGGATCTGCGCCGGCTGTCTTCGTTCCTGGCGGTGGTCGAGGAGCAGCACTTCGGGCGGGCCGCGGCGCGGCTGTTCCTGTCGCCGGCCGCGGTCACCCAGCACGTGCAGCAACTGGAGCGGGAGTTCGGATCGCGGCTGCTGGACCGCGGCCCGGGGCCGGTGGTCCCGACGGTCGCCGGGCAGCGGCTGGTGTCGCACGCCCGGACGCTGCTGGCCGCCGCGAACGCCGCGGTGGAGGACGTGACCGAGGCCGTCCGGGGCCGGCCGGCGCCGGGGCGGGGCCTGCGGGTCGGGGTGATGAGCCACGGATCGGCGGAGGTGACGCCGGCCGCGGTGAACGCCTTCCGCCGGGCCCGACCCGAGGTGCCGGTGTCGTTGGTGCAGCTGAACTTCACCGAGCACTGCAGCGCGCTGCGCGAGGACCGGGTGGACGTGGCGTTCGTCCGGCCGTGGGTGCAGGCCGAGGGCATCGAGGTGGACGTGCTGACGACCGAGCAGCGGATCGTGGCGGTCTCCGCCCGCTCGCCGCTGGCGGACGCGGCGCGGGAGGGCGTGCGGATCGCGGACGTCCTGGACCTGCCGTTCCTGCGGCTGCCGGCGCGCACCCCGCGGCCGTTCGTCGACTACCTCTACTTCCAGGACGGTGAGCGGCGGGCGCCGGACTGCGCGCTGAATCCGCACGACGTGCTGACGAGCGTGGCGGCCGGGCGCGGTGCCGGCTCCGGGCTGAAGTCGTTCGCCCGTTACTACCCGTGGCCGGGGACGGTGTTCGTACCGGTGCTGGACGCGCCGAGCGCGCAGAGCGTGCTGGCGACCCGGGCCGGGGACCGCAATCCGGAGGTGCGGATCTTCCGGGCGCTGACGGTGGCGCTGGCACGGGAGTTGGGGGCGTACGCGGCGCGGTAGCGCGGGGCGGGCCGGTCCGGTGCGTCGGCGTGGATCGGTCCGCGGTGCCGGAGTCCGCGGGCCCCGCGGTCCTGTCAGAAGCGCCCTAGTTGTTCTGTCCGGGGAGGTTGTGGACAGTGAGCCAGGTCTCGGCCGTGGGATCTTGAACGGGTGAGGGCCTTCCGGGTTCGGTGTGGATTG
>NZ_JBIVOW010000037.1:0-53817 GCF_044754325.1 Streptomyces sp. NPDC093097
TGGCGGCTTTTTCCCACCAGGACGTGCCCTTCGAGCAGGTCGTCGAGGCCGTCAACCCACCCCGGTCACTGGCCCGCCACCCCCTCTTCCAGATCGCCTTCGGCTTCCAGGACGGCCAGAACGAGGCCTTCGACCTCGCGGGCGTACGCGCCGCGATCACAACGGCCGCCACCGGAGCCGCCAAATTCGACCTGAACTTCGGCTTCACCGCCGAGTACGGACCGGACGGCGCCCCGGCCGGCATCCGCACCCTCGTGGAGTTCAGCACGGACCTGTTCGACCGGGCGACGGTCGAGGGGTTGGTGGAACGGCTGGTGCTGTTGCTGGAGGCGGCGGCCGCGCGGCCGGACGTACCACTCGGCGAGCTGGGCCTGGCGGCCCCGGTCGTCAGTACCACAGCACCGGCCGCCGCGACGACGACCAGACTCACGCACAGGCCCGCCGGGGAGCCTGGTGCGCCGCCGCGCGACGCCCACGAGGAGGTCCTGGCACGGCTGTTCGCCGAAATCCTGGGCCTGGCCGCAGTCGGGATCCACGACGGCTTCTTCGACCTGGGGGGCCACTCGATGCTCGCCGCCCGCCTGGTCAGCCGAATTCGCCGCGAGCTGGGCGTGAAGCTGTCCATCCGGACCCTTTTCGAAGCGCCCACGGTCGCCGGGCTCGCCGGGGCAATCGCCACCCCGGACGAGGCGGCCGCCGCCGACACCCATGGGCTCGACACGCTGCTGCCGCTTCGCAAGGGCGGATCCAAGCCACCGGTCTTCTGCGTACACCCGGTGGCCGGCATTAGCTGGGTCTACTCCGGTCTGCTGCGCCACATCGACCCCGAGCGGCCGGTATACGGCCTCCAGGCGCGTGGCCTGACCCATCCCGACGCGGCTCCGGCGAACACCAAGGAGATGGCCGAGGACTACCTGGCCCGGATCCGTGAGGTGCAGCCGCACGGACCGTACACCCTGCTCGGCTGGTCCTTCGGCGGTCTGGTTGCCCACACCGTGGCCGTATGCCTCCAGAACGCGGGGGAGGAGGTGGAACTGCTGGCCCTGATGGACAGCTACCCGCCCGACCCGGCCGATCTGCCCGTGCTCCGGCACGGCGGGCCGGGAGTCCTCAAGGAGCTCGTCCGCTCCCTGGGCCAAGAGGAGGACGCTGACGACGGTCCGCTCGTGGGCCTGGGCGATGAGCACCGGGCCGCGCTGGCACGGGTGTTCGTCGACCACCTCGCGATGATGCGCGACATGGTGCCGGAGGTCTTCGACGGAGACGTCCTGTACTTCCTCGCGACCGTGGACAAGTCCCCCGGGGCACCCGGGCCGGGCCTGTGGCGGCCGTATGTCACTGGCGAGATCGGGATCCACGAAATCCCCTGGAGCCACGGCGAGATGTGCCGTTCCGAGTCCCTCGACGTCATCGGCCCGGTACTCGCCGCGCGGCTGCGCTGACCACGCGGGATACCGACAAGTTCCAGCCGCGTCCGCGCGGCCAGCCCCCGCGGACGCCCTGTCCGCGCCGATTCCTACGTACGACCGACCGACCGGGCCGTCACCAACCCGGCGTCACACCCTCACTCAGGAGACCCACCATGAGCAGCAACCCTTTCGAGGACCGCGACGGCAGCTACTTCGCGCTTGCCAACAATGAGGGCCAGCACTCGCTGTGGCCCGTGGGCATCGCCGTCCCGGACGGCTGGCGTGTGGTGCACGGCCCGACGGGCCGGGAGCTGTGCCTGGAGTGGATTAACACTGAGTGGACGGACATGCGCCCGCTCAGCCTCCAGGCCCGCATGGCCGCAGCGGACGCTGTCTGACCCTGCCACCGATCCGCACGACACAGGAGACCAAGAGGAGTCGGCAGACATGACCACAGCATTCGACGGGATGACCGTCGACCACATCGAGCTATACGTGACCGACCTGGCCGCGTCGCGCCAGTGGCTGGGGCAGGGGTACGGATTCGGCACTCATGCGATGGCCGACACGCCGGACGGCGCCTGTTCGGTCGCGCTCGGCAGCGGCGACATCCGCATGGTCCTCACGGAGGCGCGGACGCTCGACCACCCCGGAGCCGCGTACACCGAGAAGCACGGAGACGGGGTCGGCCGGATCGGCCTGCGGGTGGCCGACGCGACCGCCGCGTACAACGAGGCGGTCCGCCGGGGTGCCCGGCCGGTGATAGCTCCGCAGGCGTCGGACGGCATCGTCACGGCCTCGATCATGGCCTTCGGCGATGTGGTGCACACCTTCGTGGAGCGGGCGGCGGATCTGGACGAGCGGCTGCTGCCCGGCTTCACGCCTGTTTCCGCCGATGGCGCGGCGGGGACGCGGGAGCCCGCGCCCGGGATGCGTGCGGTGGACCACTTCGCCGTCTGCCTGGAGGCCGGAACTCTGGACAGCACCGTTGACTTCTACGAGCGGGTCCTCGGCTTCTCGATGGTCTTCAGTGAACGGATCGTCGTCGGTGACCAGGCGATGGACTCCAAGGTGGTGCAGAGCGCCTCCGGAGCCGTCACCCTCACCCTGATCGAGCCGGACCTCTCCCGTGAGCCGGGCCAGATCGACGCCTTCATAAAGAACCACGATGGGGCCGGTGTCCAGCACATCGCCTTCGCGGCCGACGACATCGTGCACGCCATTGGCACCATGCGCGGGGACGGCGTCGCCTTCCTCTCCACTCCGCAGACGTACTACACGCTGCTCACGAAGCGACTTGAGCTGTCCCGGCACACCGTCGACGCGCTGAGCGGGCTAGGCGTTCTCGTCGACGAGGACCACGACGGCCAACTGTTTCAGATCTTCACGCGTTCAGTGCACCCGCGCGGCACCCTCTTCATGGAGGTCATCGAGCGCCTGGGCGCCAAGACCTTCGGAAGCGGCAATATCAAGGCCCTGTACGAGGCCGTGGAACTGCAGCAGGCCAAAAACAGCGAGGCAGGTGTCCCCGCATGACCGCCGTGGCCGGGGACCGGTCGTTTGCGCCGCCGCAGCCGATGTCGCTGGCGGACGTCGAACGACTGGCCGCGGACCGGCTGCCCACCGACGTTCGGGACTTCGTGGCCGGCGGTGCCGGCGCCGAGCGGACACTGGCCGCCAACCGGGCCGCGCTGGACCGGCTCACCGTCTGCCCGCGCGTGCTGACCGGCAAGGGCGAGGCCAACTCCGCCACCCGGCTGCTCGGCGGACCGGCTGCGATGCCGGTGGCGGCCGCGCCGATGGCCTACCAGCGGCTGCTGCACTCGGATGGCGAACTTGCCCTCGCCGCGGCCGCCAAGTCCGCCGGAGTGCCGTTCGTGATCTCCACGCTCAGCAGCTTCACTGTGAACGAGATCGCCGCCGTTGGTGCCGACACATGGTTCCAGCTGTACTGGCTGCGCGACCGGGAGGCCGTGCTGAGGCTCATACGGCGAGCCGAGGAGGCGGGCTGCCGGACGCTGATGGTTACCGTCGACGTGCCCGTCATGGGGCGCCGACTGCGTGACCTGCGCAACGAGTTCACTCTGCCGGACTGGATCGGCGCGGCCAACCTCGGCACCGGGGGCAAGTCCGAGGCCCATGTGCTGCGCAGCGGCGGTTCGGCGGTCGCCGCGCACACGAAGTCCGCCTTCCAGCCGGCGCTGAGCTGGGCCGACGTGGAATGGCTGCGGGAGCGCACGATGCTGCCGCTGGTCCTCAAGGGCGTGCTCGACCCCCGCGATGCCGTACGCGCGGTGGCCGTGGGCGCCGACGCGTTGGTGGTCTCCAACCACGGCGGGCGGCAGTTCGACGGCGCGCCCGCCGCAGTTGACGCCCTGCCGGAGATCTCGCGGGCCGTCGGGGACCGGTGCGAGCTGCTGCTCGACAGCGGCATCCGCACGGGTACTGACGTGCTGCAGGCGCTGGCGCTGGGCGCCTCCGGGGTGCTGCTGGGCAGGCCCCTGCTGTGGGGCCTGGCTCTTGGCGGCGAGGCGGGAGCGGGCCGGGTGCTGGACTTGCTGCGCACCGAGGTCGAGGACGCCCTGACCCTTGCGGGCTGTGCCGGCCCAGCCGATGCGCGCGACCTGTGGATCGGATACGCCGACGGGCGGCGGACCGCACCTGCCGGAGGAACCGCTCCCACCGCCACCACCGCAAAACGAGGAGCCGAGAGCGCATGACTGCCACCTCCGCCGTCCCGCCCCCAGGCCCGCCCGCCGGGCTACTGAACACCGCGCTGCTGCATGGCTCCCTGATGGATCCAGCCCTGACCTCGATGAACCTGCTCAACGAGGTGGCCAACCGGTTCCCGCAGGCTATTTCCTTCGCACCCGGCCGCCCCTTCGAGGAGTTCTTCACCGCCGAGGACATCCACCGCCACCTGCGCACCTACTGCAGGTACCTGGCGGACGAACACGGCTTTAGCCAGGCCGAGATCGACCGCACCCTCTACCAGTACGGGCCCACGAAGGGCATCATCCAGGAACTGGTCGCTCGCAACCTCGAGGTGGACGAGAGGGTCACTGCCGACCCGGCTGCGATCGTTGTCACGGTCGGCTGCCAGGAGGCGCTGTTCCTGGTCCTGCGGGCGCTGCGCGCCGACGACCGGGATGTACTGCTCGCGATTGCGCCCACGTACGTGGGACTGACCGGGGCGGCACGCCTGGTCGACATGCCGGTCCTGCCGATTGCCGGCGGGACCGCCGGGGTTGACTTCGAGGATCTGGCTGCCCAGGTGAGCCGAGCCCGCGCAGCGGGATTACGGCCCCGTGCCTGCTACGTGATGCCGGACTTCGCCAACCCGTCCGGCACCAGCATGGACCTGGCGGCGCGGCGCCAGCTGCTGGAACTGGCCGAGTCGGAAGACCTGCTGCTGCTTGAGGACAACCCCTACGGGCTGTTCCACGGCGAGGAGGAGCGCCTCCCCACCCTCAAGGCCCTCGACGAGCGGCGCCGGGTGGTCTATCTCGGCTCCTTTGCCAAGAGCGCCCTGCCCGGAGCCCGGATCGGCTACATCGTGGCCGACCAGCGCGTGACGGATGGCACCGGAGCAATGTCCTCGTTCGCCGACCATCTGTCGAAAATCAAAAGCATGGTGACGGTGAACACGTCACCGATTTCCCAGGCGGTCGTGGGCGGAAAACTGATCGAGTACCATTTTGACCTGGCCGCCGCGAACAAGCCCGGCCGGGAACTCTATTCGCACAATCTCCGGCTTCTGCTCAATGGTCTTGAGCGGCGCTTCCCCGCGCGCGACCTGCGGTGGGCCGGTATCGAATGGACCGCCCCGAGCGGCGGCTTCTTCGTCGTCGTCACGCTGCCCTTTACGGTCGACGACGCTCTGCTCGAATACTCGGCCCGACGATACGGTGTCCTGTGGACTCCGATGACCCACTTCTACGGCGGTGCCGGCGGCACCCGGCAGCTTCGGCTCTCGGTCAGCCTGGTCACACCCGGTCAGGTCGCTGACGGTTTGGACCGCCTGGCCGCCCTCGTCGCGGAGCGGATCGGCACGCCAGCACGCTAGCCCGGAATCTCACTCTCAGAATTCTATTTTCATCAGGTGCGGAAAAACCTCGGATGGGTAGGTCATGCATTTCTCCGACCTTAATGACTTGTTTGGCAAGGCGGTCGCCGAATTCCCCGAGCGTCCCGCGCTCGCCGACGAGGAGCGGAAACTCAGTTACACCGAACTGGACGCGGCCGTCTCAGCGGCCGCCGAAAAGCTCGCCGCCCGTGGTATCGGCGCCGGCTCGGTCGTCGCCCTCAAGGTGCAGCCCTCGGTCGAGGTGATCGTCTCACTACTCGCCATCCTGCGCAGTGGCGCCTGCTACCTCTCTCTGGACCCCTCCGGCCCCGCCGAGCGGGCCCAGGTCATCCTGGACGACGCACGTCCCTGCGCGATCGTGGAAACTGCGGACGGGGAAACCGGCGCCGGGGCGGTGCCGTTCACCGAGACCACCATGCTGCGCGCGCTGGACTGGGCCGAGCCGGCCCCGGCTCTCGGCACTGCCGAGGACCCGCTGGCGTACATCATCTACACCTCCGGAACCACCGGTAGGCCCAAGGGTGTTTCGGTCACCCACCGCAATGTCGCGGCACTGTTCGCCGACGTGGCCGAGCACTACGATTTCGGCCCCGAGGACCGCTGGATGCTCCTCCACTCCACCGCCTTCGACGTGTCCGTCTGGGAGATGTGGGGGGCACTTCTGCACGGAGGCCGCCTCTATGTCCCGGACCGGTGGACGATCCTCGACCCCACCGTCTTGGCGGAGGTGATCAGGGACGAGCAGATCACCGTGCTCAATCAAACGCCGACGGCTTTCAGCAGCCTCGCGCCCGAGCTCATCCCGTACGCCGGTGAACTGAGCGTGCGCTACGTCGTCTTTGGCGGAGAACGGCTGCTGCCGTCCACGCTGCAGCCCTGGATCGAGGTGTTCCCGTGCGACCGGGTCGCCCTGATCAATATGTATGGCATCACCGAGGTTACCGTCCACGCCACCTTCCGGCGCATCACCGACGCCGATGTGGCCGAAGGAGTGTCCCCGGTCGGAGTCCCGCTCGCCGGCTTCGAGGCCCGTATCGTGGACACCGACGGACACCCCGCTGACCGGGGTGAACTGCTCCTGGCTGGGCCCCAGGTGGTACATGGCTACCTCAACCGCCCCGCGCTGAACCGGGACCGCTTTATCACTCCCGACGGCCCGGACGGCCCCGTCTTTTACCAGAGCGGCGACATTGTCGAGCGCACCGCCGACGGCGAATTGCGCTACATCGGTCGCACCGACGACCAGGTCAAGATCCGCGGCTTTCGCATCGAACTCGGTGAGGTCGAAGCCGCGTTCACCGCGGTCGACGGCGTCGTTACCGCCTCAGCCTTCGTCTTCGCCAGCTCCGGTGGTGACGAACTGGCCTGCGCCTACACCTCCACGAGTGGCGCCCCGCTTGACGAAACACCCGTGCGTACCGCGCTGCGCACCCGCGTGCCCGAGTACATGGTCCCCACCCGCCTGCTGTGGAGCGCCGAACTGCCGCGCAACCAGAACGGCAAGGTCGACCGCGCAGCGCTGCGCGCCTCCCTCTCGGAAATGGAACTGAAAGGATTCCCAATGGAGTTGTCAACCCGGTTCGGTGACTTGCTGTGAGCGTGTCAGGCGAGCGTGGCAGGGCTTGGCGGCGCCGTGATCTCGAAGGGACGGCCATCGCGTATGAGTGCCCACAGGACGTTCAGGCGGCGCCGTGCGAGGGCGATGATTGCCTGTCTGTGGCCCTTGCCCTCGGCTCTCTTGCGCTCGTAGAAGGCTCGGGAGACGGGGCAGGAGCGGGCGGCGACCATGGCGGACATGTAGAAGACCCGCAGCAGGCGCCGGCAGTAGCGGCGGGGGCGGCGCATGTTGCCGCTGATGCGTCCGGAGTGCTTGGGGACCGGGGCCAGTCCGGCGACGCCGGCGAGGCGGTCGGAGCTGCCGAAGACGCTCATGTCGCCGCCGGTGTGGGCGATGAACTCGGCGCCCAGGACGGGGCCGATGCCGGGCATGCTCAGGATGACCTCGGCGTGCGGGTGGTCGCGAAACCGCCCCTCGATCAGGGTGTCGGTCTCGGCGATCTCCTCATCGAGGGCCATCACTTCCCTCGCCAGCTTGGCCACCACGGCGGCGGCCGGCTTCTCCCCGATGACTGCGGTGTGCTGGGCCTCCGCGGCCTCCACCGCGGTGGAGGCGACGAGACGGTAGTTGCGGACCTTCCGGTTCTTCAACCAGGTCGCGAGTCGGGTCCTCCCGATGCGCCGAAGGGCGGCCGGCGTCTGGTACTGGGTCAGCAGCACCAGGGCCGCCTTGGACGTTTTGTAGTCGAAGGCCCGTTCCAGGGCGGGGAAGTACTCCAGCATCTGGGCCCGCAGCCGGTTGATCGCCCTGGTGCGGTCGGCGGCCAGGTCCAGGCGACGCGAAGTAAGAATGCGCAGGTCCACAGCGATGTCGTCGCCGCGGTGCATCGGTTCGAGGTCGCGGCGCATGCGGGCCTGGTCGGCGATGACGAAGGCGTCCTTCGCGTCGCTCTTGCCGTCGCCGCGGTAGGAGCCGGAGGCGTGGTGGACGGTGCGGCCGGGGATGTAGAGGACCTGCTGGCCGTTGTCGGTCAGCAGCGCGATCATCAGCGCGGCCCCGCCGGCGTTGAGGTCGATGGCCCAGGTCACCGGGTCGCCTTCGCTCAACTCCAATACGTCGGCGATCAGTTGAAGCAGTGCGGTCTCGTCGTTGTCCACCCGCCGCGACAGCCTGCGCTTGCCCTCAGTGTCGATCACCGTGCAGTGATGCTGAGCCTTGCCCGCATCCGTTCCGGCCCACAGTTCGGGCACGGCCACCTCCGAAGTCGTATCCGTTCACAGTCCAGCAGACGACCTCGCCAGCGTGTCCTTACCAAGCGATCTTGTCGCGCGCATCCCAATGAGTGGTCGAGTCGTCGCGGGATGCCGGGCGGCCAATCCTTTCAAGCCACCAAGGGGCTGGAGACACCAAGCCACACCCAGCATCCCTGGGCTTCCCGATCCTACGAGTGACCGGAATCAACCCACCAACAACGTAAGGAACCCGTTCATGACCCTCGCCCCCGACATCGCCATCTCGGCCAAGGGCCAGTACGACCGTGAGGGCTGGTACCAGGCCCCTACCCGGTTCAGCGCCGAGGACATGGCCAAGCTCCGCGCCAGCGTCGAGGCCATCAGCGCCCAGACCCGCCCCGAAGTCGTCTACGAGAAGGGCACCGAGGCAGTGCGCGCCATCCACGGATGCCACGCCTTCGACGAGGTCTGCGCCCGGCTGGTGCGCCTGCCCCAGCTGGTCCGTCTGGCCGAGGAACTGGTCGGCGGACCCGTGTACGTCTACCAGTTCAAGGTCAACCTGAAGCAGCCTCACGAGGGCGCCGCCTGGCCCTGGCACCAGGACTTCGCGTTCTGGGAACGCGAGGACAGTATGCTCACCGACAACGCCGTCAACATCGCCATCCTCCTCGACGACGTCCACGAGGAGAACGGCCCGCTCAAGGTGATCCCCGGCAGCCACCTCCTCGGCCTCATCGACGAAGACACCAAGGCGGCCGCGCGCAGCGGCGACTGGACCCAGCATGTCTCCGCCGACCTCGAGCACACCGTGCCCGCCACCATCGCGGACCGGCTGGCCGAGGAGCACGGCACCCGCCTCGTCGTCGGCGAACCGGGCTCGTACTACGCCTTCCACCCGACGATCGTGCACTCCTCCACCGATAACCGCTCCCCGGACCGCCGGGCGCTGCTGCTCATAACCTACAACTCGGTGAGCAATGCCCCCGTCGCGCCCGCTCGCCCGGAATTCCTGGTCAGCCGGGACGCCACCCCGGTCACCGCGCTCGAGCCGGGAGCCCAGCTGTGACTGCGACCCACAACCCGCACGAGTGGACCGTCACCGGACTGTTCGCGGCCCAAGCGGCCCGGACCCCCGACGCCATCGCCGTCCGCAGCGGCGACCGGGAGCTGACGTACCGGGAACTGGACGAAGCCGCCAACCGCCTCGCGCACCGGCTGACCGGACTGGGTGTCACGACCGAACAGCCAGTCGGTGTGCTGTTGGAGCGCACCCCCGACGTGATCGTCGCCCTGCTCGCCGTACTCAAGGCCGGCGGTGCCTACCTCCCCGTGCACACGGGATACCCCGTGGAGCGGATGGAGCGGGTGCTGAAAGCCGCGGGCGTGACCGTCCTGTTGTCCGACGCGGTGATGCGCGACCGGGGCATGCCCGGAGGCGAGCACACCACCGTCGTCGTCGACGAAGACCCTGCGCTCGCCGGGGAACTGCCCGACTACGCGCCCGCGGTGGCGGACCCGGAGCAGGTCGCGTACGTGATGTTCACCTCCGGCTCCACCGGCGTCCCCAAGGGCGTGGCCGTCACGCACCGGGACATCGCTGAGCTGGTCGGCGACGGGATCTTCGCGACCGGCCGGCACGAGCGGGTGCTGATGATCGCCCCATACGCCTTCGATGTGTCCACGTACGAGGTGTGGCTCCCGCTACTCAGCGGTGGCACCACGGTGGTGGCCCCCGGCACCGACCTCGACGCCACCACCCTGCGCACGCTCATCACCACCGAGGACATCACCGCCCTCCAGGTCACCGCGGGTCTGTTCCGCGTGATTGCTGAGACCTCCCCCGAGACCTTCGCGGGTGTCCGCGAGGTTATGACGGGCGGCGACGTGGTCTCCCCGGTCGCCGTCCGGCGGGTGCTCGAACACTGCCCCGGCACCGTGGTCCGCGCGATGTACGGACCCACCGAAACCACGCTGTTCGCCACCCAGCATCTCCTGACCGGTTCGGCTGCGGTGGCCGGGCCCGTGCCCATCGGCACTCCGCTCGACGGCACGAGCGCCCGCGTCCTGGACATCGACCTGGCCGAGGCGGCGGAGGGCATTATGGGCGAGCTGTACCTCGCCGGGGCGGGCCTCGCCCGCGGATACCTCGGCCGCGCCGGCTTGACCGCCGAGCGATTCGTCGCCGATCCCGCTGGACCGGCCGGCGCGCGCATGTACCGCACCGGTGACCTGGTACGCCGGAAGCCCGGCGGAGTGCTGGAGTTCGTCGGCCGGGCCGATGACCAGGTCAAGATTCGCGGCTTTCGGGTAGAGCCCGCCGAGGTCGAGGCCGTCCTCGCCACCTACCCTGGACTCGCCGACGTGGCGGTCGTGGTCCGCGAAGCCGCTCAGGGCGACAAACGCCTCATAGCCTACGCCGTGGGCGAGTCGGCCGACGACACCCGCGGCATGCGCGAACACCTCGCCGCTGCCCTGCCCGAGTACATGGTCCCCGCCGCCTTCATTGCGCTCGACGCGCTCCCGCTGACCGCCAATGGAAAACTCGACCACCGCGCCTTGCCCGAGCCCGAGTTCGCCGCCGCACGCGAGACCTCCCGCGCCCCCCGTACCCCCCAGGAACAGGTCTTGTGCTCCCTGTTCGCGGAGACGCTGGGCCTGGACCGGGTGAGTGTAGAGGAGCACTTCTTCGAGCTCGGCGGTCACTCCCTCACCGCCACCCGCCTGATCAGCCGGATCCGCTCCGTGCTCGGCGTACAGCTGCCGGTGCGTATGGTGTTGGAGCACCCCACCCCCGCCGGCCTGGCCGGACTGCTGTCCGGGGGCGCCACAGACGGCGCAGCCCTCGACCCCGTCCTGACCCTGCGTACGGCCGGCACCCTGCCGCCGCTCTTCTGCGTGCACCCCAGCAGCGGCACAGCCTGGTGCTACACCGGACTCCTGCGCTACGTGCCCCGGGACATGCCCGTGTACGGCCTCCAAGCACGCGGTGTGAACGGCTCGGGGGAACTTCCCAGCACGCTCGCGGAGATGACCGAGGACTACCTCACCCGCATCCGCGAAATCCAGGCGGAGGGCCCATACCATCTGCTGGGCTGGTCCTTCGGTGGGACCGTCGCCCACGCGCTCGCCGCCCGGCTGCGCGAGGAGGGCGAGGACGTCCGCTTACTGGCCGTACTCGACTCCCGGCACGGTGGCCCGGGCACGGAGCACCGCACGCCTTCCCCCCGAGACCTGCTGGAGATTGCTTTCGACGGCATCGGCGACTTCCACCGCGAGCCGGGCCAGGGACCGCTCGCACCCGGCAGGATCCTGGAGATCCTGCGGGAGCGCGAGAGCCTGATCGCCGGCCTCGACGAGCACACGGTGGCCGCCCTCGTGGACATCACAGCCAACAACATCACGCTCAGCTCAGCCGCGGCGCCAGCCCTCTACCCCGGCGACGTGCTGTTCATCGAGTCCACCGATACCTCCGGCACACCCAGCGGCCTAGCCGCCCAGTGGCGGCCGAGCGTGACCGGCCGCATCGAGCGCCGACTTGCCCCCCACGTGCACCTGAGACTGATGACGCCACAGGCCCTCGCCGACATCGGGCCGGTGATCACGGAGGCCCTCGCCGACACCCTCAAGGAGGACGCGGCATGACAACCACGACCGCCCTGCCGATCCCGGCCGGACTACGCCGCGTCGACCTATCAGACCCGGAGACCTTCGTCCGGGAGGACATGGACGCCGTCTGGCGCACGCTCCGCGACGAGGCGCCGGTCTACTGGCACCCTGAGACACCCGCCGGATGTGGCTTCTGGGTGCTTTCCCGGTATGACGACGTCCTCGCGCTCCTGAAGGACGACGAGCGCTTCAGCTCGGGGGCGGGCAACATGCTCGACTCTCTGCACAAGCCCAACGGCGACCCCGCAGGTGGGAAGATCCTTGCCCTGACGGACAACCCTCGGCACGTGGCACTGCGTACCATCCTGCTCAAGGCGTTCACCCCTCGGATCCGCGAGTTCATCGTCAACCGCCTCAAGGTCCGCGTCGACGAACTGATCGATTCGCGTCTGGGCATCGGCTCCTTCGACTTCGCCCGCGAGGTGGCCGAGCAGATCCCAATGGGCACCATCTGCGACCTGCTGGGCTTCCCACCCGCAGACCGTCCCCGGCTGCTGGACCTCAGTCGCGAAGCCCTCAGCTCCGATGAATCCGGGCAGACCGAGGACGACGCCTGGGAGGCCCGCAACGAGCTGCTGCTCATGTGCATGGACCTGATGGAGGCCCGTCGTGCCGACCCCCAGGACGACCTGGTCAGCGCCATGGTGACCTGCGAGGTCGGCGGGCGGATGCTTACCGACGACGAGGTGATCGTCAACCTCTACGGGTTCATCCTGGCCGGCGATCACACCAGTCGGCTCGCCATGGGCGGCGCGGTGACGGAGTTCGCCGCCCGGCCCGAGCAGTGGCGCGCCCTCAAGGAGAGCCGGGTGTCCATGGACAAGGCGGTCGAGGAGGTGGTCCGCTGGACCACTCCTGTGATGCACGTGGGCCGCACCGCGAAGACCGACATGGAGTGGGGCGGCCACACGATCCAGGCCGGTGACCTGGTCACCGCGTGGAACATCTCCGCCAACCGCGACGAGCGGCACTTCGACGCACCGGACGTGTTCGACCTCGCCCGCAACCCCAACAAGCACCTCGCGTTCGGCTTTGGCCCGCACTTCTGCTTCGGTGCCTACCTAGGCCGGGCAGAGGTCGCCGCCGTGCTCGACACCCTGGTCAAGAAGGTGAGCTCCATCGAACTGGTCAGCGAACCCAGGCCGTTGTACTCCACCTTCCTGCGCGGGTACAGCAGCATCCCGGTGGCGCTGCACGGAGCCACGGAGACGTCGCGTCCGTGACAACCACTGAACTGCTTCCCCTGCCGTGTCCGGCGGAGGGTACGGCAACTGGTGCGGCCGCCTGCACCGCCCCGGGGGCGGGCGTCGGGACCGGTCCCGACTCGGCATCCCGGGCCTTGGCCTCCGCCCTCGTCATCGGCGCTGGACTCATTGGCACCTCCGTCGCCCTCGCGCTGAGCGGCCGGGGCGTCCGCGTCTACCTGCGCGACGCCGACCCTATTGCCGCGCGCACTGCCGCCGCCCTCGGCGCGGGCACCACCGACACGCCCAGCGGGCCCGCCGACGTGGCCCTACTCGCCGTGCCGCCCGGCCAAGTGGTATCGGTGCTCGCCTCGGCGCAGGCCGCCGGACTGGCCCACGTCTACACCGACGTGGCCAGCGTCAAGGGACTCCCACTGCGGGCGAGCATCGCTGCAGGCTGCGATGTGGCTAGCTTCGTCGGCGGCCACCCGATGGCAGGTCGCGAGCTATCCGGGCCTGTGGCCGCCCAGCCAGATCTGTTCGCCGGCCGCCCCTGGATCCTCACCCCGCTCCCCGAGACCTCACCCGAGGCCTTGCGTGTCGTACGCGAGACGATTCAGCTGTGCGGTGCCACCCCCGTGGAGATGGCTGCCACGGAACACGACGAGGCCATGGCTCTTGTTTCACACACCCCGCACCTGGTCTCGGCCGTGATGGCCGCCAGGCTCGTGGACGTCGAGCCGTACGTGGCCCGGCTGGCCGGCCAAGGACTACGCGACGTGGTTCGTATCGCGGGTGGCGGCAGCCAGCTGTGGACAGACATCCTCGCCGCGAACGCCACCGCGGTGGCAGACGTGCTCGACGGCCTGGCGGAGGACCTGCGGAGCACGATCAGCGCCCTGCGGGACATCGGATCCGGCACGCATCGGGCGAGCGGGGCCGTGGCGGCGCTGACCGACCTGCTCGACCGGGGCCGTACCGGCCACAGGGTGCTGCCCGGCAAGCACGGCACGCCCCAAGAGCCCTGCGAGGACGTGCACGTCGTCATCGGGGACATGCCCGGCGAGTTGGCCCAATGCCTAGCGGCCGTGGGCGCGGCGGGCGTGAACGTCGAGGACATGGAACTCGACCAGAACCCCGGGCGGGCCAGCGGCACCGTTCGCCTTCAGGTGTCGGCCGCGGCCGCCGCCGTCCTTCCGACCGTACTGAACGAACTGGGCTGGAAGGCCCACGGCGGGACTACCGCTGCGGAGAAATGACACGCATGACTGAGAACAATGGGAGCACCGCCATGGCGGAGAAGGGCAACCGGATTCACCGGGGCGAGGTACTGCGGACCCGCTGGCTGACCCCTGGCATGATCCGGGTCGCCCTGGGGGGCCCCGGGCTGCGGGAGTTCCGCTCCAAGGGCCATACCGACGAGTACATCAAGCTGATTTTTCCCGCCCCCAACGCCCTGCTGCCGGCGCAGGAGGAAGACCTCACGGAGTTCCGTGCCCGCCTGCACCGAGCCGACTGGCCGCACACTCGCACGTACACCGTGCGCGCCTGGGATCCCAAGGCGGGTGAGCTGACCCTGGACGTCTTCTGCCACGGGTCAGCCGGCTTCGGCGGACCCTGGGCAGTCGGGGTCCGGCCCGGCGACTCGATCGCCTTCATCGGCCCGGGCGGTGGATACGTCCCCAACGCGGACGCCCCGTGGCATCTGCTCGCGGGCGACGAGAGTGCCCTGCCAGCGATCGCCCGCGCACTGGAGGCGATGCCCGCCGGTGCGGCCGTACGCGTCTTCGTGGAGGTCGACGGCCCCGAGGCGGTGCACGAGCTGCTGACGTCCGCGCAGGGGCAGGTGGTTTGGCTCTACCGAGGCGAACGCGAGCGCGGCGCGCCCCTCGTCGAGGCGGTCGCTGCCATGGCATTCCTGCCCGGCGAACCCCAGGTGTTCGTCCATGGGGAGGCGGGCATGGTCAAACGGCTGCGGCTGCACCTGCGGGCAGAACGCAGACTGTCAGGCGAGCGGTTCTCGGTCTCCGGGTACTGGCGCCAGGGCATCGACGAGGGAGGCTGGCAGGCCACCAAGGGTGAGTGGAACCGGCAGTCGGGTCTTGAGGAGTTGGACCTGGTGGCCTCGCGCGCCAGCGCCTATCTGTGGTATTAGGAACCTTTCCGTGTGACGGACGCAGCCGAATGAAACGGTGAATGATGGTTGAAATAGTGATCAACAGTGACCTGTGCCAGGGGTCGGGCCAGTGCTTCATGTCCGCCCCCGAGCTCTTCGACCTCGGCGATGACGGCCTGGCGGCCGTACTGCGTGCTGCCGAGTCCCCCAAAGAGGCTGAGAATGCCGTCGGGCTGTGCCCGATGCAAGCCATCGCGGTGCGGGCTGAGGGGGCCGACGGATGAGCATCCCCTCCTTAGGCGGCGCGGCGACCAACCAGCCAATGGCCGGACCATCCCCGGCCCAATCACCCACCGTCTTCCGGCGGTTGTGGGCGGCCACCGCCATCACCTCCCTCGGCGACGGTGTCTACCTGGCCGCACTGCCCCTGATTGGCACCTCACTCACCGACGACCCCACGGTTCTCAGCCTCCTCACCGCCACCGCCCTGTTGCCCTGGCTACTCTTCGGTCTCGTCGGCGGCGCCCTCGTGGACCGCTGGGACCGCCGGGCCACCATGTGGCTCGCTGACGGCATCCGCGCGCTGGTGCTGGGCTGCGCTGTACTCGCCGGGGCCCTGGACCTCCTCGGCATCCCACTGCTGCTGTCCGTCGCCTTCCTGCTCGGCATCGGGCAGGTGTTGTTCGACACCGCCTCCCAGGCCTACCTGCCGCAACTGCTGGATCGCGAACCGCAGGCCCTTCAGCGGGCCAATGCCCGGCTGCGTGGGGCCCAGACCGTCGCAGACGGATTCGCCGGACCACCACTGGGCAGTGCCCTGTACACCCTAGGCCGCACCCTGCCGCTGCTGGCCGACGCGGTGTCCTTCCTCGCCAGCGCCCTGCTGATCCGCTCGCTGCCGAGACTGCCGCGCCCTGCCCGTGCCTCCCGCGGTTCCCTGTGGTCCGACATCCGCCAGGGCACCTCGTACCTGTTCGGCAACCGCCTGCTCCTAGGCCTCGCGCTGCGCCCCGCGGTCGGCAACGTGGCCTTCATGGCGGGCGAGGCCGTGCTCGTGCTCTACGCCAAGGACAAGCTGGGCCTGAGCACATACGGATATGGCTTCCTGCTTGCCGCCCAAGCCGTGGGCGGACTCCTCGGGACCGTCGTCGCCGGCCGGGTCGGCACCCTGGTCGGCACTGGCACCGCGCTCGCGCTGACCGCCGGGACGGAGGCCGTGGCCCAACTCGCCGTGGGGCTGTCCCCGGGCCCGTGGTGGGCGGCTGCGGGGCTTGTCGTGTGCGGCGCGGGTATGTCAGCCACGATGGTACTGGGCCCGCCGATCCGTCAGACCATTGTCCCGGCAGAGCTGATGGGCCGGGTCTCGGCGGCGTCCCGGCTGTTCGCCTTCGGCGGCGGGCCTGTCGGCGCGCTCATCGGCGGCTGGCTCGCTGGGGCTGTTGGTCTGCGGGCGCCCTTCGTTTTTGGCGCCGTCCTGCTGGGCGCCATGACTCTGATGACTGCCACCCTCACCAGCAACCGCAGGATCGAGGCAGCACTTGCCGAGGCAGCCAGAAGAGACGACCACCCAGCGGCCGCTCCAGGTGCCGATTCTCTCGAAGGCTCGGACACGTCCGATCAACCTGCTACAGGTACCTCCGCCACGGACAAGTGATGTAAGGCATGTCTACCGCCTTTCTCACCCAACCTCCGGGCCCTGCCCTGCCCGTCCCGGGGCGCCGACCTCTGCCCGGCCAGAGCAAGCCTCTGGCTCCCGACGAGGCGGAGCAGATCCGAGCCCTTGAGCCGCTGACTGTGCTGTTCGACGCCGCAGAATGCGAGCGGCCCGCAGGAATGCGGCAGGGCGTCGGTAGGCGGCGGGACGCCATGCCATTCAACGCAGATGCACCTGGGGGCAGTTCTCTATGCAGCGCCCGGGCCGACTGGCTGAGCGGGCGCACACGATGCGGTCACCTGAACACATGGGCAGGAAGGCGGCTGGCGCCTCGCCAGGAGTTGATGACGAGTGAGATTGAGGAAAAGGTCACTGCGGAAGATCAAGCCGCGGCCCCTGAAGCGGCCCCTACGCACGGTTCCTGGAGAGCCGTGGCACCCATTTCTCCGCCCCAGGCACCCCGGGGCCCGCTGACCCGGCGCCGCCGCCGTTCCCGGTGGCGTTCGCCCTACTGGCCCTAGCCCGAGTGTCGATGCCACCGAGCAGCAGGTCCGCAACATCGCGACCGATAGCCCGCAGGAGACTTGCTCAGGTGGCTCTACTTGTGTCTCTTCAGTCGTCTCCCAGTACGGTGCTTGCCGATTGGTTCCGCGAGCCCTTGCAGCCGATGCCCAGGCTTCTAGGGCTGAGTAACCCCATGCAAGCGTTCATGCCATAGGAAGGGTAAATGATGCCGGAAGGTAAATCCGTTATGCCGTTATGCGTCAATAGTTTATCTGACCAGAAAATAGAGAGTGTGTCCGTCGCTTCGTTGATTGCGGTCGACTCGCTACGACTGGCTGGAAAAAATGTAGAGCATGCGCGCACGCTTGCTCAGTCTGAGACTGAACTTCCCCCGATCATTGTGCATCGCTCTTCGATGCGAATCATTGATGGAGTGCATAGACTGCACGCTGCGATTTTACAGGGGCGGGATGAAATCGACGTCAAATTCTTCGATGGGAACGAGAAGGATGCATTTGTACTTGCTGTTGAGTCCAATGTGCAACATGGGCTGCCGTTGACCCTGTCGGACCGCACCGCGGCGGCAGAACGCATCGTCAAGTCGCACCCGGAGTGGTCCGACCGCGTGGTCGCCGCGGCGACCGGGCTGGCGGCCAAGACCATCGCTGCGATTCGCCGGCGGTCAGCAACTGGGGAAGTTCCCCAGTTGCACAGTCGGATTGGGCGGGATGGCAAGGCCCGCCCAATCAACAGCGCCGAGGGGCGCAGGCTGGCAAGCACTCTGCTCACGGAGAACCCCGACGCCTCACTGCGGGAGGTCGCCAAAGCGGCCGGTGTCTCGCCTGGCACAGTGCGTGACGTGCGTCAGCGCCTTCAGAGCAACGAGAACCCAGTCCCTCTCCGTCAGCGCAGGGCCAAGCCCAGCGCCGCACAGAAGACCCGCGCCGCAATGAACGGCGGCACCAGTGCTGCCATCGGGGGCCTGGACCAGAAGACTGTGACGCAAGCACTCATGCGGGATCCGCAGCTCCGCATGTCCGAGGAAGGGCGGCTGCTGTTACGCCTGTTCACCACGCACGTTGTCGACAAACAGCAGCGGCAGCGACTCATCGAGTGGATTCCCAGCCGTTGGCGTCGCGTCGTCACGGAACTTGCCTACTCTTGTTCGCGTGACTGGTATCAGTTCGCCCGACAACTGGAGGCATGCGAAGCGGGAGAGACGGTTGACAACGAGCAAGTCCTGGAAGTGGCCGGCTGACTTGCGATTGTCCGCGAACGAACCACAGCGTTATTGACGCCTACGCAAGCACCCTGAAGTCGGTCATGACGTCCCCCGCGCCCCGCAAGCCTTACAAAGGCCTGCGTCGAGCCCTAACCATTACCAACTGGGCATGAATACGCTGCGTGTTGAAGACTTCCTCAACCACGGGATTGGTGTCTTGGGCCTCATCCAGTAGCAGGCAATCCGCCCGGATCGCAGCCGCTGAGGCCATCATGTTTTCAACCTGGATCCACCGCGCGATAGTCGGTCTGTGGACGACGAAATGAAAAGAGGTGCCCGCTGACCTGGGATGATGGGAGTTCCTACGCCCTCATCAGTCCCACGAAGCAAGGCACCTCGTAAGTGAAAGTCTCCCACAGCCCGGCGACGTTGTTCGCCGCGTTCGACGCCCCGGACCTGATCGCGCATGCCGGGCTGGTCCCGACGATCCGGCTGGCCGAGCGGTGCGGCCTGCCCGCCTTGGTGGCCGAGAAGGTGAAGCTCACTGGTGCGAGGAACGGTGCCGGTACGGCGGCCGACGCGAAGGCCCTGTCGATCGTGGGCGGCATGATCGCCGGGGCGGACAGCATCGAGGACCTGGACGTGCTGCGGCACGGTGGCCTGTCCCGCCTGTTCGGCGGGGTGCGTGCGCCCTCCACGCTCGGCACGTTCCTGCGCGCCTTCACCTGGGGTCACGTGCGCCAACTCGAGTCCGCCACACGGGCGTTCGTCTGCTGCCTGGCCGCGCACACCGGCCTGGTCCCCACCGGGGACGAGGTGGTGTTCTTGGACATCGACTCCAAGGTCAAGCAGGTCTACGGGCCGGCCAAGCAGGGCGCCTCGTTCGGCTACACCAAGCAGCGCGGCCTGCACTTCCAGATCGTCACCGTCAAGACGGGCACCTGCGCTCCGGTGATCGTGGCCACCCGGCTGCGCAAGGGCTCGGCAGGCTCCGGCAAGGGTGCGGCGAGTCTGCTGCGCGAGGCGCTGGCGACGGTGCGGGCGATGGGCATCACCGCAAAGATCATCGTGCGTGCGGACTCGGCGTACTTCTCCCACAAGGTGGTCGACGTGTGCCGGAAGGCCGGCGCGCACTTCTCGCTGGCCGTGGCGGTGAAGAAGACGATCCGCGAAGCGATCGCGGGCATGGACGAGCCCGCCTGGACGCCGATCAAGTACACCAGCGCGGTGTGGGATGCCGCCGAGGAACGCTGGATCTCCGACGCGGAGATCGCCGAGGTCCCCTTCACCGCGTTCACCAGCAAGAAGAAGGCATACCACACCACCGCCCGGCTGATCGTGCGCCGCGTGAAACGGCTGAACCCCAAGAGCGTGCCCGAGGGGCAGGCCGAGCTGTTCGGCGTCTGGCGCCACCACGTCATCTTAACCGACAACCCGTTCGTCCTGGCCCAGGCCGAACCCATGCACCGTGAACACGCCCAGGTCGAGCAAGTTTTCGCCGCCCTGGAGCACTCCGCGCTCGCCCATCTGCCGTCGGGCAGGTTTACCGCGAACGCCGCCTGGCTCACCCTCGCCGCCACCGCCTACAACCTCACCCGCGCGGTCGGCCGCCTCGCCTCCACCTTCCACGCCAGGGCACGGACCGGCACCATCCGCCGCCAACTGATCCACATCCCGGCCCGGATCGCCACCGGAGCCCGCCGCCTCACCCTCCACCTGCCCCAACTCTGGCCCTGGGCAGACGACTTCACCGAACTGTGGACGGCGACCGGACAGCGCATGGTCACCTGACCCACGCGACCGCCCCTGTCCGCCCACGACCCGAAAGACCTTGGAGACCCCGCACCGGACGGCCACCCGGCAATCACCGCTGCCCGCACCCCGAAGAAACACCCGGAACCCGCCCGACACCCGTGATCAGAATTCACGCGGTGGATCGAGGTGTACGTCCAGCAGTCCGAGGCATCGGACGAGAAAGGAGGTTCGATGTAACTCGGACGTCAAGCTCAGGGCAGCCAGCCGGTGCAAGTCCGGTCCGAGGAGACGCCAGAGTCCTCGGTAGCGGGGCTCCCGGCATCGGTCGAGAGGCAGGTGTCGAAGTGGAGCGACAACCACCCCTTGGGGGTGCGCAACCGGCCGGTCCGCAACATCACGTGAAGCCTGCAGCGTCGTCAGCACCGACCCGCGTGAGCGGGGCCAAGGAGGAGCCGAGCCCGTGCCTTGAAGGGCGAAGGCCATGGAAGACGCCTGGGAATCTGGAGCGGGCGTTCAAGAACCTCCCGGCGTAAGGGGCGTGGAACGGTCGGAAGGTTGTCCTGGGAACTGGAGAGGGCCTCCTCGGCCCCGGGTCTGCGGCCCGGGAAGCAGGGGCCGCCTATAACCGGTGGAGCCGGGAAGTGGCGGGCTGCCGAGAGGCAGTCGGAGGGGGTCGTAATAGTGCCGATCGACGGGACAACACAACCCGTCAGGAGCGAAGGGCCCCTGCTTCATCGATGCGTGTCGCGAGCGAGGAGGAGACTCGGGTGAGTGCCGAATCGGCTATGTCCGCCCGCCGGGAGGAGGGCGTCGCACGACCGGACGGCCTTCCTTTGGACAAGGTCCGTGCCTTGCAGTGGACGCTCTACCGCTGCGCCAAGCAAGATCCCGAACGTCGGTTCCATGCCCTGTACGGCCACGTCTTTCGCAGGGACGTCTTGTGGCGGGCATGGGCTGGCGTGTGTGCGAACCGGGGCGCCCCCGGCGTTGACGGGCTGACCGTCGATGCCGTGGCCGCCGCCGGGGTGGAGGAGTTCCTCCGCGACCTGTCGCAGCAGCTGCGGGCGCATACGTATCGCCCGTCACCGCTGCGGCGTGTCATGATCCCCAAGCCGGGGCGGCCGGGGGAGTTCCGGCCGCTGTCGATTCCCGCCGTGGCGGACCGGGTGGTGATGACGGCCGCGAAACTGGTGCTCGAACCCGTCTTCGAAGTCGACTTCCTGCCGGTGAGCTACGGGTTCCGGCCCAAGCGGTCCGCGATCGACGCGTGCGAGGGCGTGCGCGTGGAGGCGAACCGGGGCCGGGAGTGGGTGCTTGAGGCTGACATCCGCGACTGCTTCGGATCAATCGGGCATGACGCTCTCGTGGCCCAGCTGGCCCGACGCGTTGTGGACGGTTCGATGCTGAAGCTGATCCGGGCGTGGCTTCGGGTAGGGGTATTGGAGGACGGGGCGACCGGCTCACCAGGAGCAGGAACCCCACAGGGCTCACCGATATCACCTTTGCTGGCGAACGTCGCGCTGCACGTCCTCGATGAGGCGTGGCAGGGCGAAGGGCGCCGGCTGGGGGCATTGGTGAGGTACTGCGACGACTTCGTGGTCCTGTGCCCGACCAGGGAACGCGCTGAGCAGGCGCGGGAGCTGGCGGGCGCGGTGCTGGGCAGACTCGGGCTGCGACTGCACCCGGACAAGACCGGCATTGTCCATCTCGCCAGGGGTGGGCGGGGCTTTGATTTCCTCGGTTTCCATCACCGCAAGGTGGAGTCGTGGCGTCGGCGAGGCAGGTTTTACCTGCAACGCTGGCCGTCCAAGCGGGCGGTGGGGGTGCTGCGGGACAAGATCCGCGCGGCCACCGACCGTCGCCAGGTGGGACGGTCGCTGGCGGCCGTGGTCGCCGATCTCAACCCTGTACTGCGGGGCTGGTCGGCGTACTTCCGCTGGGGCAACTCGGCCGGGAGATTCTCCACGATCGACAGCTACGTCCACGAGCGACTTGCGATCTTCGACAATCGCAAGCGTGCCATCCCTGGCCGTAGTTGGGGCAAGCGCCATGACGGCGCGTGGTTCAACCGGCTCGGGGTGTTCCGCCTGTCCGGGAACGTATGCAGGGTGGCAGCGCATGCCAGCCGGTGAACGATGTCGGTAAGCCGTGTGCGCGAGAAGCGCATGCACGGTTTGACGGGCGGGGGCTGGAAACGGAGCCCTCTCAGGCAACCGCGCCAGTCCCCGACCCTACTCAAGTAATCACGTACTCTTTCATTGTCGACTTGTTGCGTGTTGTGATTTGAGGGCTGCATGGGCTCGCTGTAGCCAGCACTGTTAGGTCGTGTTGAACTGGGGTATCATGTGCACGAATCCGACATGTGAACGTTGCCTAAGAGGCCTGGCAATTGCTTCACGTTTTGCAGATCCTCAGGTGCTCCACTTGCTATTGGATGCTCCAGGTGGCACGGTTTGAGATTCCATCTCCCGAAGTCTGTGAGTGGCCTGTGGGTCGTCAATGATAGTGAGATAAAGCTGCTGCAACCACGTGTCGAACGCACGGCTCAGTTTCCTGTTAAGCAATGCGCGAAAGCGCATCGGAATGACGCAGAGGCAGCTCGCCGAACTTTCCGCCATCAGTATAGGAGCCATTCGCGACCTTGAGTCGAGGTACACCAAGGCCCCTCTGTGCGACGATAGGCCTGCTCGCGGACGCCCTAAGCTTGAGCAAGGGGCAGGCACGTAAAGGTGATTGGCATGCCGGGGATAGGCAAGAGCTGCCTGATTCAAGCGCATGCCCCCAACGCCCGCAGCCGCGCGCCTTGGATGGTCTCTGCCCGAACGGGCCTGGCGGGCACCGGCGCTCCCTGTGGGCAGTACCGCTGCATTCACGACAGGGCCTACGAGCCGTTTGGGGAGGTCGTGTGCACGGCGTAAGTGGAGCAGCGAAGCTGCCGCCGACGCTGCCGATCCGAGACCGCCGGTTCTCCTACAGCTGTCACCAATCGTACGCGGCACGACCACGTGAAGGTGGGGATTGATGAGCGCTCTATTCGACGAGGCAGACGGCTCGATGCTGGCCTCTGCCGTACCGCAGGGTTGGGAGTCTGACCATGGTTGCGACAGTCGGCAGAGCTGCCTGGACTACATCGACGAGCAACAGCGGACGCGGACTTCCCGACCTTGGCCGGGAGGTAGCAGGTGGTGACTGGTGTGAACACGGTCCTCGCATTGGAATTCCGGGGCGTGGGCGACAGGGCCGACTTCGGCTTCCTTTCCCGTGCGGGCTGTGCGGCCGACCTCGCCCGCGTAGATCCGCTGATGTCCCACATCGACAGGGCGCTTACCCTCGGCCAGCAGGCAAGGCTGCTGGCCGCATGCCTGCCTGCTCCGCCCGCACTGGTCCTCTCGTACTGCGGTACGGCGGCCCTCGCGCTGCACGTGGCGGCACTGACCGGCGCATCCTCGGTGCTCGTGGACCCGTATCCGGTGACGGCCGACGACATGCGGCGCGACTTCATGCAACTGTGCGAGTCGACGGGCATCGACCCGGCGGGGCTGGTGGACCCGACGGCTGAGCCAGATCCGGCCCGATGGGCCGCGGAGTTGGAGGGCGCGCGCGACGATATGGCCGCCGTACACGGCGGCGACGACGTCGCCTACGAGCTGGTCGACGACATGCTGGACCGCTACCGCGCCTGGTTGCGCTTCCTGCAGGCGAGCAGATCCGCCGGGCCGGCGGCGCCCGGCGGACAGGTCACCGCGATCACGGCCAGGCCTGATCCCCGGCTGGACCTGCTCCTCGTTGACGAGTGTGTCGCCGAGGTATACCGGGTCGGCAACCCGGACGGGATGCTCGACTCTCCAGAGGTTCGCGACCTGCTGTCGTCCGCTGTAGTCCGGCACGGTCCGGCGGCTGTCGAACGACGTGAAGGAAAGTGAATTCATGGAGCGTGTCCCAGTCGGCGTGCGTTCCGACGCCGAAGGCGTCGACTCAGCTGCCTCGGAGCCGACCGGTGCGTGCCGGCCACAAGCCCGCACACTGCATGCCCTGATCGAGGCGACCGCCGAGCGCGTGCCCGACGCCGCCGCCGTCAGCGCCAACGGAGTGTCGCTCACCTATGCGCAGCTCGTCACCCGAGCTCGTCGGCTCGCCCTGGAGCTCGTGCGTGCCGGCGTCGAGCCGGATGATTTCGTCGGGGTGACCGTCGACCGTTCGGTCGACGCCGTAGTGGCCCTCCTGGGCCCGTTATTCGCAGGGGCTGCCTACATCCCGATCGCCGCGGACCTGCCCAAGGACCGCATCCGCCTGATCGCCTCCGACGCCGCGTTGCGGATCGTCACCGGCGTGGATGCTGCAGTCGCGAACGCTGCCGGTTCGGCGTTCGTGCCCGTCAATGCCCCGTCGGATGCCGTTTCCGCCGCGGCGGAAACGGAGGTCTTGCCCGAAATTCATCCTGATCAAGCGGCATATGCAATCTTCACCTCGGGCTCGACGGGACGCCCCAAGGGCGTCGTGATCTCCCACCGATCGGCGGTCGGTTCGACCATGGCCCGGTTCGATGTCTATCCCGAGCCGTCCGTTTACGCAGTGCTCGCACCGCTGACCATCGACGCCGCCGTCGCTGGCCTCTACTTCACGTTGGCTGCGGGCGGTCGAGTGGTGCTCCCGGACGAGGAGGAGATTCGCGACCCCCAACTGCTCGCCGACTGTCTCGTCACGCAGCGAGTCAGCCACCTCGACGGACTCCCGGCGCAGTATGCCGCGTTGCTGCGGTTCCACCCCGAGGCCGCGGCGGGCCTGCGGTGCGTTATCGTCGGTGGCGAGGCGCTGCCTCGACCCTTGGCACAGCAGCATCTCGCCGAGGTTCCGGGCGTCGAGCTATACAACGAGTACGGCCCGACTGAGAGCACCGTGTGGGCGACCACGCACCGGTGCACGGATACTGACCCCGGCCCGCACGTCCCGATCGGCCCGGCGGTCGCCGGTCTGCGGACACAGGTCTTAACCGACGAGCTGCTACCTGCCGCCGTCGGCGAGATCGGCGAGATCTGGCTCTCCGGGCCGGGGCTCGCCCGCGGCTATCTGGCGCGGGCGGCACTGACCGCGGAACGCTTCACCGCGCATCCCGATCCTCGGTACCCGGGCGAACGCATGTATCGCACAGGCGACTTGGGGCATGTCGACGAGCTGGGTGAACTGGTCTACCACGGCCGCTCTGACCACTTGGTCAAGGTACGCGGCTTCCGCGTCGAACTCGGCGAGATCGAGGCCCGCCTCCGGGAACATCCCGGCGTACTGGATGTCGTGGTGGTCCCGCACATCGGCGTCACCGGCGTCCGGCTGGTCGCCGTGACCGTGCTGGCCCTCGACGCCGCAGTGGGTGTACGCGAGTTGTCTGCGTTCGCGGCCGACCGGCTGCCCGCCTACATGCTACCTGCCCTGTGGCGTCAAGCCGACGCATTGCCCGTTGCTGCGGGCGGCAAGGTCGACCGACCGCGCCTGCAGGCCGAGGCGACCACGGTGGGGAACGCTCTGCCCGTGCAATACACCGACCAAGCCCCGATGGACCCGAGCGGGTCGCTGTGCCACCCGTCGGGATGGAAGAAGACAGAAGCGGAGGTCTGACACCCATGAACAACCGTGCCGACGAGGTGAACCTGCCCCGGCAGGACGGTGCACAGTCGAGCGGCGCCGGTGACGACTTGCCCACGCTTGTGCTGTCCCTCGCGAACGAACTGCTCGAGCGGACCGACGTAGCCCTCGACGAGGACTTCTTCACGGCCGGTGGCGACAGTGTCCTGGCAATGCACCTCGTTGGTCATCTGGCTCGCCGGACCGGCGTCGGGCTGCGGGTGTCGCTGCTGTTCAGCCACCCTGTGCTGCGGGAGTTCACGGAGCAGGTCGACCAGCGGCGATCGGAGGCAGCCGCGGCTGCTCCTGCTGCTCCGGCCGGAGCGCTGGCTGCCGCACTGGACGCTCGGAGGTCCACCGGTGCGATGTGAACTCGAACCGCGCCAGGCAGGCCTGGTAGCCGAGGTCGACGAGGCGCTCGACGCCCTTGGCCCTGACGCGGGCGTCCGGGAGTCCTTCAAGGCACTGGGCACCGCGCGATTGCTGGCCGTCCACTACCCCGCCGAGTACGGGGGCCGCGGGCTCACCGTGGCCGACCACGCAACGGTGTCGGAACGCATGGGGCTGAGGGGCCTGCCGGATGTGGCCCATCTGATCACGGTTCAGGGCGTCGGCTGCCCCATCCTGACCTTCGGCACCGACGCCCAACGTCGGCACTGGCTTCCCGAGATCACCTCCGGGCGTTTGCTCGCCAGCCTGTTGTTGTCCGAATACGGCGCCGGAAGCGACCTGACGCGCATCACCACCAGCGCCATGGCCGACGGTGGCGGCTGGCGTATCAGCGGCCGCAAGACCTGGAGCCTGTTGACCGAATGGTCGCAGATCGCGCTCTGTTCGGTACGCACCCGACAGGGAAATAGCCGCTACGACGGGATCTCCCTCTTCCTGGTCGACCTTAACGACCCGGGCGTGCGGATCAACCCGATGCCGCGCGCCGCCGGTGAGCCCTACAACGAGGTGACGCTGGACGACGTCCGCGTCTCCGGCGACGCGCTCGTCGGCGAGCTGCACAAGGGCTGGGCGCTGCTGCCCACCGTGATCGGCTTTGAGCGCGGCGGCTTCGACTATCTGACCCGTGCCCAGTCCTGGCTGGCCGCGGCCGCGGCTGAATTGGGCGCACTGCCGTGCGCAGAACAGGAGGCGCTGGCGGCAGACTTCGCACGTTGCGAGTTCCTGGTCGATAACGCCCGCGCGCTCGCCTACCACGCGGTGGCCACTGCCGAAGGTCTGGAGACCAACGAGATCGTCACCGCCTACGCCAAGCTCGCCAGCGGCATGGCCGCTCAGGCCGTGACACGTTGGGCCGGCGAGGAACTGCTGTCCGTCTCCGACGGCGAGGACGGCCCGCATCGCAGGCTGCTGCGCGCGGCGGTGGTCGAAGCCCCAGAGCTGACAGTCTCCGGCGGTGCGCAGGAACTCCAACTCGACCTCATCGCGGAAGAACGCCTGATCGGCAGGACGATCCGGTGAACCTCGAACTCGACGCCGTCCAGCAGCAATTGATCGATGCGGTCGCCAAGAGCGAGGCGGAAGCGCCCGCCGAGGCCTCGGGCTGGGACGTGCTTGACACCGTCGGCCTGTCCGAGCTGCTGGCCCCCGAACCCGGCGCACGGCCGATCCTCGGCACCCTGGAATGGTGTCTGATTCTCGAGGAGTTGGGTGCGGGCTGCCGTTCCCACACGCTCGTGCTGTCGGTACGGACTCTCGTCGACGTGTGCGCTGAGGCGGGTGAGCGGACCGCCGCCGGCGAGGCATTCCGGACCTGGGTGAGCCACCACCGCACGGCGCCGGGGGACGATACCGCCCTCGTGCAGCGTGCCGGGGACGGCGTGTGGCGAATCGCTTACCCACTCCGTACGGCCCTTCCCGGCGAGATCACCCTTGATGCCTCCACCGCGAAGGCCATGGACGACCGTGAGCTGCTGCTTATCGCCGCGTACGCCTGCGGCGTGGCACGGCGTTGCCTGGAAGTGGCACAGGAACGGGCCGGGCAGCGTGTGGTCGCGGGGCGACGCCTCCTGGAGCATCAGGGCACCGGACACCGCATCGCGCGGTGCGCCGTAGACCTGACCATCGCCAGAGTGGGGCTGTGGCGGGCGGCGCACGGCGAGGACGAGGGTGAACGGGCCGGACATCGGGCCGAGGCCGCAGCGGCAGCTTGCGTCTCGGCGGCGTTGGACTGTGCGCACACTGTCGTCCAGGTTTTCGGTGCAGCCGGCACCAGTGACCCGGTTGTCGTGCGGTTGTTCCGTATGGCTTACTCGCTTCCGGCGGTGAGCGGCTCACCGCGCGCTCTGTGGCAGTCGGTTGGCGCCCGTCGGCTTCCTCCCCTGGTCTCAAGGTCCCCGACCTGAGCACCCTCAAGGAGCGGCCGGAGGATTTTCACCGGCTACTCGCGAAGCTGTTGGGCGTGGCATTACATGACACTGTGGCGGGCACCGAACCACCCTTGCCCAGGCTCGGGGGTCTGGCCAAGAATGTGAGTCGATCAAGAACCGGAGCGCTCTGGTTGACGCCAGTCCCGCGCATCCGCACGGCTGTTGAGATGCCTTCCGCTCGGAAGTGGCGAGGGAGCGTGTCGGCTTCACGC
Organism: Streptomyces sp. NPDC093097; assembly: GCF_044754325.1. Lineage (NCBI taxonomy): Bacteria > Bacillati > Actinomycetota > Actinomycetes > Kitasatosporales > Streptomycetaceae > Streptomyces > Streptomyces sp. NPDC093097. The sequence continues at coordinate 28,594 of NZ_JBIVOW010000037.1, forward strand.
TCGCATGCATCGGCGGGAAGACCCGGACGACATGTGACCAGCTCCGTACCCTGTGCGCCTGACGGTACTCGACTTGCGCAACGCCACTCCGCGGCATCACACGAATCGGCCCTGTGCAGGGGCCCCAGGGGGCAATGCATGACACATGAGACACAGCTGCCCGAAGAGTCGGTGGCCATCATCGGCATGAGTGGCCGCTTCCCCGGGGCCGCGAGTATCGAAGAGCTGTGGCACCTGGTCCTCGAAGGGCAGGACGGGGCACAGCGGTACACGGACGGGGAACTGGCGGCAGCCGGAGTCCCCGAGGGCCTACTTAAGGACCCCCGTTATGTGAAGACGGGCTTCCCCTTGGAGGGCTTCGACCTCTTCGACTCCGAGTTCTTCGGGATCACCCCGGCCGAGGCCGAACTGACGGACCCACAGCAGCGGCTTTTCCTTGAGACGGCCTGGCAAGCCCTCGAACGCTCCGGTCATTCGCGCTCCCGCCACGACCGTACGGGCGTGTTCGCCGGCGCCTCCACGAACGCCTATCTCCTCGAGCGGATCGCGGAGAGCGGCCAGACCAGACAGGTCTCGGACGATCTCCAGGTGGCACTTGGCAACGACCCGGCGATGCTTGCCCTCCGAGTCTCGTACAAACTCGGGCTGACCGGGCCCAGCATCACCGTGCAGACCGCCTGCTCGTCGTCTCTGGTGGCGGTCCATCTCGCCGCGCAGTCCCTGCTCACCCGGGAGTGCGACCTGGCCCTGTCAGGTGGTGTCGCGGTGCGCACGTTCGAGCCGCGCGGCCATCTCTACGAGGACGGGGCGATCCTCTCGGCAGACGGCCGCTGCTGTCCGTTCGACGCGGCAGCAACGGGCAGTGTGCCAGGCAACGGCGTCGCCGTCGTGGTCCTCAAACGACTCGAGGATGCGCTGGTTGATGGGGATCATATCCACGCCGTGATCCGTGGCTCCGCGGTAAACAACGACGGCGCGGCGAAGGCCGGCTTCACCGCTCCGTCGCCACGTGGACAGACGGCGGCGATCGCCGAGGCGATGGCGGTCGCCGGGGTCTTCCCCAACACTGTCGCCTACGTCGAGGCTCACGGCACCGCTACCGAACTGGGCGATCCCATCGAGATCCAGGCCCTGAAGGAGGCGTTCGGCCCAGATGTGCTGCCTGGCACGGTCCACGTGGGGTCGGTCAAGTCGAACGTCGGGCACCTCGATGCGGCGGCGGGTGTCACCGGCCTGATCAAGGCGGTGCTGGCCCTGGAACACGGGGTGATCCCCCCCACTGCCCATTTTCGGACCGCGAATCCCCGGCTCTCGCTCGACACCACCCCGTTCCGGGTCGACGCCGAGCCGACCGCGTGGCCCGTCATCGGTCACCCGCCACGTGCCGGCGTCAGCGCCTTCGGAGTCGGCGGCACCAACGCCCACGTGGTCCTGGAAGCCGCTCCGGCATCCGAGTGCCCCGGCGCCGCAGCACCCGATGACTGGCATGTCCTGCCGGTATCGGCCCGCACGCCGCAGGCGCTGGCCACGACGGCCACGGACCTGGCCGAGACGCTGGACTCCACGGCAAGCGCCTCCGCCGATCTCGGCGACGTCGCGTACACGCTGCAGTGCGGCCGTACCGTCTTCCCGCACCGTCAGGTGGTGGTGGCCAACCACCGGTCGAACGCTGCCGCTGGACTCAGGCGCCCGGCTGGAGCGCCGGCCGTGGCCGCCCCCGAGCAGGCTCCCGCCGTGGTGTTCCTCTTCCCCGGGCAGGGTAGCCAGTACGAGGGCATGGGCAGGCAGCTCTACCAGGCCGAACCCATCTTCCGCGCCGCCTTCGACCGCTGCGCCGGGCTTCTCCTGCCCCACCTCGGCAGGGACATCCGGGACGTAGTACTCGGCTCTGGCGAGGAGGCGAAGGAGCGGCTGCGGCAGACGCTGCACACCCAGCCGGCCGTCTTCAGTCTCGACTACGCCCTCGCCCAGTTGCTCTTATCGTGGGGTGTGCATCCCACCGCGATGACGGGCCACAGCATCGGTGAATTGGTCTCGGCCTGCCTCGCGGGGGTGTTCTCCCTGGAGGGCGCGTTGCGCGTGGTGGCCGGCCGGGCTCAGCTGATGCAGGATCTAGAGCCGGGCAGGATGCTCTCCGTGCCCCTCGACGAGGCATCGCTTACGGCGTTGCTGAACGGTCGCGGGACCGTTGCGGCGGTCAACGCCCCCGCCTCCTGCGTCGTCGGCGGAACCCTCCAGCAGATGGCGGAGGTACAGGCGGAGCTGGCGGCACGGGGCATCGCCGTCCGGGAACTGGAGACCTCGCACGCTTTCCACACGCCCTTGGTCGAGCCCGCGCTGCCGGGGCTTGCTGAGGTGCTACAGGAGATACCGCTGGGCAAGCCGGACATCCCATTCCTGTCCAACGTGACTGGTACCTGGATCACCGACGAGCAGGCCACCGACCCCGCGTACTGGGTCGCTCACGCGCGGCAGCCGGTTCGTTTCTCCGACGGGGTGAGTGCCCTCGGGGAGCTGGGACCAGCCGTCCTGGTGGAGGTCGGGCCGGGTAGCCAGCTGAGCGGCCTCGTACGGGTGCGTCAGGAATCCACGCCTGTGGTGGGCCTTCTGCGCCGCCCGCGCGAGCGGGACTCCGAGCACGAGTGCCGGACGGTGCGCGAGGGCCTGGGCGAACTGTGGCGTCTCGGCGTGCCCGTGGACTGGCAGGCGCTGCACCCGTCGGGGACCCGTCGCCGGGTATCGCTGCCCGTCTCCTCCCTGCAGCGGCGCAGGCATCTCCTGCCCAGGCCGTCCCGGACGCCCGGCACGGCGGGCCGGAGGGACCCGGCCCGCTGGACCTACGCTCCCGTTTGGCACCTGACGCCCCCGCCGTCACCCGCCGCCTCCATGGATCAGCTCAGCTGGCTGGTGCTCGCCGACGACCACGGCCTCGCCGACGAACTGATCGGCCGGCTCCGCGCGGAGGGCCACACGGTGACGACCGTATACGCGGCCTCGGCGTATACGCGTCCATCGGATGACACCTTCACCGCCGACCCTGCTGATCCAGGCCATCTCTTCCGTGTCATCGACGAGTTGAGGAGTTCGGAGTCGCTTCCCCAGCGCGTGCTGCACGCGTGGGGCATCACCGTCGGTGCCCCGGACGGACAGGACGGCGCACTCCGGTACGCCCTTGCCCTCGACGCTGGCTTCCACAGCCTGGTTTCCCTGGTACAGGCACTCGACGAGAGCGGTGATACGCCCGCGGTCCGAGTCGACGTACTGACGAACGACCTGCGGGACGCGCAGGGCACTCCGGTCATCGCGCCCGAGCGTGCCACGGTGTACGGCGCGGTCACTGTGCTGCCCCAGGAGTACCCCTGGCTGACCTGTCGTAGCGTGGACGTCACTCTGCCCCGTGCCGGGGCGCACCGCTCCCGGCTTGTCCCGAAGCTGCTCGGCGAACTGACATCCCCGCAGGCCGACACCGTCGTCGCATACCGCGGGGCGCAGCGCCTGCGGTGCGCCTTCGCCCCCGTCGCGCTGGAGCCGGTGTCCCGCGCCCAGGCCTGGCCGCAGGGGGGATACCTCGTTACGGGCGCCTGCGGGGAGGCCGGCCTGGCCTTCGCCGAAGAACTTGCGAGCGCCAGTGCCCGGTTGCATCTGGCGGTGAGCCCGGACTTTCCCGCACCGGAGACCTGGCAGGACTGGATGTCGGGCGCCACGGGTGACGACGAGGGCGTACGCGACCGCATCCGCCGTCTGACCGCCCTCCGCGTCGGCCGCTCGAAGGACATCGTGTACACGACCACCGACATCACCGACGCCGATGCGCTGACCTGCCTGGTCGCCGGGGCCCGGGAGCACCTGGGGTCCCTCCGCGGTGTACTGCACTGCGCGGACCACCGCAGCTCCGGCCTGGCGGCGCTCAAGTCGCGGGACGACTTCGCTGGCGTTCTGGCGGCGCGGGTGAAATCCACTCTGCTGCTGGATGAGCTCCTGCGCGCCGACGACCTCGACTTCTTTCTGATCAGCTCGGCGATCACCGGGATCGTGGGTGGCTTCGGCCAGCTGGAGAACGCGGCTTCGGCGGCGTTTGCGGATGCCTTCGCCCACGCGGGGGCGGCGACCGGGCGGCGGACGCTGGTCGTCGACTGGGCGCAGTGGGAGTGGGACGACTGGTTCGAGCGGCAGATGTCGGGCCTGCCAAACGTGCGCGACACCTACGAGCGGCTGCGGCGCCAACGGGGCATCCCGGTAGCCGAGGGCGTGGCCATCGCCCGCGCGGCACTCACTGGTGGACCCCCGCAGGTCGTGGTCTCTACGGTCGACTTCCAGGATGTGCTCGCCGAACAGGCCGAGCTGACCGCCTCGTCGTTCACCGACTCGCTCGGAGCCTCCCGCCCCGGCTCCACCGGCTCGGACTGGGACCCGGCCACGGTCTGGCCGGACGATGAGCTTGCCCAGTCGGTGGCACGGGTATGGAACGACATGCTCGGTGTGTCACCCATCGGCCCGGACGACGACTTCTACGAGCTGGGCGGCAACTCCCTGTTCGCCATCCAGATTGTGAGCCGTCTGCGGCAGGAGTGCGGCGACTTTCCCATGAGTACCGTCTTCGAGGCACCGACCGTTGACGCCCTTGCCGCCGCCATTCGCGCACACCAGGCGGAAGCCATGGGCCTCGACAAATTCGAGGCCCTGTTGAGAGAGGTGGAGAGCCTGTCCGCCGAAGAGGCCGAGGCACGGCTCAAGGACGGCGATGTCTGACACCACAGGGGCCCGCAGAGGGCTGCACGAGCGGCTGACTTCATTGACGCCCAGCCAGCGCGCCGTACTGGAGGCATCCATGCGCCGAACCAACGTCCAGGTGCCCACGGAACTGGAGGGAGGCCAGGAACCAGGCCGGACACCCGCGGTCGTACGCCGCCGTGGCCGCCGGGCGGACAGCACCATGGAGTTCAGCCTGTTCTTCTTCTCGGGGGATGGCACCGTGGACGGCCCCGGGAAATACCAGCTGCTGCTCGACTGCGCGAAGTATGCGGACCAGGCCGGATACACGGGAATCTGGGTGCCCGAGCGACACTTCGTGGACTTTGGTGGCCTCTACCCCAACCCGTCGGTGCTTGCTGCCGCGATCGCCGTACTGACCGAACGCATTGAGATCCGCGCGGGCAGCGTGGTGTTGCCCCTGCACCATCCGGTCCGGGTGGCCGAGGAATGGGCAGTCGTCGACAACCTCTCCGGCGGTCGGGCGGCGATCTCAGCCGCCTCCGGATGGCATCCCGACGACTTCCTGCTGGCACCGGGAGACGGCGGACGGCGCTACAAGCGGCGCAGGGACGAGATGTTCGAGTCGATGGCCACCATCCAGCAGCTGTGGGCCGGGGAGACGGTGGACTTGGCCCGCGCCGACGGATCGCCGCAGCAGGTGCGCACCCTGCCCCGGCCGCTGCGGCCCAGGCTGCCGACGTGGGTCTCGGCCCAGGGCAGCATCGACACCTTCGAGCGCGCCGGAGCGGTGGGCGCGAACATCCTCACCGGGCTCGTGGGACAGCGCACCGCGGATCTGAAGGACAAGATCGCGGCATACCGGGACGCCAGGCACGAAGCCGGCCATGACCCCGACGACGGCAGGGTGACCACGATGGTGCACACCTTCCTCGGTGCGGACGATGAAACCGTCAAGGAGACCGTCCGCACGCCCCTGACCGGCTACCTCAAGACCTTCCTCGCCCAACAGGACAGCTTCGGTAGCGCCTTCTCCACGCTCAGTGCCGCCGAGCGGGAAGCCATGCTCGCCGTCACCTTCGAGCGCTACTTCGCCACGACGACGCTCCTGGGCACGCCGGACAAGTGCGAGTCCCTGATCGAGGACCTGGTCGACCTCGGCGTTGACGAGGTCGCCTGCCTGATCGACTTCGGCCTTGCCCCAGAGCAGGTGAGGGAGGGGCTCGGTCATCTCACCGACCTCGCGAACCGGTACCGGCGCACGCCGGAAGGAGAAGAGTCGTGACTGATCTCTCGGCCCGTTTGACAGACCTCACCCTGGCCCAGCGAGCCCTGCTGGACCGGCGGATGCGGGTGCGCAACCAGGCGTCCGCAGCGTCGGACCGGATCCTCGCCCGGCAGACGAACCACCGCATTCCCCTCACTGTGGACCAGGAACGGATCTGGCTTTTCCACCAGTTCGACCCCAAGGCACCGGTCTACAACGTGTACTTCGCCTTACGGCTGTGCGGCGAGCTGAACCGCGGCGCCCTGCAGCGGGCGGTGGACGCCTTCGTTCGCCGTCACGAGGCGGTACGCACCACCTTCGAACAGGAGAGTGCCCGGCCGGTCCAGGTGGTGCACGATGGCATGTCCGTAGCCGTCACCGACTGGGACCTGCGCTCGGTAGCGACCGAGCGCCGCGAGGAAGAGATGACGCGGCTTGCGGGCGAACGCGTGCGCACGGCATTCGACCTGACCCGTGGACCGTTACTGCGGATGGATCTGCTCCGCCTGGCCGAACGGGAGCACGTCCTAGTCGTCACGATCGACCACTTGGTCTGGGACCGTCACTCGATGGGCATCTTCCAGCGAGAGCTCGCCGAGTCCTACACGGCGTTCGCCGCGGGCCGGGAGCCCGAACTCCCCGAGATCGAGGTGCACTACCCGGACTACGCTCTGTGGCAGCCACAGTGGCTGCGCGAGGAGGTCCGGCGGAAGCAACTGCCATACTGGAAGAGCCAACTGGCCGGCTCTGACTTCGTCCTGGAACTGCCCATCGACCAGCCTCGGCCGCCGGTGCAGACCTTCAATGGGGCGCGCCACCCTTTCGAGCTCGGCGCCGAGTTGAGCGAGGCGGTCCGGGAGCTGGCACGGCGCGAGGACGTCACCGTCAATGTCGCGCTGCTGGCGGCATGGCAGCTGCTGCTCCACCGACTCAGCGGGCAGGAAGACATCGTGGTCGGCACCACGTCGTCCACCCGCAGTAGGCCGGAGACCGAGCCGATGATCGGGTACTTCCTGACGATGCTGCCCTTGCGCACTCAGATCCGATCCGATATGCGGATCAGGGATCTCCTTCGGGCGACCCGGGCGACCATGATGGGCGCCTTCGACCACCACGATATTCCCTTCGGCACGCTGCTTGACGAGCTGGACCTGGCGCGGGATCCAAGCCGGGCGCCCATATACCAGACGTCCTTCATCCTCGTGGACTTTCACGAGGAGGAGATGACCATGGCTGGACTGGACGCGCGGGAGATCGTGCTCGACAACTGCACGGCCAAGGACGACATCTCGCTCGGCTTCTTCGACAACCGGTCCCAGGGCATCGGGCACTTTACCGGCCTGCTCGAGTACAACACGGACCTGTTCTCGCGGAACACGGTGATCCGCATGAGTCGACAGGTCGAACTGATCCTGGAACAGATGACCGCCGATCCCGACACGGCAGTAGGCGATGTGTCGCTGATCGGTCCGGAGGAGGCTCAGCGCCTGCTCGTCCGGTGGAACAACACGGAGACCGATCGCGAGGCTGACCTCTGCCTGGAGGATCTCGTCGCCCGCCAGGCCAAGGCGACACCGGAGGCGGTGGCCGTGTCCTGCGGGCAAGAGCACCTCACCTACGCCGAACTAGTGGACCGCGCGGGCCGGCTCGCGAGCCATCTCCAGCACGAGGGTGTCGGTCCCGAGACGGTGGTCGGCGTCTGTCTGGACCGCTCGGTTGACCTGGTGGTGGGCCTGCTGGGCGTCCTGATGTCCGGCGGAGCGTATCTTCCGCTGAACCCCCGGCATCCACGGGAGCGGCTCGCTGCCATGGTCTCCGACGCAGGGGCGCGCCTGGTGCTGTCCCGGTCCGAGGCAGCCGACGCGCTGGCCGCCTGTCCGATCCTGCGGGTCGAGCTGGACACCGACGCGCCGGAGATCGCGGCGCGGCCGAATACACCGCGGCGCCCGGCTGTCGGTGGTGAGCGCCTCGCCCAAATCATCTACACCTCGGGGTCGACGGGGCAGCCCAAGGGAGTCGAGGTCACGCACCGTAATCTGCTGAACGTGGTCTTGGCCGTCGCCGACGAGGTGGCTCTCACGCAGGCTGATGTTCTCACCGCCGTCACGCCCGTCACTTTCGACGTCGCCGGCATGGAACTGTACGGACCGCTGAGCAGGGGGGCCCGGGTCCATATCGTGCCCGAGGAGGTTGTCGCGGACGGCCGCAAACTCGCGGCGCTGCTGGCGGAGACCCACGCGACCGTCATGGCGGCGACCCCCGCCACCTGGCACCTTCTGGTGGAGGCGGGCTGGCGCAACACCGGCTTGCGGGCCCTCGTGGGAGGTGAGGCGCTTCCTCCCTCGCTGGCCGAGCGCGTCGTCCGGGAGCCGGGGCGGACCTGGAACGTCTACGGGCCGACCGAGACGACCATCTACTCCACCGCCCACCGGCTGGACAGCGGCACGGAGCCGGTCTCCATAGGCCGTCCGCTGGCCAACACGCGGGTGTACGTACTGGACGAGCGCATGCGTCCAGTTTCGGTCGGCGTTCCCGGCGAGCTGTACATCGGCGGTGACGGCGTGGCCCGCGGCTACCGCAATCGCCCCGCCCTCACAGCCGAGCGGTTCGTACCCGATCCGTTCGGTGTACAGCCTGGCGCGCGGCTGTACATGACCGGGGACAAGGTCAGGTACCGCGAGGACGGGACACTGGTCTTTCTCGGCCGTGACGATGGGCAGGTGAAGCTCCGCGGCCACCGGATCGAGCTGGGGGAGATCGAGGCCAGGCTGGCCTCGCATCCCGGGGTGCGTCGTTCGGTGGTGCTGCTGCGCGAGGACCGGGTGGGTGACAAGAGGCTCGTCGCGTATACCGAGTGTGTGCAGGGTGCTCCGCCCGACGCGGAACTGCGGGCGCATCTGCGCATGTTCCTGCCGGATTACATGATCCCCGCGCAGTTCGTGAGAGTCGATGGCTTCCCGCTCAACTCCAGCGGGAAGATCGACCGACGCTGCCTGCCCGCTCCGGCCGCCGAGCGGGACGGTGCTCTCCACGCACCGCCGCGGGACGACGTTGAATGTGCGGTGGCCAGGATCTGGGAGGAGGTCCTCGGGGTCCGTCCGATCGGGCTGCACGACAGATTCTTCGACGTGGGCGGCCATTCCCTGTTGGCTCTGCGCCTGATGGCCGAGCTCGAAAAGTGGTTCAACCAGCGGCTGCCGGTGGCGGCCCTCTTCCAGGGCGCCACCGTGGAACGGATCGCGAACACGGTGCGGGAGGGCTGCCGCGAGGACGGGAGTGTCCATCTGGTGCGGCTCCGCGGGGGCAGTGATAGGACACCGGTCTTCTTCGCTCACCTGGCGAGCGGTGAGATCGGCTGCTACATGCCGCTCGCCAGCCTCGTCGAGCCCCAGGACCGCCCACTCTACGCCCTGGCCTCCCCGCTGCCGGTCGACCGCGCTCTGCCCTACGCGGACTTCGCCGAACGGGCCGCCGCCTTCGCCGCGGCAATCCGTGAGGTGCAGCCGCACGGCCCGTACACCCTCGTTGGCTGGAGTTATGGCGGACCGAACGCCCACGCTGTGGCCCACGAACTGGAGAAGGCCGGGGAGGCGACCGAGGTCGTCCTGATCGACAGCACTCCGCATCTGATCCCGGCCGGTCAGGAGCTGGAGGAGGCAGAAATCGTCGCGACCATCGCGATCAACCTGCGCGGGGAATACGACAACCGGCTCAAGCCCTTGGCCGAACTGCGTGAGATGACACACGAGGAGCACTGCGACTACCTGCTTGCCCTCGCACGCGGCTTCGGCCATCTGCCCGGCGACGCTGGGCGGGAACAGATACACGAGATCCTCGGGCTGTGGAGCGCCAACCTGCGGCTGCTGCAAACCCATCAGGCGTGTGCGACGCGGGGCACGGTGACGCTCGTCCGCGCTGCCGACGACGAGCGGGACGTGACGGACTCCTGGCGCGAGCTCAACGGGCAGCGTGTGGACGTACGGTCTGCCCCCGGCAACCACTACACGGTTCTGCGGGAACCCGGAATCCGTCAGGTCGCCGCGGTGATCAACGCGGTCCTGGCCAGCGCACCGAGGAGGGCACGATGACGACGGACCGCTCCTTCTTCCCGGCCGGCGTACGCTGGTGGCTTGAAGGCGAGTTGGCCGCCGGGCCGGACCAGCCCGCCGCCGGCGTTCCCTTCTCCGTGGCGATCGACGGGCCGCTGGACGTACCGGTGTTGGAGTGCGCCTTGGAGGACCTGGCGGCGCAGGACCCTGGAACAGGGAACGCGGTGGTCGGACAGCCGTTCCCACTCGACTACGCCGCATCGGACCCAGCTCGGCGCGAGAGGCTTGCAGCCGACCGGACCGCGGTGTTCGTACGCTCCCCGGGGCCGGCTGGACGGGAGCCGCCGTTGCGCGCAGAGCTGCTCCGCCTCGGCGAGCACCGTTTCCGGCTGCTCGTCGCCCCGCACAACGCCACGTCCGCCGATCCCTTCCTGTCCGAATTGGCCGCGGTGTACGAGAGGCTCGCCCGCGCGGCGTCCTCGGTGCCGGGCGGAACGCAGGAGGTCGTCGCGCGGGTCTGGGAGCAGGTCCTGGAGCGCCCAGTCGGCGCTACCGAGAACTTCTTCGAGGCTGGAGGGAACTCGGTGCAGCTCCTCCGGCTCCACGAGGGGCTGCAGACGGCACTGGGACGACGGGTGGAGCTCGTCGACCTCTTCCGGTACCCGACCATCCAGGCATTGACCGCCTTCCTCACCGCCGAACACGAGCAGGACGGGATCGCGACGGCTGGCAGCAGGGTGCAGGAGCACCGGACTGCGCTGCACCGTCTTAGCCGAAGGCGTGGCTTCGATGACGGCGGAGCGCGGCGTACCCCACCGCCGTGACGCCTGGCCCAGCCGGCCGTCCGCGTCCACCCACGTCGTGCCGTCGATGCCCTCGGACCGGTCGACGTCACCCAGAGAAAGCCGTGACCTGCTGGCGGCGCCTGGCTGAGTGGACTGAGGCCCGGGTGCGGCCCCGGCCCCGGCTACACGAGGTCCTCCTCGCCGAACTTCGCAGCGCGAACGCTCTGTACTTCTCCCGAGCGGCCGTCGACGGCTCCCGTATCCGGGCGCTAAGGGCGGCTCCAAGACCGGACGAAACCCGTTGACCGGGGCAAGAGAGGCAGCAAGCACCGTCTGATCACCGACGCCACCGGCATCCCGCCTGCCGCTACCCCTGAACGGTGGCAACCGCAACGACGTCACCTAGCCCCGGACTTCGCGGGTCACTGTTTCAGGTCTGTGGCCAGCGGGTTTGTCCGATGTCGGTGTCGAGTAGGTCGAGGAGGTGGAGTTGGACGCCGCGGGTGATTTGGACGGTGGGTGGGTCGGTGATGTTGCCGATCCGCAGGGTGAGTTCGCCGAGGTGGTAGAAGATCATGCGGCCGGTGGGGCGGACGCGGCGGTTGTCGGGGTAGAGGCCGCTCATGGTCTGCTTGGGGCCGAGCGCCCGTCTGACCTGCCGCTCGATCAGGCAGAAGACCAGCAGGGCCAGGCAGATGACCTGGATCAGGGCGGCAACGCGCCGGTTGTGCTGCACGAAGACCGGCGCGACCGCCAGCGGTCCCTTGAAGTCGTGGTAGCGGCGCTCGACCGCGCCTTGGCCTTTGTAGTGGATCAGGGCCTGCCCGGTGTCCGCCTGGTCGGCGGGGACGGACGTCAGCAGTGCGTACCAGCCGTCGACCGCAGCTTCGGCCTTCAGCACGCCGGTGTCGAAGTGCCAGGCCAGGACCGGGGTGCCGTCCTCGTTATCGGTGACGGTCCAGCGCAGACAAGAGGTGACACGGCGCTTGGCGGCAATGACACCGATCCGGGCGACGATCTTCTCCCGGGTCTTGTAGTGGCGTCCGCCGGCCGCAGCGGTGAGCTTGTTCAGGTCTTCGGCGGCCTTGGCCAGGCGTTTGTCCCGGGCGGCTTGCTGGCCGGCGGCGTTCGCGGTGGAGTGGACCAGGATCCGTCGCACGGTGAGCGGCGGATCGCTCTTGCGGGGCCCGGTCAGGGTGTGGGTGTCCTCCAGCACGCGGTAGGTCTCGCGGTGCTCGGCGGGCTTGCCCGCCTCCCGGTCCGGTGTCCAGTCCACGACGGTGGCCTGCGCGAGATCGACAGCGGCATAGACCTCGTCCTTGACCTGCACGGCCGGGGCCGGGGCGATGAACCGGACCCCGGCTGCCAGCAGGGCACGGACGTTGGAGTAGGAGACCAGCTTGGAGTCGGCGACCATCAGGAAGTCGCGCTCACCGGCCATGGCCCGCAGGTCCTTCATCGCACCGACGACCTGGCTGACCTCGGCCGCACCGCCGCCGAAGACCCGGGCATGGAGCGGGATGCCGCCGTCGGCCGACACCGCGAGCCCGGCCTGGACCTGCTTCAGATCGAAGCGCCGGTCCTTGGGATGCCCGTAGCCGATGACGGGGAAGTCCTCGTCCTGGCTCGCACCCGGGAAGGCCCCGTGCACGGACATGCTGGTCATGTCCCAGTGCATCCGGGCCACATCGATCCCGAACTCACCGATCGCCCGCGCCCCGACCGTGCCCGCGATGTGCTCCAGGTGCGGAGCGATCGCATCCAGTGCCCGGGCCAGACGATCATCGTTGAGTAGACCGGGCTCGATCCCGAAGACCTCCTCCACCGCCCAGCGCCTGGCCCAGTCCTCCACCCGCACCAGCGGCGCGGGCGACGTCAGCCGGTTGGCCACCAACGCCTCGATCACCTGCCCGTGTGTCACCAGCGCACTCGCGCCACCAGGACACACCTCGTCGACGATCCCGGCGACGTCCAGCCGGCGCAGAAACTCGGCAGCGACAGGCAGAGCGCCCAGACGCTTCTCCACCACGGACGTCACCGCCACTTCAAAGCGCTGACGCTGGGACCGTGGCCGCGGGGACCGGGAAGTCATCGACACACCCCACCCAACGCCACACCCCCGGCCCAGGACACCACCGGACCGGTCACACCATACGAATCAACGACCCGCGAAGTACGGGCCTAGCTGATCCCGTTCCTGCAAGCCGGGCCGCCGGTGCGGGGCAAACGTGGCCGGCCCCGGCGCTGCCCGGATGTGGTGCTGGGCGACCGCGGCTACGACTCCGACACGTACCACCGCCTGGTCCGAGATCTCGGTGTGAGGCCGCTGATCGCCCGCCGGGGCACCGAGTACGGTTCCGGACTCGGTGCCCAACGCACGTCGCCGTGATCGGCAAGCTGCCGCCGGCCTCGCCGTTTCGGGTGCGCAGGTGCTTATGGCTCTCCGTGGCTGGGGCGGACGAGGAGACCGCGGGGCCCTGGAGCTGACTGGTGAGGCTCTTGAGGCCTCGACGTATGGCGGGGAATCGCTCACACCGAGATCAAGCTGACGCCCGAGGGGCCCGCGTCATCGAGGTCAACGGCCGGGAACCTGGTCCGGGCCGACGGCTTGCTGGCCTGGATACGCCGGTCGTCGTCGCACCCGCGTGCCGGACCGGGTGTACTTCCACTACAGCTATCTGCCCCCGCCCGTGCCATGCCGCCCGGGGTCACCCGGTACTTCGCCGACGACCTCCTCCGCGGAGGCGTCAGTACCCTGCGCATGGACCACCTTCGGGGTGAAGCCCGCTGTTCACGAGAAGGCGGAAGGCCAACAGGAGCTGGACGGCTGCGTCGATGAGGAACGTGGACAGAGCGTGAGGCGGCGGGCAGATGGTGCGGCCTCACGCCTCCCACCAGCGCGAGGAAAACCCGGACAACAGTCTTCACCGCCAGGACCAGGCCGACCTGCTGACCGATCCGCTGACGTCCACGTCGACGGATGCCACGGCGTCGCCCTCTGGAGAGCGACTGGGCGGCCCAGAGCAGAGTGGATCGCAACCCGGCGACACGCCGGTTCGCCCTCGGCAAAGGGCGATTCAGGTGGCCGACGTCGGCGTGCCCGCTGGTCCGCCCGTCGCCGTGACGCCCTCGATGAAAGAGGACACGGCCTGCCAGACGGATTCGGGGCGCTCGACGGCGACGAAGTGCCCGCCGGGAACCGTCGCGCCGGTCACTTCCTCGCCCCAGTCGCGCCATTGGCGCAGTTCTGGTGACCCCAGGTTCTCGTCGTTCTCTCCGAAGACGACCAGGAAGGGCCGGCCCGTGTTCGTCCGCTCCGAAGGTAGAGCCGTGAGTACCTCGCAGTCCGCGCGCAACTGGGGCAGGAGCAGGTCCAGCATGTCCGCATCCTCGAAAAGAGCTGGCGGAATACGCCATGACGTCTTGAGCCAGTCCACGAACTGCGTGTCGGTCATGCCCGGCGGCAGGACCGGTGCCGGTGCGACAGGGGCCGGAGCGCTCACCGCGACGAAGCCAGCCACAGACGTTCCGAGGTCTTCGATCGCGCGCTGGGCGGCGAGCATCAGGGACGCCCCGCTACAGTTTCCGAGCAGGAACAGCGGTCCCGGTCCGCGCAGCGCGGCGGCGCTGCGGGCGATCTCCTCCAGATAGGTGTTGGCGTCGGAGACGACACCGTCCAGGAAACGGGTCTCGCGGCCGGTGAAGCGCACGATGCCGGTTCTCACCCACGGCGGTGACATCTGCTGCAACGCATAGAGGGACGAGACTCCGGATCCCGCGTGCGGAATGCCCAGCAGGGACACCCGATGCCGGGACACATCCCAGGGCTGTGCCGCCAGGATCTTGTTGATCGCGGCTCCTTCGTTCTGGGTCACGCGTTGCCTCCATCACCGTAAGGCGCCACCAGCTGCCGTAGAGCCGTCACGTGTTCCGCGGCGAGTTGTTCCAACAGGGAGGTTGAGGCCGGCCCCATGGCCCGCACCAGATACCGAGTGGGTCCGCCGGATGTCTCCGTGTGGCCAGCGACTTCGATGGTCAGCGGGAAGGTGTTCTCATCGAACTCCTCGCTGGACCGGATGGCTGAAGAAACCGAGTTCAGTACGTGGAAGTCAACATAGTTGAAGAGCACCGGCGGCAGGGCGTCCGGGGTCGATGACAGCTGTACGGACAACGGGGCGAACCGCGTTTCCAGCAACCGGCGTTCGGCGTCCCAGACGCGCTGCGCACATGCCTGCGCCGAGTCGTCCCGGCGGAGCCGGACTTCCAGCAGCCGCGGACGCACGAAAAAGCCGACACAGGTGTCCCCACCCGGCAGGTCGGGGCGTCCGGAGACCGGGATGCAGACGGTGTGCAGCAAGGCGGCGTCAGTCTGGGTCGCCCGCAGGTGAGCGGCGACGAACACTGTCTTCAGCGGGACACGCGCCGTGCGCGCGAAGGCCCTTGCCGCGCCGATCAGCTGATCGTCCAGGTGGACGCAGACCTCGTGAGTGGCACCGGTCGCCGTCACCGCCCACGCGAACAATGGCCGCAGGTTGGGACGAGCGGGAGCGGACGTGCCGACCGGCCTGGTCAGCGTGGCGATGTCACGCCTCTCCAGTTCCGGCAGAGCCGCCAGCACCCTCTGATGATCGGCGGCCAGGGTGGTCAGCTCGTCCGGCAGGCGGTGACCGAGGCACACGTCGTACAAGTCACGCAGCAGCACACTCAGGCTCCAGCCGTCCGAGACGACGTGATGGGCCACCACTGCCAGGGAGAAGAATCCGTCCTGGAGCAGCCCCACCCGAAAATGGAACAGCGGCTCGGCCGCGACATCCATGCGCTCGGCGCGCCGCTCCTCGATCCACCGGCGCGCACGCAGCATGCCCTCCTCGACGCTCTTGCCCCCGTCGTCGCAGCCGATCACGCTCATCGTTGTGTCTGTGGTGAGGTCGAGTTCGCGCCCGGGACGCTCCAGCCGAAGCCTGGCGCGCAGCACCGGATGGGCCGAGTGCAGCAGTCTGATCCCAGCCACGATGTCGTCCAGCGTGCCGGGAAGCTCGACGAGGTGCAGAAGTCCGTCCTGGTAGGCACCGGAGGATGCTTTCGACCAGTCGTAGATGATGCCCTGTTGAGCGCGTGTGAGGGGCAGCACGCGTGCCGGGGGCTCGGCGGGGGTGTTCTGCGTGGCTACAGACACGCCGGTGTTTCCGGAGCCTGGCGGCTCCGGGGCGCGCTGGTGCCACAGCCTGGCAAGTTCGTGCACCGTCGTCGTGGTGAACAGATCCCTGAGGGCGAGCCGTTCCCGCAGTCGCGGCGTGGTGGTGAAGACGGTCGCGGCCAGAATGCTGTCCCCGCCCAGGGAGAAGAAGTCCGCGTCCGGCTCGATCGTGTCGGCTTTCAGCGAAAGGACCTGCGCGAAGGCAGCCGTCAGGATCTGTTCGACGGTTTGCTCCCCCCAGGGCTCCTCAACTCCCGACCCGGCCGGCGCGTCGCTCCACGGTAGGGGCAGCCAGGCAGGGTCGAGCCTTCCGCTGACGGTCAGGTGGAGTCCGTCGACCGGGACGAAGTGGGAGGGGACGAGGTACGGCGGCACCAGCGCGCGGGTGCGCTCACGGAAGTACTGCATCGGCTGTTCGGCGGCGTCCTCGTCGGGCCACACGTACGCGACGAGACGGGGTTCGTGCAGTACGGGGTGTACCACGGCACGTACGACGGCGTCGCGCACCCCGTCAATACGGGAGACGGCGGCCGCGACCTCCTCCGGAGCGACGCGGTGACCGCTGATCTTCACCTGGTGGTCGGCGCGTCCGCAGTGGTGCAGTAGGCCGGTCCGGGGATCCACGCGGCCGAGGTCGCCGGAGCGGTAGACGCGCTCGGGAGCACCGCCCTCGCCCGGCAGGGTCACGAATGCCCGTGCGGTCGCCTCCGGGTCGTCGAGATAGTCGATCGCCAGTCCGTGTCCGCCGACAAACAGCTCGCCAATCCCGCCGGGTTCCACTGGAGTGCCTCCGGCGTCGCGCACGGTGACGCACCGGCCGGTTAGCGCGTGGCCGACCGGGACGTGTGGCTCGGCGAGCGAGTCCTCGTTCAGGACGTGGAAGGTCGAGTGCACGGTTGTCTCGGTGCTGCCGTACATGTTGACCAGACGCGGCGAGGCGAACCCGCGCATGCGTACCCAGGGTTCGACAATCGCCGAGGGCAGGCCCTCGCCGCCGAAGACGATGTGGCTGAGGTGCTCGCTCGACGTTGCCATGCCGAGCAGGCGGGCGTCAGTGGTGAGGCGCTGGAACGAGGAGGGGGTCTGGCTGAACACGTTGACCCGCTGCTCGACCACGAACTGGCACAGCTCCTCCGGGCCGACGTCCGTGCCCTCTTCGGGCACAGCGACACAGCCTCCTGTAAGCAGGGCACCCCACGTCTCCCAGGTGGAGTGGCCGACGCTCGGCGAGTGGGTCCAGCTCCACACCGCACCACGCGGGATGTCCAGGTCCTCCGTGGCCGCAGTGACGAGCTGGGCGACCGAGGCATGGTTGATCAGGACGCCTTTCGGCCTGCCGGTGGATCCGGACGTGAACATCGCGTACAGGCAGGCGTCGCCGTCGCCCGCGGGGGCCGTGTCCCGGTCCGGCGCGGAGCCCTCCACTGGCTTGACCTCGTCGAGGTGCAGCGTCGGGGTGCCCGTGCCGAGAACGGCGGCCCCGGCTTCGTCGACCACGAGGCACACGCAGGATGCCTCCTGCACGATGGTGTGCAGCCGCGCTGAGGTGTGCCGTACGTCGAGCGGAACGTAGGCCAGCCGCAGCGTGGCCGCCGCCAGCATTGCGCTGAGGAAGCCGGGACCAGGACGGGCCACGATGCCGATCCTGTCCCCTGGCACGACGCCGCGCAGCCGCAGAGCCGTCTCGACGGCGAGGGCAGCCTGCGCCAGCTCCTCGTAGGACGTCGTGCCCTGCGGCGTGCGCACGGCCGGGGCGTGGGGCGACGCAGAGACGTTCGCGTCGAACATGGCACTGAGGGTGCGCAAGACGAAAGCCTTTCGGTCGGAGCCTCAGAGGGCGGACTGGCAGGACTGGGCCAGGAGGTTGGCGGTCTGGAGGCGGTAGACGTCGCGCACGGAACAGGGCAGGCCGACGTCGCGGATCTTCGCCGCGAGCCGCATGGCGTCCAGGGACGAGCCACCAAAGTCGAAGAAGTTGTCGTCCTCAGAGAGCGCAGGCGCGCAGAGGACCTCCCGCATGCAGGTGAGGACGACGCCGGGCTTCGTGTGTTCGGGGGCGCTGCGCCCGGCCGAGGGGACGCTGGCTTCGGCGGCAGCGGGCGGCTCGCGCAGGACACTCATGTCGACCTTGCCGTTGCGCGTCATGGGCAGCGCGGGCAGGACGACGACGCGGGACGGTACGAGGTAGTCGGGCAACGTCTCTTGCAGACGAGCGCGCAGCGCCCGCGCAGTGAGGTGCACACCATCGTCCGGAACCACGATGGCACCCAGGTACTTGCCGCGTTCTCCGCCGTCCAGCGCGTGTACGGCCACGTCCGCCACCTCCGGCTGCGCCCGGATCACATGGTCGACCTCGCCGGGCTCGACCCGGTATCCCCGGATCTTCACCTGCTGGTCGGCGCGGCCGACGAATTTGAGGCCGGATGCTGACCAGTAGCCGATGTCACCGGTCCGATACATGCGTGCGCCGGAGCCGCCGACGGGATCGGCGACGAAGCGGCCGTGCGCGGTTTGGTCGGCGGAGAGGTATCCCACAGCCACTCCGTCGCCAGCGATGCAGATCTCTCCCAGACATCCCGGCGGTACGGGCTTGAGGGCCCGATCGAGCACATGGATCCGGGTTCCCGCGGTCGGGTCTCCGAGCGGCAGGCGCTTGAGCCCGCTCAAGTCGGTTGAGGCGTCGATGCCCACGGTCGTGACGAACGTGGTCGTCTCCGTGGGGCCGTAAGTGTGCAGAACAACGAGATCCGGGCAGGCACTCAGCACCTGCCGGACGGATTCGACCGTCACGACGTCACCGCCGGTGACCACGGTCTTCAGGCCCGCGAAGCAGGCGGGGTCGGTCTGGGCGAGGGCGCGGAAGAGCCCGGCCGTCACGTGCAGGGCTGTGGCCCCCGACTCCTCGACGAGCCATCGGTAGTCCGCCAGGTCGAACTGCTGGTCCGGCGCGACGAAGACGGTGTTGCCGCGAACGAGCGGGACCCAGATCTCGTAGGTTGCGGCGTCGAAGCTGTGCGGCGCGTGGAAAACGACGACCTCGTGTCCGCTGTCGAAGCCGGGGTCCGCGGCGAACGACAGCAGGTTGGCGTGTGACAAACCGATGGCCTTGGGCCGGCCGGTCGTCCCTGAGGTGGTCATCACGCACAGCAGATCGTGTATCTCGGGTCCGTTCGTATGCTCACCGGTCTCCGGCGTGCCGGAGACGTCCGTGAGGCGCGCCAACGACAGGTGCTGCACCCCGTTGACGTCCGGCGCGTCCCCACCCGTGATCAGCCAGGTCGATCCCACAGAGCTCATCAGATCCCTGAGCCGCTGCGGCGAGGAGTCGGACGGCAGCGGCAGGTAGGCGGCGCTCAGCCCGGCGACGGCGAGCATCGTCTCGATCACGCCGACGCCGCGCGGCAGGCTGAGGGCCACGACGTCCCCGGCCCGGACCCCCTTGCGCAGGAGCCCGGCCCGCACACTGCGGGCATGCGCCATCAACTCCGTGTAGCTCGTGGTGGAGTCGGTCGTCCTCAGGGCGGGGGCTGAGGGCGTCTCGCGCTCCCACCGTGCGACGGCGTCCCACAGTGTGTTGGCCGGAAGCACGCTCGGAGCTCCGGTTCCCCGTCGGACGACGGCGTTCCGCTCGGCGTCCGACATTAGCGCGAGCGAGCCGATCGGCTCCTCAGGAGAATCGTGGATTCCGCCCAGCAGGACGTACCACGCATCGACCAGCGCGACGACCAGCTGCGGCGAGAGCACCTCGTGGGCGTACTCGGCGACGCCGATGAGCCGGCTGTCCGAAACGGCGAAGGACACGGCCAGGTCGAAGCCTGAGACCCCCATGTCGATGTGCACAGGAGCGCACTCCACGCCCTCGACCGACCGGAACCACCCGTCGTCCTCTTCATTGACGACGAGCATCGTCTGCGCCAAAGGCACGCGGGAGATGTCCCGTTCGGCGCCAGCCAGCGCGACGATGCGGTCCAGGCCGCAGTCGGAGTGCTCCAGAGCCTCCAGGAGAAGATCCCGTGCCGACTCGACGAAGCGGTCGCTCGGCACAGTCGCGTTGATCTTCATGCGCACGGGCAGCGTGCGCATGTGCATGCCGATCGCGTCGGCGGTCTCATGCCGGTGGCGCCCGGAGAAGGCCGTGGCGACGACCACGTCGTCCTGGCGGGCGAAGCGGCCGAGGACGGCCGTGAAGCTGGCGAGCAGGACGGAGGTCACAGTCCCGCCCACCCGGTCTGCCACGGCCTCAACCCGCGGCAGCAGGTCTGACCAGTCGAACCGGTGGGCTCGGCCAGCGCCACTGAGTGCCTCCGGCCGCTGTTTCGCGGAGAGTTCGAGCATGGGCGGAGGGCCCGGGAAGACCTTCCGCCAGTAGGCCTCCGTGGCCGGACTCGGTTCCCGGTCCACGGGTGCGGTGAACGGGTAGCGCGACGGTTGAAGCGACCCTCCGTTGTACGCGGCCTCCAGACGGTGCATGAAGAGCGTACGGGACGCGCCGTCGAACACGACGTGGTGTGCGACCGCGGCCAGAACAGTACGGCCCCCGTGGCAGCGCAGCACGACGCAACGGAAAAGCGCCTCACCCTCGGCGAAAGGGCGGGTGCAGACGTCCTTCACGATAGCCTCGGCCTGCCGTTCGGCGTCGGCCGGTGACTCGCAGGTGAGGTCGAGGAGCGCGGCTCGCGGCGGCTTCGAGACCGGAATGGTCCAGTAGGTACCCGCCTCCGCGGAGAGTGCGCGCGTGAGGGCGGTCTCGTTCACCACCACAGCATCCACCGCTCGGCATAGCCGTTCCGCATCGACGTCGCCGGTCAGTTCGAAGAGCAGGGGCACGTGGTAGACGGGCTTCTCGTCGCCGAACAGCTGCTGCATGAAGACAAGCGAGGACTGGTCGGAGGACAGGGGCTGACGGTCGCCTCTTCGTTCAGTGGCCGCCGCTTCTGCCGGGCCGACCTCGTGCGCTGCTTCCACGGCGAGGGCGAGGGCACGCGGAGTCCGGTGCCGGAAGGCCGTACCCGGGGGCAGCGCGGCGGACACCGTCTTCTCGATCGTCGCCATGACCCGAAGAGCGGCGAGCGAGGTGCCGCCGATGGTGAAGAAGTCGTCGTCCCGGGCGACATCCCCGCAGCCGAGCACCTGCTGCCAGATCTCGCCCACGAGGTGCTCGGTCGAGGTCTCCAGGTCCTCGCCCATGTGCCGGGAGGGGAGTGGAGTGAAGGTGCCGGCCGCGAGCGCCTTGCGGTCTACCTTCCCGCTCCGGTTGAGCGGGATGGTCGTGGCGGCCCAATAGCGTGCGGGAACCATGTACTGAGGTAGATGGCTGCGGGCGTGGTCCTGCATGTCCTCCACCGTCAAACCCGGCTCGCGCGGTGTGATCCACGCATGGAGCTGCGGGCGCCCGAGGCTGTCCGGCACCGCCGCGACTGCGATGCCCGCGGTCCCCGGATGGCGTCGCAGCACGGCCTCGACCTCGTCCGGCTCGATCCGGAAGCCGCTGGCCTTGATCTGGGAATCCACCCGGCCCAGGAATTCCAGTTCGCCGGTGATGTCCCGGCGCACTATGTCGCCGGTCCGGTACATGGTCAGCTCCTGCGTACTCCAGGTGCATGGGACGAACTTGGCCGACGTCGCCGCTTTATCGCCGAGGTAGCCAGCGGAGACGGGAACGCCGGCGACGCAGAGTTCTCCCGGCACTCCTGGCGGCAGTCGTCGGCCGAGCGGATCCAGCACCTGGACCTGGGTGCCTTGGACCGGGATGCCGAGAGGCACCTTCCGGGGGACGTCCGCCGCCTTCTCGTAGCGCCGGTCGGTCACCCAGACCGTCGTCTCGGCCGGGCCGTAGGCGACTGTGACGGACCGCCTGGGGTCGGCCTCCAGCATCGCACGGATGACCGTCGCGTCGATGACGTCGCCGCCGGTGAAGATCTCGATGGGACCGTCGATCAGGGTGACGTCGTCCGTCGTGAGGGCCTGGAGGAGTGCGATGGTCATGAACAGCGTGGTCACACTGTGCTGTCTCATGAGCGTGCCCAGAGTCCGCGGTGTGACACGGCCTGGTGGAGCGATTACCACACGGTCGCCGCGAATCAGGGGAGTCCACAGCTCGAAGGTGGCCGCGTCGAAGGACATGGACGAGTGGTGGACGAAGACGCGGCGGTGCTCGCCGGGCAGGGAGTCCGAGTGGAGCGAGAAGTTGAGGACGCTCTCGTGGCGGATTCCGACCGGCTTCGGGATGCCGGTGGACCCCGAGGTGTGAATCACGTGCGTGAGCATGTCGCCTGTGACTGGAACGGTCGTGGCCGACGTGGGAGGAGTCGGGGCCGCCGATGGTGTGTTCGTGTGGAGTCCCCGGATGAGGCACCGGCTGGCGAAGTGCCGGAACAAGACCCGGTCCGACGCGCCGGCGCTGTCCTCGTCGCAGACGCCTGCCTCGCTGTCGACCAGGACCCAGTCGGAGGCGAGGGTGGAAAGTACCTCCAGGTCACGGTTATTGAGGTTCTCGGCGTCGAAACAGCTGTACGCGGCGCCGATGCGCATAACGGCGAGCATGGCGACGACGTGGAAGAGGCCGCGCCTTGTCACGATCGGAACGACGCACCCGGCGACGACTCCCGCGCCCACAAGCTCGTTGGCGAGGACGCCGGAGAGTTGGTCCAGCTCTGCGTAAGTGGTGTCGCCCTCCTGCGTCGTGACCGCAACCCGGTGTGGATCCTGCGCGGCGTGCGCCAGCACTTGAGCCGGAATGCTCGAGTTGGCGAACTGACGGTGCGGTGTCCTGTTCAGGGAGTCTTGGACGTCCGCGTCGGCTTGCCGCACGAGGTCGAGCCGGGCGATCGGACGGTCGCACACATGGTCCCAGCGCGCGCACAGCTCCTGGATCTCCTGAGCGACCGTGTCCAGGGGGAGAATAGAGGCGTAGGACCGCGAAGCGGTCAGGGACAGTACGGGCGTGCCGTGTGCGGAAGGCCGGCCTACCACCACCAGGGACTTGTCCTGTGCGTCACCAGCCTCGTGTGCGGACGCCGACGACAAGAGGAAACCCACCGGTTCGGACGAGGCGGGATCACCTCGCACCGCCCAGTCGGTGTTTCCCTTCAGAAATGCGGCGAGCCGTTCCGCTCGCCCGGCCAGCGTTTCGTTCGGTCGGGAGGTGAATATGCTCTCAGATTGCTCGACCGTGAATTCGTCACCGCGACCGGTACGCCATTGCAGAATGCTGAGAACGACGCTCAGAAGTCGCGCCGATGTCATTTCACCTGCGGCGACACAGTCCGGAATTATGACAGTCTCGGTTACGTGCATGGCTTTCTCTCCTCGCGCGGAAAGATGCGGCTGTGCCGCCGCTCAGGTACGTCACTTGAAAACGCAACAGCACACCGGCTGCCTTGGTGTGCTGATCATACTCACGAACGATTGTTTTGCGAGAGGGGCGCTTTTTGAACGGCGCCCTATCCGCCGTCTCCTTTGCTTGTCGCTCGGGAGCGGAGGTACGGTCTCGAGATATGGTTGGCGTGCGCCCCGTCGACGCGCCTGTGACCGCACCGTGATTCCCTCAGCGTAGTCGGCAAAAACCACGCATGTCCGCTCGCCACAAAAGGGCGAACAGCACTTCTTTCGACCGCCCTCTCCACATTCCGTACCGCTTCCACCGCGATACGAGAAGCCTCCTCCGTTGGCCGCTGGCGGATGCCGGTGG
The DNA here is from genome assembly GCF_044754325.1 of Streptomyces sp. NPDC093097. Taxonomy (NCBI): domain Bacteria; kingdom Bacillati; phylum Actinomycetota; class Actinomycetes; order Kitasatosporales; family Streptomycetaceae; genus Streptomyces; species Streptomyces sp. NPDC093097. Next base: position 52,292 of record NZ_JBIVOW010000037.1, read on the forward strand.
AGACGCCGGGATCGCGACCGTCGTCGCCCAGTTCGTCGGCCACGCGCAGGGACTCGCACAAGCTGCCAGTCCGGCTCAGCCTCTTCCATACGCCCCCGAAAGAGGCACCCGTATGACACCCGCCCTACCGCGGTGGCGGAGCTGACAGAACTGCAACAACACGTTCCGCTCCGAGGATTGAAACGCGCCGCGCGCCGCAAGAAGGGCGCGCCGCCGGACGTCACTGTGCTGTGAGACATCCCATCACTTATGGGTGTCAAGTCAGGCCGCTGCTGGTAGTTAGCCGTGGTGGGCCCAGGCGGTCGTCGTAGTGGGTGCGGGTCTTGAGGCATCCGTGAAGGATGCCGACGAGGCGGTTGCCGACGTGTCGCAGGGCGGGGTTGTAGTCGAGGTCGCGGGCGCGCTGCTTGTCGTAGTAGCGGCGGGCTCCGGGCGAGTTCTGGAGTGCGCAGAATGCCTGGCGCTGGAGGGCGTCGGCGAGGCGGTCGTTGCGGACGAAGCGGGCCTGGACGGTGTGGACCTTGCCGGAGGCCCTCGTGATGGGGCTGGTGCCGGCGTAGTTCTTCCTCGCTTTCGCAGAGATGTAGCGGTCGGGGTCGTCGCCGAACTCGGCCAGCACCCGGGCCCCGACGATCTCGCCGATGCCGGGCATCGACAGGTAGATGTCAGCGTCCGGGTGCGCCCGAAAATGGGCCTTCACCTCGGTCTCCAGCGTGTCTATCTGCTCGTTCAGCGCGATCAGCAGCCGAGCGAGCGCGGTGGCCGCCGCCGCGTAGGCGGCGGTCACGGGCTCGGAGACACCGAGTTGGGGTTCGCGCAGCGTCGCGGCGATGGCGGCGGCCTTCTGGTCCCGGTTTCGGCGGCGGTGCCGGGCGAGGACTGCCGTGGTCTGGGTCTTCGTCAGCTTCTTCCCCGTCTCCGGGGTGGGGGCCTTGACGAGTAGTTCCAGCGCATCGGTGCTGGTCAGCTCCAGCCCGGCGTAGGCGGCCAGGGCGCCGGGGAAGTACTCGCGCAGCGTGTTGCGCAACCGCTGAAAGGTGCGAGTGCGTTCCCAGACCAGGGTCTGGTGGGCGCGGGCGATGACCTTGACGGCCTGGGCCAAGTCGCTGTCGCCGGCGATCGGCCGCAACTGGGCACGGTCGATACGGACCATGTCCGCGAGTGCGTGGGCGTCGCCCTTGTCGCTCTTCGCTCCGGAGGTGCTGTAGCGCTCCTTGAACCGGGCGGCCTGCTTCGGGTTGACGGCGTAGACCTGGTAACCGGCCGCGAGCAGGGCCTGCACCCACGGGCCGCGGTCGGTCTCGATACAGACCACCACGCTCTCGGGCTCCAGGTCCTCCCGGGCCCTGACCCTGGAGTTTGGACACCGTAGACACTGGATCTTGAGGATCTGGGCTTTACTTTTTACCGTTGCGACCGGCTTTGCCGGTCGCAACGGTGTTCTTTTTCTTGGGTGTTGGGTGTGTTTTGCCTGCTGGGTAGCGGGTGCGGGGTGGTCGGGTGGTGCCTGGTGGGCGGCCTGGGCC
>NZ_JBIVOW010000038.1:0-42799 GCF_044754325.1 Streptomyces sp. NPDC093097
CCGGTCGCCCTGGGCAGGGGTGCGGATCTGGGGAAGTGTCCAAGCCAGTTGGGTCTTGAGGGTCTTGAAAGCGTGCTCGACGTCGAACCTGCGCAAGTAGGTCTTCCACAAAAGGTCCAGGTCGAAGGCGGGCCCTGACCCTGGAGTTTGGACACCGTAGACACTGGATCTTGAGGATCTGGGAGAACGGAGTCCCCGTGGGGATGAAGCACTATCCGCCGGAGTTCAAGGCGGACGCGGTCGCGCTGTACCAGTCGCGGCCGGGAGCGACGATCAAGTCGGTGGCCACTGATCTGGGGGTGAACACGGAGACGCTGCGGAACTGGATCCGGGCTGCCGACGGACGGCGTCAGGGTGCGCACTCCGCCCGCCCGGTCTCTGCGGCCCAGGCCGTGAGTGGGGCGGAGGCGGAGGTCGCCGCGTTGCGCAAGCGGGTCCGTGAGCTGGAGGAGGAACGCGACATCCTGCGCAAGGCGGCCCGGTATTTCGCCGGGGAGACGCGCTGGTGAACCGCTGCCAGTTCGTTGAGGACCACCAGCGCCGCTACGGCGTGAAGCGGCTGTGCGCCATCGTCGGGACAGCCCGCTCCAGCTTCTACTACTGGCGCCAGACCGCACCGGACCGGGCCAGGAGGAAGGCAGCCGACGCAGCCCTCGCGGCCCGGATACGCACGGTGCACCGTGCCTCGGACGGCACCTACGGTGTCCCGAGGATCACTGCCGAGCTCCGCGACGGCGGCGAGCACGTGAACCACAAGCGCGTCGCCCGCATCATGCACGGCATCGGGCTCGCCGGCCTGCGGCTGCGCAGGAAGCACCGCACCACCGTCCCGGACCCGGCCGGGGCGAAGGCCGCCGACCTGATCGGACGCGACTTCACCGCGAAGGCGCCGAACACCAGGTACGTCGGAGACATCACGTACTTGCCGGTGACCGGGGCGAAGCCGCTGTATCTGGCGACGGTCATCGACCTGTGCTCACGCCGCCTGGCCGGGTGGGCGATCGCCGACCACATGCGGGCCGAGCTCGTCGTCGACGCCCTGGCGGCGGCCGAGCGGACCCGTGGCAGCCTCGACGGGGCGGTCTTTCACAGCGATCACGGCTCGCAATATACGAGTGCAGTGTTCGCCGACGCCTGCGCGAAGGCAGGTGTGACCCAGAGCATGAGCGCCGTTGGCAGCTCGGCGGACAACGCCGCCGCCGAGAGCTGGAACGCGTCCATGAAACCGGAGACGCTCAAGGGAGCGAAGGCCTGGCCCACTGCCCGCCAGGCGAGGCTCGCGGCGTTCCGCTGGGCGAGCCGCTACAACACCGTCCGCCGGCACTCCCGCCTCGGACAACGCTCCCCGATCGCCTACGAAAACCTCTTCGACGAACCATCAATTACACTGCCCGAAGCCGCATAACCCCGTGTCCAAACTCCGGGGTCAACGCCCCTGATCCCTCAGCAGGTCAGTAACACTGTCCACGGGGCAGGCAGGCGCCCCTTCAAGCTCGTGAGCGTCGTCGAGCACGAGGTCGACACCGTCGAAGATCACCGCTGAGGTCGAGTTTGTGACCCATGACGACGGCGTCGCCACTGGCGGGCTCTTCGTGCTCGGGTTGTTAAACGCGAGCCGAGAAAGTACTTTCTACTTGGAAAGTTACTTTGCGTGTGGGAGTGAGTGGATGGACGAGTACCGGGTGGGCATGGATGTTGTGGCTCGTCAGCGCCGGGCCGCGGCTGCGCGGGTTCGGCTGGGCTGGTGGTTTCCTGTGTTGAGTGCGGTGTCCTGGGCACTCGCGGTCAGCGGTGAGTTCCCAGCGGCCGGCTACCGACGCTTAGGCATTCCGGACCTGCCGTACGGCCAGGTCGGCGGCCTGCTGTTCTTGGCGTTGATCGTGGTGTTCTCCGTGCGGTCTGGGACGAATCGGTGGGATGTCTCGCCGTTCGCGGTGTATCCGTCGTTGCGCCGGCGCTTCCCCGCGTTCGTCCTGGCGTGCCTGGGCAGTATGGCCGTGGTGTTCGGGCTGGGCTGGCTGAGCGATTCGCCGAGCAGCGCCGCATGGGCGGCCGTTGTGGTCGCAGTGGCCGCGGGTGGCGTGATCGCGTTCCTACTGACCTGGATGGCTGCGGGGATCCGAGGCGACATCCTGACAGGGAGCCAGCAGCAGTGACCGACACACCCGAGGGGTTGGACCCTCTGATCCACGCACTGCCGAAGCTGTCGATCTGTGCGCTGCTGGCCGCAGGCCCGCAGTGGGTGGAGTTCCGCACGGTCCGGGAAGCGACGGGGCTGAGCGATTCGATGGTGTCCAAGCACAGCCGCGCTTTGGAGGACACGGGCTACATCGAGGTCCGCAAGGGTGGGATCGGGCGACGCCCGCGCACCTGGTTCCGCATGACCCCGCTGGGCCAGTCCCGCTACAGCCGACACGTCGCAGCACTGCAGCGGCTACTCCGGCGTGAACCTGACCAGGACACCAACCCGGACGCCTGACTACCGCGCACTTGCAAGTAGCGATCGCGCGGGAGCCGTGATGCGCTCCATCCGTGCAGACGCTGCCGGGCACCTCGAATTCTCGAGGTGCCCGGCAGCGTCTGATCGAACAGCTACATGCCCAGGCAGGTAAGGACGGCGTTGCCGTAGTACAAGGACACGGCCGACGCGCACACAGGCCCCGTGAGCGCGCAGGGCACCGCGAGGGCAGTCATGATCCAGCCGGGAATCTCGCTGTCACCCACGCATTTCTTAAGGTCGTCCCAGAAGCTCGCCTGCTGGATGTGACCACCCGAGGTGAAACCCGCCTGCTGGATTCGGCCACCCAAAATCGCCCGAGCCTCCTGCAGGATGTGACCACCCGAGGTCACTTGCGGCACAGGACCGGCCGCCGGGGCCGACGAACCGTCACCCGAGGCGCTCACGTGCTTCGTGAGGACACCGTCCATCCAGGCAGTCCACACCCCAGAATTCGCTCCCGTGGGCTGGAACTGCGACTCGCCGCTGTGCAGCACACCATCCTTACCCATCTGCACCGTCAGGCCGCTCATGACATGCAGTCCCGCACCTTCGATGGGGATCGCCAGGGTAGTACCGTCCGGCCCGACGGCCGCACGAGCACGCCCGATCGCCAGGTGCGCACCGTCAGGCAAGTGCGTCACCAACTGACCGGAGGCTATCTGATTCTTCACCCGTGCCACAGCGTCGGCTCTGACATTCGCGGGGGCTGCTGAATGCTCCTTGCGGAACTCCTGTAACGCGTCCTTGAAGTTCTGCGCCGCCTTGTCGTTCGAAGCCACCTGGACCGCCGCAGCCGGTTGCCCCGCGACTGCAGGCACCGGCCCGGGGCGCGTCGGAGCACCCGCACTGGCCCCACTCCCGATGGTGAGCACCATCGCCATCGCTACTCCCGCAGCCACCGTCGAGAACCCCGAGGCGACCACTGCAGCGACCGTCGGAACATTCCACTTTGTTGTACTCACAGGTCTCTTCCCCTCTAGTGCCTGTTTCCGCATGGATACTTGCGATCGATCACATACAGAGCGGATCGATCAATTCGGTCAATCCGGAGCACTATCGGGAAGGCGGAAACGCGCCTTCAGGAGCGGAACCTGAACGGCCCCGTTTCTTCTTCCCCCAGCCCCCTGCCGCTAGGCGTGTTCATGTCGAGCGGCGCGGGGCGACGTTAGCCCCCATTTCCGATAGATCCAAACGACTTACCACTCATTTGCGGACACATCCGACTTGAATGCCGAAGGTTCGCCAAATCCCTCGCCTATTCCGGCCAACTTCACTTCAAATCACCATCGTGAAGTGGGGCCCGGAAGCCCGCGCCGGGGCCGGGCCCCGGCCCCACCGGTCCGCGCACCGCCGTGTCACCTCATCCCCTCACCCCTCCAGCAGCCCTCCCGCCAGCCCGATCAACACCGGCGCCACCCCGAGGACGAGGAAGGCCGGCAGGAAGCACCCCGACAGCGGGAGGGTGACCAGCACCCCCGCCCGCCGGGCCCGCGTGGTCGCGGCCCGCCCCCACTCGGCGCGCAGTTCGGCCGCGACCCGAAGGGCCGGCTCCACGGCCGGGGCCCCCGATATCCCCGCGCGCTCCATGCAGCGCGCCAGCTCCTCGGCACCGGGGAGTTCCGCCAACCGCGGCCATACGGCGGCGGGTTCACCGCCCAGGCGCAGCTCGGCCGCGATGTGGCGCAGCCGCTCGGCGACCGTCCCGTCCAGCGACCGGCCCACCGCCTCGACCGCCTCCCGGGGCCCGGCGCCGGCCGCCAGGCAGGCCGCCAACAGATCACCGGCCGGGGCCAGTTCGGCTGCCACCCGCCCGGCGACGGCCCGTTCGACCGCCGTGGCCCGCTGCCACCGCAGCCCCCCTCCGGCGGGCCGCCCTCCCGGGCCTCTCCGGCCCTCCGTCCTTAGCCTCGGACGGTCGCCGCACCCGGAGGAAACGCGGCAGGGCCTGGTCCCGCCGTGCTCGCCTTGGCCCAGATGCGGCCGCGCGGGTTCGTCCGACAGCCGGCTGGGACGGCCTGCGCGGTGGCCGCGGCCACGACGAGGACGGTGTCGCAGCGTCAGTTGGTTTGTTGCAAGAGCACGGTGACAGTTGCGTCGTCGCGGTAGCCGTGAGGCATCTTCTCGGCAGCGGCGACCAGTGCTTCCGCTAACGCCTGCGGATCATCCTGGTGCGCGCGGCACAGTTCCTCCACGGTTTCCTGTCCACCTGATCCGAGATCACGCCAGAGACGAGCAGCACCAAGCGGATCTCCTCGGGCATCTCCACCTGGCGACACGGAGCCAGCCGGTGACCGCAGCACGGCAGCCGAACGACAACCAGCCAGCGGCAGCGGCAGCGCACGGCGAGCAGCCAGCCGGCAGGCGGGCGACCGAACGACGGCAGACGACGGCACAGGCGGCGAACAGCCAGCGGCAACCGGCCGACAGCGGCGGCCTGGTGACCTACTCATCGAGGGTGTCGCGGTGGCGCAGGGTGGGCGAGTGACCGGCCGGGAGAGTGCAGGCGCCCAGCCCACATCCGATCCCTCGATGGGCCCAGGCACCACAGATGCCTGGAGCGGTGACGTCGGGGTCGTCGGCCCAGCGGTAGCCCATCAAGGCATTGTGATGTGGCCCGGTGTGCCCCCGCTCCAGGTCACAGGACCACGGCTCCCAGCCGTCCAGGTCTCGGGGCGCCTTCTCCAGCGCTGGGCACAGGTGCCTGCGGCCCCAGTGGCGGAAGCGGAAGGCGAAGCCGATGCCGGACACATGCTCGGGCGCGAACTCCGCCGAATACCCGGCCCGTTCAAGAGCCGCCACGCAGGACTCACCGATCTGCTGGTAGTCGTACGCGAGGCGGGCGACGCCGCCTGAGGCCCAGTCCCACACCCGCAGCCAGGAAGCGAGCGGCTCCACGGTGCCGTCGACCCGGTCGTCGCCGGCAGGCAGGACCCGGTCCGCCTCGGCGGCGGACGGTGCGGGGCCCGGGCCAGCGAAGCGAGGCGACGCGGAGGAAACACCCCTCCCCCGCCCCCTGCGGCCCGAACCAGGGACCGCCGGCCGAGCGGCGATTCCCGCCGGCCGAGCATTGACGACCTTGGCTCCAACGCAGGCCCGATACCTCGTGCCGGCCACCGCCCTGATCGGCCGGACCACTGGGCAAGCCTGCCGGCGGAAGCTGAACAAGCCTCTCAACAGGGGCTAAACATGCCTCCTGAGGGATCCGGGCACCCCCCGCGCAGCGACCAGTTGAAGAACCGGACTGAAAATGTTGGGGTTCTGGCCCCGGCCCGGCGGGGTCGGGGCCATGCTTGTAGGCATGCAGGGGGAATGGGCTGGGGAGATGGTCGGGCCGGATGTGTGGGAGACCTGCCGGGAGTTGATTCCTGCCGGGAGCGTGTTCGCGTTTCTGGCCGAGCATCGGGAGGCTCTGTTCCCGCCGTCGATGTTCGCCGACATGTATCCCTCGTCCAACGGCCGTCCGAGTCTGCCGCCTCAGGTCCTGGCCGCGACCGTGGTGCTGCAGAGCCTGCAGGGACTGTCGGACTTCGAGACAGTCCAGGAACTGCGGTGTGACCTGCGGTGGAAGGCGGCCTGCGGGCTCGGTCTGTACGACACGGCTTTCGATCCGTCGCTGCTGACGTACTTCCGGCGCCGTCTGCGCCACTCGGCAGATCCCACGCGGATCTTCACCAAGGTCAAGGAAGTCGTGGCCGCGACCGGCGTCCTCAAAGGCAGGCAGCGCAGGGCGCTGGACTCCACCGTCCTTGACGACGCGGTGGCCACCCAGGACACCGTCACCCAGATCGTCTCCGCCATCCGCCGGGTGATCCGTGAGGTTCCCGGCGCCGCGGAGGTGGTTGCAGGGCACTGCCGCGCGCACGACTACACCGACCCAGGCAAACCGAAGATCGCCTGGAACGACTAGCAGGCCCGCGCCGCGCTGGTCGACGCGCTGGTCACCGACGCGCTCAACCTGCTCGGGCACCTGCCCGAGCAGGAGTTGGGCGAGAAGGCCGCGAACGCGGTGGGCCTGCTGGCGCTGGTTGCTGGACAGGACGTCGAGCCGGCTCAGGACTCCGCCGGAGGTGACGGACGTTGGCGTATCGCCCAGCGCACCGTGTCCGATCGGATGGTGTCCACCGTCGATCCCGACGCCCGGCACATCCACAAAAACCGTACTCGCCACCAGGACGGCTTCAAAGGACACGTCTCCTTCGAGCCGGAGATCGGGCTGTTCACCGCTGTCGCCCTCACCGGCGGCCATGGCCCCGGCAGCCACGAAGCGGCCGTTGCCTGCGGTCTGCTGGACGGCGAGGACGGCGCGTCAACCGTGCTCGCAGACTCCGCCTACGGGACCGGCGACCTGCGCGGACAGTTGCAGGCTGCGGGCCACACCCTGGTGATCAAGCCGCCACCGCTGCGGAAGGTGATTCCCGGCGGCTTCACCATCGACGACTTCCGCGTCGACCCAGCGGCCGGCACCGTGACCTGCCCGGCCGGACGCACCGCCAACCTCGGCCAGGTCAAAGCGGACGGCGCCCGCACCGCCCAGTTCAAGCGGCTCTGCACCGGCTGCGACCTGCGTGAGCGCTGCACCACTTCCAAGACCGGACGCACCCTCAACGTCCATCCCCAACATGAACTGCTGACCGCTGCTCGCCATCAGGCCGCCACCGATCCGGCCTGGCAAGCCGAATACCGCAGATGGCGGCCCCCGGTCGAACGCGCCATCGCCTGGCTGGTCGCCAAAGGCAACCGCCGCGTCCCGCACCGCGGCACCATCGCCAACAACATCTGGCTCCACCACCGCGCCGCCGCCCTCAACCTCCGCCGCCTGATCACCCTCGGACTCACACACACCAGCAACACCTGGCACCTCAGCCCCCCAACCGCATAGCCAAGAGGGCCGCCCGGCCCAAGCCGGACAGCCCCACAACAAGATCTTCAGCAGCCTTCTACGCTCCTCCTCGCTGAAGTTGTTGCTGGCGAGCTTGGCCCGGAGCTTGTCGATGGCGCTCTGAATGATCGGCCCTTGGTTCGGGGCTTCCAGAGCCGCTTCACGTGCTGGGCGGCGCCTGTTGGCGAACTGCTCACGGCTGATGTGGCCTTCGCGTAGGGCTTGTTCCCAGCCGGCTTCGAGATGGTCTTCTTTGGGATCCTGCTCCCTGAAATCGCTTTCCCACGGCCGCGCAGGACGAGCAGCGTCACAACAGGGTTCGGCCCTACTCCAAGACGTCACCGACGACCTCGCCCAGGCCGGTCTCGCCGACGCCGGCGACGTGAAGATCCGACAACTGGGCGAGCACCTGGCGGCCGCCGCGGCCGGAAGCGGCCGTGAAGCGCTCGCGGTGCGGTAGGCGGTTGGCCGACGGACTTGGCCCTGAGCTCGTGCACCGGCCAGCTCGGAGTGGCACTCACTTGACCTGGCCGCTGGCGGCGAGCGGAGCCCATGAGTAGCACACCGCGACGCCTTGCTCCTGCAGCCAGCGGATTTCCCGATGCCGCATCTCGTGCCAGGCGTCCGGAGAGATCGCCGCCGGCCACCTGACGATGACCGCGGCGATCTGGCCTTCGTCCGCGAGTTCGCGGACGCGCATCCAGCCGTCGCGGTGGCAAGGGTCCGGTTGCCCGTACGGGTCCGTGACCACCTCGACGAGGCGGAGGTTGCGCGCCGCGGCGTACTCACGGCCTTCCTCTTCGGCGCGCTGGGCTGCGAGGGTGGGGGTCAGGCGACCCCGTTCCGCGCACATGTACAGCACGGCGGCACTGCTGTCCGGGCGAGCAGCAACGGCGGGTTTCTCCGGGATCTGTGGCGTCGTGGTCATGGTGGTGCCTCTTCGTCGTCTGGGTGCCCGGTCCGCCTTCGGGTTGAGGCGGACCGGGCCGTCAACGGCAGTCCGGGGGCGATCACCGAACGGCCGGTAAACACTCAACCCTCCTGCGGCGCACCGGGTAAGGGAGGAGAGTGGAGGCAGGGTTGAACTGGTTGAACGCACTCGGGGGGAGCGATGGCACGTCGGCCACGCACACCGAATACCGCGCTTGCGGCCTTGATGAAGGCGGGAGGGATCGCAAACGCCCAGCTCGCCCGCAGAGTGAACAGCGCCGGCGCTGAGCTGGGGCTCGGACTGCACTACGACAAGACGAGCGTGTCGCACTGGCTCGCCGGATCCGTACCGAAGCCCGAGGCGCGGCCCGCCGTCACCGAGGCGCTCTCGCGACTGCTCGGGCGACCGGTAACGTGCGCCGAATTCGGCTGGCCGACCGAGGCGGAACCGGCCGCGGGACACGACGTCGTGACGGGAATGGTCGACCTGAGCCGAGCCGACATGGATCCGTCGCGACGGGGAGTGCTGAAGACCGGTATGTACGTCGCAGCGCTGGCGGTTCCGCGGTTCGAAGACGTCAAGGGCCGGCTGGAGGCGACGGCGACCGGCCGGACGGTTCGCATCGGCCGGTCCGACGTCGAGACGGTGCGCACCATGACCGACAAGGTCGCCGACATCCTCGACCAAGTCGGGGCCGGCCACGCCCGGCCGATGGCCGCCGCCTTCCTGGTGAACACCGCCGGCCCCTACCTGCGCGCGAGCGGCACCGAAGAGGTCACCCGCGCCATGAGGGCCGCCGTCGCGGACTTCGTCTACCTCACCGGCTGGATGGCCATGTACGAAAACCAACAGGGCCTGGGCCAGAAGTACTACCTGCGCGCACTCGAACTCGCCGGCGCCGCCGACGACCACGTCACCTACTGCCGCACCCTGCGCGGCATGAGCCTGCAAGCAACCCACCTCGGCCACAGCGCCAAGGGCCTGGAACTCGCCGACGCCGCCGCCGCGGCCGCCCCCTCCGCAGGCCCACGCCTGATCGCGTTCCTGCGCGGCCAGCAGGCCACCGCAGCGGCCATGACCGGCGACCGACACACCGCCCTGACCTGGCTACGCCAGACCGAGACCGCACTGTCCCGCGCGGACAACCGGCGCGACGCCGTGGGCGGCTACGACCAAGCCGCCTACTTCTTCCACGAAGCCCACGTCCGCTGGCACCTGGGCGACAAGGCCGGCTCCCTCACCTCCCTGCGCCGCTCGAACGCGGCCCGCTCACCCCTGGAGCGGCAAGGCCGCCTGCACTGCCTCGGTGTGATCGCCGAACGCCAACTACGCATGCGGCACATCGAAGCCGCCTGCCAGACCTGGAACACCTTCCTCGACGAGCACGTGACGATCTCCTCCGCCCGAGGCGACGAACACCTGCAGACGATGCTCAAGGCCCTCCCCACCTACCGCCACGTCGCCGGAGTGCAGGAACTGGAGCAACGCGCCCAACACCTCGCCACCCACAAAAGAGCCTGACGCGCCCACAGGCGGAGACGCACTTCCAACTCCTCACCGGGGTGGCTCCGTCGTCATGCCGGAGCGCCCACCTCGCGGCATGCCGAGCAACCCTCTACCGTCGAACCACGCCCGGCCTGAACTGGACGGACGGGAACAGGCTGCGGCGCACTGCCCTCGCACGTCGGTGCGCCCCAGCCACCCGTCACCAACCCACCCGCGCGCCGGAGTCGAGGAACCCATCGGCAGCGCCCGACGCCTATGACGTACAAAGGTGGGGCCCAGGCGATTGCTTGGGCCCCACCTTCCGGGCAGTCGTCGAACTCATCGTCCCGGTGCACGGTCGCCGGCGTGAGGTTCTCTCGGGCGCGGCCACCTGGCGCCGCGCGGCCACGCCCTTCGTCTCCCCGGGGCCCGGCGCCCGGTCAGGTCCAGCTCGACGCCGCCCTGAAGCCGCTGAGCCGGCCCGGGAAGGCCATCGGCTTCTCTGCGACCTTCAAGGCGCCTGCCGTACTCCGAGGTAGCGCGAGTCCGTCCGTGCCTGGCAGCCGCGGAACATGCCATCCCGACTACCTAGCATGCTGCCAATTTGGTGGCTATTCTTTGCCCAAAAACTGAAACTTTGATGCCTAGGGTGGGGTAGTTTCGGGTTATGAGCGATGGTCAGCTGGATGGTGTCGAGGCTTTGCTGGAAGAGGCGCGGCTCCTCGCGTGGATGCCGGCTCCTGCTGAGCGTTTGCGTCTGCGTGAGGCGGCGGGCTTGTCGCGGGCCCAGGTGGCGTCCGCGGTTGGGGTGGGGCGGCAGACCGTCGCCAACTGGGAGTCTGGCGAGACCGATCCGCAGCCGCCCGGGCGAGGGAAGTACCTGAAACTGCTGAAGGGTCTCGCCGAGCTCCACCCCGCTCCCACCGCCGCCCCCGAGGTCGCCGGACCGTCCGGCCCGCCGTTGCCAACCACCGCGGCGGAGTTCCCGGCGACAGCGTTCCGTGCGGACGGCTTGGTGGTGCAGGGGGAGCCGGAGCCGTGCATTCGCTGCGGCGTGGTGACCCCGTTCAAGGCGACCGACGGCCGGTCCTTGCACCCCGGCGGCCTGTGCCTGCCGGCGACCACCCCACCTGCCTCCGCTGCGCCCCCGGCGACCCAGGCCGAGCCCGCGACCCCGCAGACTTCAGGTCCGACTGCGCCGGTGCGGCCGTCGCCGACTCCCGCGCGGGTGCCGTCGCGGCCGCAACGTCGCGCCCAGTCCTCGGCCCGGGCACAGGCGGAGACCAACACGCTGATCACCGGTGCGGTGCATGAGGAGTTGGAGCGTGCCGAAGGTGATGCGGAAGCCGCGTTGCAGGCGTTGGTGAAGCGAGCGATTCCCGATGTGATGCGGTTGTTCGAGGAGACGCGGGCGACGGCGCGGTACCAGTACACGGCGTATCCGTCGCTGCCGGACATCTTGCACAAGCCGTCGAAGCGGGAGCCGGACCAGATCTGGGAGGCCCGCCCCAACTTCCACCACCCCCACTACTCCCTCAAGGCCCCCGGCACCATCCGCGTCACCGCCCTGGACGCCAACGCCGCGTACCTCTCCGCCCTCAAGTGCTGGCTTCCGATCGGCAAGTTGGAACACCACACCGGCGACGAAGGCGTGGACCCCAAGCGCGCGGGCGTCCATCTCGTCACCCCCGCAGCGTGGGACCACCCGCACCTGCCCGACCCGCTCGGCGACCGTGAAGAGCCTGGCGCCCTGTGGATCACCGATGCGACGTTGCGTCTGCTGCTGCGCCTGTCGGGTCCGAAGTACGGTCTGATCGAGGCGCCGACGGTGCACGAGTCGTGGACGTCGGGTGCGACGGAGAACTTCCTCGACGCCCTGCGCAAGGTCTTGGCCGCCGCCCGGGAGACGGCCCTGGCCGAGGACGACTCGATCACCGAGGGATACGTGAAGGCGATGTACTCGAAGTTCATCTCGACGATGGGGGAGTCGATCCACAATCGTGAGATCCAGCGTCCGGACTGGATGCACATCATCCACAGTCAGGCGTATGCCAACCTGTGGGGCAAGGCGTACAAGGCCCACCAGGCGGGGCTGGAGGTCATCGCGATGATGGGTACCGACGAACTCCACGTGAGTGGTGACTGGCGGCAGGTCTTCACCGAGGGGCGCGGCCTGTCCCAGATGAAGATCAAGCACAGCGACGCCAAGGCCTCCGGTGAGTACACCGTCGGCCGGGTGGCCCGGTAATGGCTCTGGACTCGCGGTGGCGCCGGATCGGCCACTACGGCGCCCGGGCCCTGCCCGGCTGGGTCTGCACCGCCGAAGGCATCGACCGCATGGTCACCGGCATCGGGTCCCCGGTCACCTCCGAGCGCGGCCTGTCCGCCCGCCTGCGCTACCTGACGGCGTCCGACGCCGGCTACGAGGCCATGGATCGCGCCGGCATCCAGGCGCGCCCTCGCACCCTCATGGCGTGGCTGGCCGAGGAACGTACGCCGAGCAAGGCGAACCTCGCGCGCCTGGATGCGGCGTACTGGGACTTGCGGCGTCGCAACGTGGTCGCCGACCTCAAGCGCAGGTTGACCAACCGTGGCCGCGGTACCCGCGTCGAGATCGATCCCGCCGACCAGTCGCAGGTCGACCCCCGCCACCGCCGGGACGTGGAGACGCGTTCGATCAATGTCCGTGGGCTGATCTGGGATCGGGCTGTCGATGCGTGGATCGCGCACGACGCGCGTGAACTCGAAGCGATCTGGGACGAGATCATCCAAGGCGGCCTCGGCACCGACTGGGACGCCTACACCTACGTCTCCTCCGTCGGCTGGGCCGCCTAACCACGCCACGCTCGGCCGGCCCGCCGGCCCGCCGGCAACCGGGCAACCGGGCAACCGGGCAACCAGCCGTACCGCACAACCCGCACAGCAGCCGTAACGCCACTGGGAGGAAACCGTGTCACCGACCACCACACCGCCCCGGCCGCACTTCGCATCTTGGCGGGACGTCCCGGACGGCATCTACGCCACCGAGACCCAGCTGAAGACCATGGACCTGCCGCGCCGCCCCGGCCTGCCGGCCGCCACCGTCAAGGCCCGCGACGGAGCCGGCCTGGTCTCCGCGCGTGCCAAGGGCATCCCGTCCGGCCCCCTCGACCCGCAGGCCGGCTACGAACAGCTCACCGACATCGTGGCCACCCGCACGGTGCTGGTCTGGAACCACGACGCTCTCGCCGATCTCAATACTGGACTCACCTCGCAAATCGGCGCCTGCCCAGTCCTGTACGAGCAGGCGCGCCCGCTGGAGCCCCTGGCCACCGCTTGGCGCGGCTAGTTCACCGCGGACGGCCGTCAGGTCCGCCCCGTCTCGCCCAGCCGCGCCGACCGGATGCTCTACCTCCTGCAGCAGATCGCAGGACTCTGCTGACGCTCACCAGTGCAGGAAGGATCACCACATGTCCGCCCCCCGCCCCGTACTGCGCGTACGGTGGCGACACGACCCGCCAGGAGGTGCCGATGAGTGCGCAGCCCGAAGAAGCCCCCGCCCCGCCGGCCCCGGCCGCCGCCGCCCAACTCCTCGCCCAACTGCGCGACGACCGCCGTGCCGGCACCTGGGTGCCGGCCTTCGAGCGGGACTGGGCCACGGCCCTGGAAGCCTCCCGCGACACCTACAGCCTCACCCCGCTGCACGACGTCGTCCGCACCTGGCAACTGCGCCTCGCCGCCGCCCCGGCCATCGACGCCTACCTGGACTCCGACCGCGACGAAACCGACTTCGTCGACCTCGACGACATCCTCGACACCCGCCGATGGCCGGTGAACCGTGGGCAGTACGCCTCTCCCCACAAGCCGCGAAGACGCTCACCGAACTCCCCGAGCCCGCCCAAGAGACGGTCCGCGACATCCTGAACATCGCGGGGCGCTCCCCGTGGGGCTGGCCCCAGTGGAACGCCGGAGATCCGGAAGGCGAGGACGTCCGCGCCGCCGCCATCGGGCAGCTCTCCGTCGTCTACGTGATCAACCGCCTCACCCAGCACCTGCCCGTCCTGGACATCACCTGGATCGGGTAACCCCGCACCGCGCGTCGACCCCGGCGTTGCACTCAGGCCGACAGCACGGTCGGCGAGGCGCCGGTACGCCCGGCGTCGTTGCCTCATCCGCAGACGACCATCGTTCGGCCGCAGTTCGGCGCCGCGGCGCCGAGCCCGCGATGGGCCAGGCGCCTCGGACTCATCACGGATAGGTGTGCCGACCGTTGAGCGCGTTATGACTACGCGTGAGGTTCCCCGGCTCTGCAGGATGTGCGCCACCGACGAGCGGCCTACCTCGTCGCCGGCGCCGTGAAGCGGGGCGACGGGCGGTGCTCGGCTCCTTCCTGATCTGCCAGGACTGCTATCTCAAGGGCGCCCCGGACCCGGTCACCGGGCTTTCCCAGGCGCTCTACCGCCTGCACATTGCGCACTCGCGTGACCATGACCCGGCGGAGGCCCTCGCGAAGCTGGCGTCGACGAACGCTGGGCGCATCAAGATCCCGGACACCGACGACGGCCGCCGACTCCGGGACGCCCTTCGCGCCCTGCGTCCCCAGCTCGACGTCCCTCAGGCAGATCCATAACACCGCCGAGATCACGGGAAGTTCCTGAACTCTGACGGGCAGGTCACCAGTTGCCACAAGGGCGTACGGCACCAAGCTGGACCTCGCGCCGACATTCGAGGCAGTCCGGCGACCCGCTCACGCTCCGTCCTTCCTCCTCCGCCCAGCTGAAGCCGCACAGCGACGTCGGCCAGCGCTGCTCGTCGACATCGGAGGTGGCATGGGAGCCATAACCCGGAACGCTCCACGTAGTTGTCAGGGCCGTCGTAAGGGCCGCCGTCTGGCCACACGTACACGGACCCCGTCGTGGTACAGCGCATCCGCAGATCAGGGCCGTCCCACCTTCCGACCTGGACGGTGTTGCTCTCGGGGTCATAGCCGTGCGGCTTCTCTGCGCCTGTCTTCTTGGGCATCGGACTCTCCTCATCCATGTATTGGTGACCGAGTGTGACGGTCTGGGGCCCCTCGGCTATGCCTCGTGGGCGTCGTACTGCCACGCAGAGTTCGACATCAGCCGCGCGCGGGCGTACTGCCTGCTGGAGGTCGCCCGGACCCTCGCCGCACTCCACGACGCCGTCTCGATCCAGGAGCTGTCTCGCACGCGAGACACCGGCCCCGTCCCCGCGGCCGCGCTCGACTATGGCCTGTCCCAGCGCGCACTGATCGCGATCTCCGGCCGGACGGACGACGTCGCGGAGCTGATCACCCGGCACCTCGCCCCACTCGCCCACAGCGGTCCCCAGTCCCTCGACGAGCCGACGCTCCGTGCCGTCGTCCGTCAAGCGGTCCGAGATATCGGTGCCGCCCCGCCCCCGCCGCCGCTCGACCCGCCGGCGGACCCCGTGCTCGCCGAGCTGCGTGCCGTGGTCGACAAACTCGTCGCCGTCAACTACGCGATCGGGGAGCTCATGCTTGAAGTCGCTCCGGCCTACGTCTCCGACACCACCGCTGCCCAGACCCTCGCCCCGCTGCGCGACGCCATCGGCGAACCCTTTGAACATGGCCTCGCCGCTCGCTGTTACTCCCTGTCCGGCGACCGCCGCGCTCTACGTGGCACCGTGTTGTGACGGGCGAAGGTGGGGAGCGACTGAGAAACGTGGCTTCCAGGGTGCCTCCTCAGGGTCTGCGTTCCAGCGCTCTTGCAGGAAACCAACTGGAGGGGACAGGGGGACATGGTGGCGGTCAGTGGGGGGTCGCCTGGCCGGACGGGTGGCTCGTGTCCGGCTGTGGTTTCGGCCGGCCGGACGGCTTCCGTACCTCCGCACGCAGGATGCCGAGCTGCTGGTGATGGGGGCTGACATTCTGTGGCTGGCGATGTCGGGCCCTGGATGATGAAGGACCTCGAATCCGAACAGAGTGGGTTCGGAAGCGGGACGAGGTGAGGGAGCGGACCGAGCTGGCTGGTGCGGGATCGTGGATTCACCCACACGTCAGTTCCTCCTGATGGATCCTCGATCTCAGGTTGTGACGGCCTTCACCTGTGACTGCTGCCCTAGGGGGAGTTGGGGCACGGGGTGCAGGGTGCAGCTAATGATGCATAAAGAAGTCGAACCCTCCGCGAGCCTTTGACCTGCGAAAACGTCGGGTCCTTCCCGTTTCGGGGATCGGGTATGCCGATCGTGTAGTCGCCTATGCCGATTCAGGCATCGGGTCATCCAGATTCTGGAGTCGTATCAACCCGATCCTGCAGTCGAGTCAATCCGCTTCCAGCATCGCGTCACTTAGCTATGTGCTCATTATCTTCTCGCGCAGCGACACGCCGCTGCGCGAGTATCGCTTAGCTATGCGCTAATGTTCAGTTTGGTAAGTGAAACGCTCCTGGAGCCGGGTCACTTACCGACCTGTACAACGCAGCTGAAAGGCCCTCATGGGACAGGCAGCACGCAAGCTCCTGGCGTTCGTTGACCGCGACACCGGAGTGATCGAGGAGGTTCCTCGGGCCGGCTATGCCTTCGACGGTCCTCACATCAACGTCGGCATCCGCCGTGGACGCGAGCTTGCCTCCGCTGCCTCAGGGCTGACTGACCGGGAGTTCCGTGTCCTGGTGTGGTATTGGTTCGCCACCGAGGAGAGCCAGGGGCCGGTGATGATGACGGGGGCGGACATCGCCAAGGAACTCGGCATGAGCCCCGACGCCCTGGGCCGTACCGTGAAGACACTGCACAAGGCACGACTGCTGCTGGCTGACGGTGGTATCGGCCGGACCACCTTCTACCGGTGCACTCCCTACCTCGCCTTCATCGGCACCGGCTTCGACCACCGCGAAGCCGTCAAGGACTGGAACCCGCCCGAGCTGAACGTGCGAGAGCCCAAGCCCCGCCGCAGGACAAAGAAGACCGACGCCTCAAAAGCGACACCTGAAGCGCCGAATCGGAAGGGTGACGACTCGTGAAGATCCATGACAGGCATGACGTTCTGGACCTCCTCAAAGTCACAGGTCGGGTGCTGAGCCCGAACCAGCGCATCGTCGTCCTGCTCTACGCAGCATCCGAGCAGAACTCCGAAGGCGCCGTCATCACCCGAGCGACCGAACTCGCCGAGACCCTGGGCATGACACCGCCCGTGTTCTCCCGCACCCGCAAAGAACTCGTCGAACTCGGCTGGCTGGAGGAAGCCGGCAGCGTCGGCCGCATCAAGCTCTACCGCCTCGCTCCGCACATCGAAACCGCACGAGGACGCAGCAGCGGACACCTACGCGTCGTCGGCAGCTAACCTCGCGCAGCCGCGGCCCGTTCGCTGCGCCGCCGGCGCAGCGGGTCTGCGGGGGCCTGGTCGTAGACGTCGATCTGGACGAGGCTCGCCTCCGCGCCCCATCGTTCCGTTGACCTCTCCGCCGCGGGCGCACGAGCGGACGTGGTGAGGACGGGCAACGATCGCGACGTGGCCGAGTTGGCTACTTCGGTCCGCGACGTGGCCGATGCCGTAGCGGGGTGGCCAACCAGCCGAGAGGCCGTGGCGGTCCTGCTAGAGAGTTGCAGGGCCTCGTCAGACGGTACGGCGACCCGGCTGGGCTGGCAGCTGAGGGTGTTCGGCTCAGCCCTGCTGAAGAATCTGAGCGGCTAGCACGTCCATTCGCCGGCCGGCGCCCGGGAAGGTGCGGTCATCCGACCAAGGGCGGGGCCCGCGGGGGCGGCTCGGCGCCCGCTTCAGGACGACCGACATCACGCCCTACCTGCTGGGGATCCGCTCCTGCCGCACCGTTATCCTCACTATCCCGCACAAGGCCCCCACTGCGCCCACCGAGTAGAC
The DNA here is from genome assembly GCF_044754325.1 of Streptomyces sp. NPDC093097. NCBI lineage: Bacteria > Bacillati > Actinomycetota > Actinomycetes > Kitasatosporales > Streptomycetaceae > Streptomyces > Streptomyces sp. NPDC093097. Next base: position 17,633 of record NZ_JBIVOW010000038.1, read on the forward strand.
AGCACGCCACGCTGCGCCCGGGACGACCTTCCAGGACGAGCCGGCCGTTCCGGCTCAGTCGTGCAGCGAACCCACCTCCGCGGTGGAGATGCGTCGTGAGCGCAAGAGCAGGAGCGCGACGCCAACTTCCGGCGCACCTGCCTCCGACCCACCCCGCCTTGTCTGCCAATGCCCGAACACGGGGGAGGGGGTGGGCTGGACGCGTGACGGATCGACACATTCCAACTATTCCGCACGTTGCTCTCGGTGTGTATCAGTGCATCACGGGTGATTGTCCGCCCAGCGCGCTTTGTGCTGATCTGAAACCTCGCGGAGGAGAGATGGAAGAACCGCAGGAGTGGCTCGATCTGTGGCGACGGACTGCTGAAGTTGACGCTCAAGGCAACCGGCGGCTGGTCAATGACGTTTGCGGTGGGGTCCATCTGGTGACCGACTATGGGCCGCCAAGTGATCCTGAGGAGGTGATCGCCCTTGCGGTTGCGGCGGCTGAGGCAGCGGAGGGAACCGCTGAGGGACTCAGTCAAGAGTGGGCGCTCTACACTCCGCAGCAAGCCGCTATCGTTGCCTCGGCGCTGTTCGCTCAGATCGAGGCGGTCGGAGCTGCCTTGGAGAATCTGGCCGAGTATCTGCACGTCATGGACGCGCGACGGGATCTCGTGATGCCGGAATACGACGGCGGCCACGACGACCTGAACCTCAGCGATGCCGAAGCGATGGTGGGATCCGCCGGCCAGCAAGCACTGGGCGCCACGCACCACGCCGAAGACGTAGTACGCATCCTTGCCCAGACAACGTACTTGGGCGTGCGGCCCGCAGACGCTCACGAGACGATCACGACGGTGGCCGGCCTTCTCGGCGACGAAGCAACGCTGAATACGGAGTACCACGTCCAAGACGAAGTAGAGCTCACGGAAAACTACAACTCAGGCTTCGGATGCGGCTGCCGCATCACGCTGCAAGACATCCTTGGCTCACCATGGGAGTTCCAGCGGGGAGACTCCACCTGGAACCTCGTACGGCTTGCTGACGTCGACGAGCAGGGCATCCTGCACACCTGGACCGAACTGGACACCTCGGACGCCTGCGCCCACCCCGGCCACATTGCCGGCCTGATCAGAAAAGCCCTCTCAGAAGCCTCACAAGTCGTATCGAGCTGACGGCTGATCTTTCGCGCCCGAGCTGAACAGCAGGCTGTCGGCTGAACCGGACGCGGGAGTGCCTGCAGGGAGACGTGGGCGACCTACCCCTGGCGCAGAAATTCCCGCAGGTCCGCAGCTACAGCCGTCATCCCTTCACCGGCTTCGATCACGGTCGTCACCGTGCAATTCCAGTCACCGGGAAAGAAGCCGGACCGAAGCGTCCAGTCCAAATACACATGACCACCCGAGCCGAAGGTCGCCGTCACGACCAGGTGGTTGTTGGTCCAGACCCGCTCCCCCTCCCAGCCACGGAAGTCTCGCGCGAGGCCGTCGAAGAACTCGCTCATGTCATCCCAGACGGTGGCGGTCACGTTCTCGAGCCGTGCACGCACACCATCAGCAACGGCCTCCACCGCGAAGACGGTCTCGTACTCATCCGCACGCGACCAGTCGAACAACCGGACAGAGGTCGTCAGCGTCCCCGGCCCCCGCACGACGAGCTCGACCTGCCCGGGACCCACTTCGATCAGACTCACCCGCCGAAGGATACGGACGTCAACACGTTGACGGCATCGCGTTTCTGTGGCCCGGGACCGCTGCTAATTTCTCATCAACATTCGGAGGCCCAGCAGCAACCAGCTGTTCCCGGCTCCCACCGACAAGTGCTCTTCGTTCTGACCTACCCAGTGGCCGAGCATCGTGGATCGTGCCGCCGACATCGTCAGCAGCTTACGACCGGGTCGGCGGCTGCACCCTCCGGCAGGCGTATCTACATTCCGCACACCGCGCCGGCGTACCGGCGCCTGTCCTCCCGTCTCGCCCAGGCCCGCCGAGAGGAGCGGTTCCCTGTCCTCATCGACCCCTTGCGCGAGGTCCACGTTCCGCCGGCCTGGTCGGACGCCGGTGCGTTTCTGCGGGCCGCGCCCGACTGGTTCGCCCCGAATTTCCAGTGCGCTGAGGTGCCTTGGCCTCTTCCAGGACTGGCGCGGGCCGCTCGATAGGGTGACCTTGCCGAGGGCCGCCTCGGCCCCCTGCACCCAACCGGTACGGCGCGGGTGGTCTGGGACGAGCAGGGGGTTCGGGTGGCGGATGTTTCGCCCGCACAGGCGCTGGCCCGAGCGACGGCCGTCGGTGGGCGGCTGGCCGACCTGGTACGACGTGAGCCCCGTGGAGTCGACCAGACGTGCCGCTGGGAGCTCGTCGTGACCCTCAGCGGCAGCCCTGAGGACCGGGCGGCCGCCGGGTGGATCATCGCCGACGAGATCATGCGGGAACGGACCGGCGGGCGCCCACGGACCTACGGGAAGTGGCGCGAGGCCACCTTGAACGGGGCGAAGCTGACCGGGAAGGATCACGTCCTGGTGAAGGCATTCGCGGAGCCCGTCTTCGAAGCGGCAGCCGCGATGAAGCAGGGCAACCACGGGCTGGCCGGGTACGTGGGCGAGTGGCTCTGGTACCTCCTGACCCGCGACCTGCCCGAGGACCCAGCGCGTGCCGTGGAGATCCTCGGACCGCCGAAGGCCGCCGTCAACGATGGAGGTGGCGACGGACTCGTCGTCTACCGGGAAAGCGGAATGGCCCAGGGATTCTCCTTCCGTCTGTGGGAGATGAAGAAGTACACCGGGGAGATGAACGAGCCGGGTGGGGCGATCCGCAAGGGCTGGACGCAGCTCAGCACCAAGGGAGCGACCTACCTGGGAATGCTCTCCTGGGGCGACAAACTGCTTGCTGACGACACCCGGGAGTTCGTGGGCAGTCTGGCCGACCAGTGGGTCGATGAGGAGGAGTCGGCCGGCGGCGGCGTCAGCGTCGCGCTGAACACCACGGCGATCCCGACGAAGGCCTTCCACCTCGCGCACGAGCACTTCACCACCCACAAGCACCCCGGCGCGCTGCGGGGCCTGGTGGTGGCGATCGACGATCTCGAGGGTTTCGCCCATGAGGTGAGGAAGTACGTGTGGACCGCACTCTAGATCCGGCTGTACTCGCGACCGCCCTCGGCGAACACCGCCCCGGCGGGGTCCTGCCCTCGGCGCAGGAACTGCTGGCTGCCATCACCCAACTGGAGATCGCCGCCTTCGGCAGGGATCAGGAGATTCCGGACGACGTGTTGGCGACGGCGTGGCTCCTGCACGGATTGGCCGCGGTCGAGCCCGAGACACCCGGGTTCGACCCGATGCGGACCCGGCAGGCCCTCGCGGTCAGCGCGCACGTGATGGACCTGGCCCTGGCCGACGGGCGACATTCCCCCGCCGAGCGGCTGAGGATCGCATTCGCCGCCCAGGCCGGGTACCGCAGGTGCGAGCAAGAGCCCAACGCCACCGCCGTCTACCGCCAGGTCAAGAACCTGGTGAACTTCACCTCCTCTCTCCCGGCGCACCTCGACACCCTGGCCCTGGAGACCGGCGTCGTGTTCCTGGCATTCGACCGGCCCGACCTGAACCGGGCCCTGTCCGCCTGGCGCCGCCAGTTCGCGGAACTGCGCACGCTGATGAACGACGAACCGCTGGCGGGCACGATGTACGGACCCGCCGAAGCCGTCGTCGAAGCGGTCCACCTCCTCCGCCTGTTCCTCTCGTTCGGCGACCTGGACCGTCTACACGACGCACAGGACCTACTCGGCAGCGTGCTGGACGGGCGCGCCGGCCGCGGTGACCCGACCGCCCGGTGGGTCGCGGCCCACCTTCTCGGTCTGAGCGGCGAGATGGCCGCCAGCAGCCTGTACACGCTGCTTCCGGAGGGGACGCCGGATGCGGTTGCCCGGACCTTCACGGTGTCCCACCCGCCGGTGATGACCCTGTGGCGCCCGCAGCGCCAGTTGCTGAACCTGGAGCGGGGCAACCCGGTCGCCCCCGGCACCGGCCGGAGCCTGATCAGCGTGCCCACCAGCGCAGGCAAGACCCTGATGGCCCAGCTGGTCATCTGCTCCCACCTGGCACAGAAGCCCGGCCGCGTGGTCTATGTGTCGCCGATGCGCAGCCTCGGCCGAGAGATGCGGGCCGCGCTGCGTGGTCGGCTGCGGCTGATGGAACGCAGGCTGGTCGCCGAGCAGCCGGACTTCCCGCTCGCCGACGGCAGCGGGTCCCTCGTCGGGGACGTGGACGTTGTGACCCCGGAACGGCTTATGCACATGATCCGCAACAACCCAGGCGGAGCGCTGGACGACGTCAGCCTCATCGTCGTCGATGAGGCCCACCACCTCACGCAAGGACGGCGCGGCTTCGTGCTGGAGAGCCTGCTCGCCCTCCTGCGAACCCGCCCCGACATCCGGCTGGTGCTGCTGTCCGCCGCTGTCGGCAACCGGGCTGCCCTGGCCTCGTGGCTAGACCCGACGCGGCCAGCAGAGGAGGTCTATTTCACCGACGACTGGCGCGGCCCCCGGCGGCTGCACGGCCTCATGTACCCGCAGCTGCTCAAGGGGCAGGCCGAGCGCACCCCGCGCAAGCCGAGCAAGAACCACTCCTCCACCACCCGGGCCACTGTGCCTGTGGCCTCCCGGCTCGACGTCCGGCCGACCGCCACCAGCGGCACCTTCGGTCTGACCATCCCCGGCGTCGGCACCAGGGCGTACGCCTCCCCCAACGCCTGGCAGTGGAACAAGGACACCAAGCTCACCGGCGGCATCCCGGACTACGAGGTGTTCGCCGCCGGCGCCGCTGCTCTGACCCGTGCCGGCAGCCTCCTGATGGTCGTCGCCAGCAAAGTCATCGCCAGGAACGCCGCGCACGCCATGACTAAGCGGTTGGATGTCCGTCCCGAGGCGGCGGCGCTCACCGAGTTCCTGGCCGAGACCCTCGGCGAGCAGCACCCCCTGGTCGACTGCACCCGCCACGGCGTCGCCTTCCACCACGGTGACCTTCCCGACGACGTCCTCCACGCCGTCGAACAAGGGCTTCGCGACGGGGACCTGCTGGCCATCGCCAGCACCACCACCCTCACCGACGGCGTCAACCTTCCGGTACGCACTGTCATCATCAGCCACACGGTCGAGGGTGATCACACGCGCGAGAATCAGCGCAGCCTCAGTCCTGCGGAGCTGTTGAACGCCATCGGCCGGGCCGGCCGCGCGGGGCGTGAGAGCGAGGGGTGGGTCATCCTCACTCGCCCCTACCCGCCCCGGCCGGCGGAGTTCGAGACACTCACCCCCGACTCCGAGCAGCTCACCGTCACTTCCGAACTGCTCAGTGAGGAAGCGCTGCGGGCCCTTGCACGTGCTGAGTGGGAGTTGCAGCACTCCCTTGACGCCCTGTTCGGCGTGTTGGGGACTGTCGCGGCCGACTTCGCGGCGTTCGTGTGGCTCGTCCTGCAGACCCATGCCGAGACCCTCCACGCGCCCGGCGACCGGCTGGACCCTGTGCGATCGCTGCTCGCGATGGAACAGGCCGACGACGAGTCGGTCCCGGCCCGCTGGATGGCGCTCGCGGAGAAGGTCGCCATGGTCTACGACACCACCGACCCCGGCTCCGCACGTCGCTGGGCCAGCACCGGCACCAGCATCGGATCCGCGCGCTTCCTCGACAGCATCGCCCAGCGCCTCGCGGAGCAGCTGGTCGCCCAAGCGGTCCCCGCAGAGACCCTGGACGAGATCAGCGTCTTCTTCGGGCCGCCCGAATGGCCGCTGGAGCAGACCCTGAGCTTCCTATCCGAGCAAGACGTCTTTGAGAGCCTTCTGATGATGCCCGAGACCTTCGGGTGCTGGAAATTCACCGGGACACTCAAAAACGGGGGCTTCGCTGCCGAAGTGCCGATCAGCGGCGCGATCCGGGACTGGATCTCCGGCACCTCCATCCCGGAACTGGCCCGCACCTGGATGCCCGACAGCGCGCCCTCCGATCCCAGGCCGCTGGAGCAGGCCGTGCACAGCATCAGCAAGGCCTTCGAGCACGCGATCAGCTGGACAGCCGGCGCCTTGGTCAACCTCGTCAATACCCACCCCCTGCTGACCCCCACCACGCCCCGCCTGTTCGCACACACGGCCTGGCACATCCGGCACGGCGTCGATACCGAGCAGGCGATCACCCTGCTCACCTCCGGCATCACCTCCCGCCGTCTGGCCCACCAGATCGGTCGCGCCGCGGCAGATGCCCGCATCAGTTCCGGCGCGCTCCGCACATGGCTCGCCGATCAGCAGATCGACGGCTGGATCACCGCGTACAAGGCCAACACGTACGAGGTCGAGGACCTCCTCGACTACGTGAGCAAGCCGACCAACCCGCTCAACGAACTGCTGCGAGGCCGCCCCGTGACCATCCCTCTTGCGCAGGGAGGCCCGGGCACCGGAGACGGGCCGGTCACCCTGACCCACCCAGGCAAGAAGCCGGCGACCATCAGGGTCAACCGCGACGGAAACCAGATCGCCGCCATCCCCGCTGCCCGGCATCACGCCGTCCTCACCATGATCGACAGCGGTCTCGACCTCACACACCGCCTTGAGGCCGGGCAGCTGGTCACCACCTTGGCCATGGCTAGCCTGTAGGGCACCAAGGGCTGGTCGGCGCCGGGCGGTTTCGGCCTCCCGGTGACCTCCGGGTCGTCAGCAGGGCGGTAGACAGCTCGATCGGTAGGCGCTGGAGGATGCCGTCCGAGACTAGGTCGCGCAGGATCTGCCGGGCGCGCTTCTCGTCGACGGCGTGGCCGATCTCCTGGAGCGCGGCGACGGAGCGCTGCGCGTCCCACTCTCCGCCCTCGCCGGTGATCGATTCCTGATCGACATCGACAACGAAATCACTGGATACGAGACGGTTTACGCCGACGACGTGCCAGACGTCATGGATCTCCTAGCCCGCTGGCTTCCGGCCATCCAAGGCGCCGCAGTGACCGCACTATTGGGCGGAATGGCCGACAATACCCGCGCCCCCGTGCACCTGGTCAAGAGCCTATTTCCCTCTCCCAGCCAGTCGACTTAGCCGGTCAGAGAGCGTGAACTGCGAGCTGCATCGTCCAGCGATTGGCCACCAACGAGTCGCTGCCTAACACCTTTCCGTGCCGTGGACGCTGCGCCCGGAGAGAACCGCCCGGGGAAGCACGCGCCGGCAGCGGAGTTCAGCTCCGGCAAGCGATGGCCCCCGCGCTCCGTACCGGTGGCGACGCCGCCGGCTCCGTCAGCCCGGAGTCCTGACCGTGGAGATGACGAAGGCATGAGGAGATGAGGAAGCATGAGTCGAGCTGTGCCGCCTGCCGTCAGATAGAAGGCAGGCACCCGGACTTGTCCGGACTGCCGGGCTGCGCCGGGGGAGAAGCTGGCCGTCGTGGCTCGGCTGAAGGCCGTCGACTTCGCCGGCTGCGTCCCTCGGGACGACGATGAGCACCGCACAGGGGGCCTGAGTCGTTAGCGGATCCAGTACGCCGACCCTGCCGAGGCCGCGGAGAACCTCGGCAATGACGGCCAGCGCGCCGCCCTCTACAGCTGGGATGAGGAGGACGAGCACCGGTGACCCGGGCGCCGTCCGTTGCCAGGCGACGGTACCGGCGCATCGTGCCCGGCCGATGGATCCCCGCACCCGTGGGCAGTGTCTCGCGTGAGGCCGGGCTCCGGTCGGCCACGTAGCATGTTCAGATGGCTTGGAGCAGGAGGATGGCACGGTGTTCAGCGAGGACTTTCGCCTGACCGAGGCGGCGCAGCATCTGCTGGCCGCGGCCCAGCACGAGGCCGCGGCGCTTGGTGGGAATGCCTGCGGGTTGGAGCACCTGTTCCTGGCTGCGGTGAAGGATCCCGATGGAGTGCCTGGCCGGGCCTTGGCCGCTTTCCATCTCACCTACGGGGAGGCCCGCGCGGCTGTCGCCGCCATCCGTACCGGCACCGCGCCGGAACCCGCTGACCAGGCGGTCGAATGGGCCCAGGTGGAAGACGACCTCTGGCCGTCCCGGCGCGAAATCGATGAGGACCTGCTGCTCACCACCGTCGTGATCAGGGCGGAGAGCGCCGCTTTCCTCGTCCGTCTTGCAGAGCAGGGAACGAGTGCTCAGGCTGTGCCGAATGCACCTGGTCAGGTGCTGGCCCGGGCGTGCACCAGGCTGGGTTTGGACCTTCAGCGGTTCGAGCGCATGTATCGGGACCTGTGCCGACGTGCTGCGGCGCGCCCGGATCCGCTCCAGGCTCCTCCGACTGGTGAGTCGGCATCTCTTGAGCGTGCGATGGAACGCATCCGCGAGGCATCGGTGGGCAAGCCGGGGATTCTGGAGCGGCTCGATGCTCTGGAGCGGCGTCTTGCCGAACTGGAGGCAAGGCCGCCGTGCCGGTGCACGGAGGTGGCGTGTGAGGAACCGCCTGAGCCACCGTTTCCACGGTCAGTGGGGATCCTGCGCGGGGACGCACCGCGCGACCTGGCGGAGAACACGGAGGTGTATCTTCAGGACGGTTTCGGTCGCTGAACGGCCGGGACCATCACTCCCGGAAGAGGCGTAGGGCATCGTCGTCCAGGAGCACTGAGGCCACCACGTCCGCGACTTGTCGATACTCCTCGTCCGTGAAGTCTTCCTGGTTTCCGAGCATGTCTAGCCACTCCTGTGCCTCCCAAGGTCGCCAGGTCGCCAGGGCTTCCGGGGTGGGGATGTCGAGCACGAGTGCCCTCTCTTCAGCCGAGATATTTCTCCACGAGTTGCCCATGTGCTGGATCGTGGGCAGGAGGGTGTCTTTGAGCCAGGACAGGTCGGCCGAGGCCCGCACCAGCGTTGCCACTGGCGGATCCTGTCCGACGCGTGTGCACGTGGCAGGCTCCTCTTTGGGATGTGCCGGTGTGGGCCGCAGTGGGGTGGCGCTCCGTCGGCGTTGGTCGGGCTGAGACTGCGCGGCAGGGGCGTGGTGGCTATCGGCGGCGCAGTGCTTCTCTATGGCGGGCCGCGGACCGTGGCGCGGCCCGGTCGATCATCTTGACGGTGTCGGTGGGGGAGACATAGGTGGCAGCGCCGTCCCCGTAGATGCCGGCATGGGTGCTCTCGTTGGTCTTGTAGGCGAGCCGGTGCGGCACCCCGAGGTAGCGCAGGGCGAGCAGGACACGCTCGGCTTCAGCCTCGTTGGCCGTGGGTTCGTGCAGGTCGGCGGTGTAGATGCAGATGACGCGGCGGGTGTCGTCGCCGCGGGCGCCGTTGATCAGGGTGCCAGCCTTGGCGACGGGGCCGAGCTGGCTTGCGCGGACGGCGTCGTGAATCAAGCGCCATCCGGTATCCAGGGTGGCCACCGGCAGGAACCACAGCCACTTTCCCCAGCTCGGCGGTTCATCGGCTGTGGGTGCGAAGGCCCACAGCCAGGGCGTATCGGTGGTGGTGGCGGGGGAGAGGCCGGTCGGGGGCGTATCCACGCGTAGCCTCCATACGGGGGTAACACCAACTCAACAGTCAATTTATGGGCATACCGGCATTTTCCTGTTTGTACGGTATGCGCATGTCGTCGGCTGACAGCCCCACCGTCGCGCGTCTGGACGAGGCAATCACCGCGTGCTGCCTGGCCGCGGCCGCCCTCACCGACGCCACCCTGGCGCCGCAGCGGGTAGCCCAGATCGCCATGGACTGTCTGGGGCTGCTGCGCGCCGCGCACCCGGCGCACAGCGCCCAGGGCCTGGACATGGCCGTCTTCCGGCGTGGGCTGCAAGGCCCGCTCGGCAGCTTGTTGCCCGCCCGAAGCGAGCTGCCCGGGGAGGTGTCCAATCTTCATCTGCTGGACAGGCAAGGCCAGTTGAGCGAGAAGGTGCACCGGCTGTGCCGCGAACACCTGGTGCCGCTGCGGGCCCTTGAGGTGCCCTGGCCGTGGGCACGCATGCGAGCCGAGCAGCAGCAGGGCCGCCTACACGAGGCGCTGCAGCAGCTTCCTCCCGAGCTGTACGGGCGTGCCCGCATGCTCTGCATCACCCATCCAGCCGGGGAAGCGCGGGCTCTGCGGCGGGCCTGGGGCGATCTGTGGGGGAAGGTGGACTTCTTCGAGCCGATCTCCGAGTGGCCCTGGGCCCAGGTGGCCGGCTGGTGGTTTGCCTGCCCGCTGTGCCAGTGGCCGATGCTGGTGGAGGTGGAGGACCATCGCGCCCGTGCGCGATGCACCGCGCACGCCTGGCGCGGCGTGCGCTACACCCTCGATCTCTCCCGCACCGAAGGCGCCGCACCGCCCCGGCTGCGCCTTACCGGAAGGCCGTCCTCGAAGCAGGAATGGCCGACCCGGCCGGTGGTGGGCCGGCCGGCTAGCAGCGATCACCTCGCCTTCCAGGAAGGCGCGTGGTACTTCACCACCGTCGCGGGCCTGGCCGAGAAGGAACTTCGCGACCGCGCGCACAAGGAGGTGCCCGAAGCCCGCTGCGAGATGTGGCCGGCTGACCCCTACCCTGACGCCTACGACATGCGGCTGACCGTGCCGACCCCACATGGCGAGCGGGTCTTCTACATCGACGTCAAAGACTGGATGGACGCTGCCGCCCTGGCCCGCGCCCTCGTCAGCAAACCACTCCCCGACAAGCCGATCAGCGTGGTCGTCCCCGACCAGCAGGAATCCCAACTGCCCACGCTCAAAGCCCGTCTGCCCGCCTCCCATTACCGGCCCTTCACGGTCACCCGGTTCCTCGATCACGTCGCCGACTCAGCCCGGGGACGAGCGTGAGCTGGAGGCGTGTGGACCCGGACGAACGGGACGAGCAGGAGGAGGTGATCGCGGCAGCCCTCGCGCTGACCGAGCACTACTTCGGTTACACCGACCCGCTTGGCCATCGGTGCGTGCCGCTTGACCAAGCAGGGGTGCTGGCCACCGGACGCCTGGGCGATCTCATGGCCGGCTGGGAGCAGCTGAGCGCAGATGAACGCGAACGCCTCGGCCGCTTCTGGCAGGTGCGCGGTGATGATCTGGCCCGGGAGACCGACTTCACCAGCGCCGCTCAGTACTACGCGGCCTGCCATCGGGGCCTGTACACCAGACCCGAACACGAGGGGTCCCAGCGTCGTCGGTACCTGGTGGCCCTCCACACCGACGACCCGCTCACCCTGGCCGACCGGCACCTGCACCAGGCCGCCCGATTGATCGCCGCCCGCAAGGAACTGCCGGTGCAGGCCGGGGAGGGGCTGTGGCAGTTCGGCACCCGCGAGATCACGACCGTGCGCGTGCCACCCCATGCCCACCCCACCGACGACCGGAAACTCAAACCCTTGGCGTGGAGCACCGCACCTCGCTGCGGCGACGCGCATGTGCAGGTCGATGCCGTCCTCGCCCAAGCCCGCGCGCACGAGCAGCGGGATGCGAAAGTGGAGTGGAAGCCGCAGCTGCTCGGGCAGTTCTTCGATCGTCTACGCGACCACCACGGCCACGCGATCGACCGCCTGGAGCTGCCCGCCGGACGCCTGCAGATCGTCAACGCGCCCACCGGGGTCGGCAAGTCCGTCGCCATGCTCGAGATCGCCATCCTGGCCGCGCGCCAGCGGCTGGGCCCCGTACTGGTTGTCGTCCCCCAGCTGGGCGACGTCTTCAAGACTACCGACAAGCTCCGCGCGATCGCCCAGCACGACCTGGACGACGATCTCCTCGACGCCGCCGCACTCCCCGCCCGGCATGCCCGTGATCTGCGCATCACCCCGCTGATCACACCGAACCGTATGGCCGAGCAGGCGGGGCGCGCCGTCGCCCGCGACCGGTGGGACCGCTTCGACCAGCTTGCCCACCCTTGCGACCTCAAAGCATGGATCACTCACGGCCCCGCCCCCGCACCGGGCGAGGAACCCTGCCTGCGCCTGCGCCACGTCCACGAGGACGACACAGACGACGCCGAGCTGACGGAGACCGGGCCCAGGGCCTGCCCACGCATCAACCACTGCCCACGCTTCGCACTGCTCCACGACGCCGCCCACGCCGACATCATCGTCACCAACCACCACAACCTGCTGCTGGGCAGCGCCCGGCTGCCCCTGTTGCTCGACGGGCAGCCCACCAGCCGCGAGAGCCTGCTCAAACTCCTGCTGGGACGATGCCCCCTCATCCTGATCGACGAAGTCGACGACCTGCAGGCGAAGTTGTGCGAGGCCAACATCAAGCAGCTCGAACTCGCCTCCCACGGCCCCGGCACCACCGACAGCCCGCTGGTCCAGCTCGACCGAGCGCACCGCCGACGCCCCGTCCCCCCTTCGGTGACTCGCCGCATCGCCGATCCGCTGCGCTTGGCCCGGCACTTCGCCGAATCTTTCCTCGACTACGTCCTGGAGGGCGAACTGTGGCTCGAGCTCGACGATACCGACCATGACCGGCCCTCCTCGGGCTTGCACCTGCCCGGCAAATGGGACCGCCGTATCGTCGCAGCCCTGCTGCACAAGAAGGAAAACGACAAGATCCGCTATGCAGACCTGGCAGGGCTGGCGGACCTGTGGCCCACCCCGTTCCAGAACCGGAACCGTCAGGCACAGCGCCGCCCACGGCGCGGGCCTGCGCGTACCGAACTGCCTCAAGCCCGAGCCATCCGCGCACTCCTGGAGGAGGCGGTCAGTGCCGACCAAGGGCGCAACCGACTGCCCGCCATCAAGGATGAGCTCACCACCGTGCTACAGAAGAACGGGCACCACGACGTTGCGCTCCTCCAACTGGTCAACGCGCTGCTGGTGCGCTCCTGGCTCAGCTGCCTGACCGACGCCCTCACCATGCTGCGCAACGTCGCCGCCGCCGCGGACGCCTTCTTGCCCGAAGCACGCCCGATCGCTGAGCTGTTGGGCACCTTCGCCCAGCACTCGCCTATCCCGCATGGCGCTCTCGGCGACTCCCTGTACGGCTTCACCATCACCCAGAACCCGCGTCCCGTCGCCACCGGTCGACTGTTCGTGCGGAGCTTCACCGGCGACCCGCACACCACGATGACGCAGCTCGGCAACACCATCGCCCTGGGCACCTGCGGCAAGCGTCGCCGCATCCTGGCCTTCTCCGCCACCGCCTACTTCCCCCGGGCCGCCAAGACTCACCTGCACACCTTGCCGGCCTACCTCTACAGCGACGTGAGACCCGACGCCGTGCGAGCCAAAGCCGGCCACGTCACACGCGACGACGACACCAACGACTTCTTCCGCCTGGCCGGACTGGAGGAGAGCACCAAGATCCGCGACCTGCCTGCCTTCGGCGGCCGCCTGTGGAAGAAGCGCCTCGAACCCCACCTGCGTGACATCGCCCGCCTCGACCCCGACCGCCAACGCGTTCTGACCGTCGTCAACTCCACCAAGCACGCCTTCCTTCTTGCCTCCGGTATTGCCGCCACAGCCCCCCAGCCCCACTGGGTTGCCGCGGTACTGCCTGCCAGCGGCAAGGCGCCGGCCGTCACGATGCCACCCGGCGTCGTGCAGGTCACCGTCGACGAACTCGAAGAACTCCCCACCCGTCATCCCGACGTCAAGGTCATCGTCGCGCCCATCGGCCCGGTCTGCCGCGGCCTGAACATCCTCGTCCCCGGTACCGAACTCTCCGCCCTGTACTCGATCTGGGTCGGCACCCGTCCCGTCATACAGATCCACGACCCGGCCACGATGTACGCCTCCATCAACGCTGCCGGCATCTCCCGAGGAGGACCCAGCCTGGACCCTGCCGTGATGCTCGCTGCGCAGCGCCACGCCGCCGAACAGCGCCGCGACGCCATCATCGCCGCCGACCCCCACTTCAGCCGCTACCCCCGCTTCCTGAAGACCGAGATCCTCGCCGGCATCCTCGTCGACCTCATCCAGCTCTCCGGCCGCGCTCGCCGCGGCGACACCGATGTCGAGATCTACCTCGTCGACAACGCCTTCCACGATGCCCGCTTCGGCAGCGACTACCCCTCCCTGCTGCGCACCTACTACGCCGAACTCGCACCTGACGAACAACAACAGCTGCGCCACACCTACGGTTCCACCTTCAACGCCTGGATCAACTTCGCCAGCGGCAACCCACCGTCCCTGACCACCCTCGCGGCTAGGACCCTCGATGAGCCACCTTTCCCAAGGCCCCTATCTCGACCTGCTCGCCTACCCCGCTGACCAGGAACTGCTCGGCGACGGCTACCTGTACGACCTGACCCCCGCCGCAGACGCATGGACGGCCGCTACCAGCGAGTACCGGGGCATCACCGGCAGCGACGGCAACCTCCCCTACACCGCGCTGTTGAGCGTCCTGCGTGTACTGGGCAAAACCAGCGCCGAGATGGACAGCCCGTCGCACGACAAGCCCCCCACCGGACTCATCACCGCCGCCCCCCTGCACCGCGACGACCTCCGCGACGCCGTCTGCCTGTGGGAACAGGTCGCCCTCCAAGTCCCCGAAGACAAGATCAGCCTGGGGTACGACAGCCGCCTCGCCGACCAGATCGCCGCCGCCAAACCCGAGCACATTCGCCTCGCCGAACGCATCAACACCGGAACGCAGACCTTCACCGCGCCCGGATGGCTCTACCCCGCTGCCACCTGGAACCCCGCACAACTGCTCGTCCGCCACACGCTGAGCATCGATGGCCGCCAGGTCGAACTACGCGCCGACGACAGCGGGGACGTCCACGTCTGGGAGCCCAAGCACCTCTGGCCCGCCACCTGGACACAGATCAAGGAGGCCCGTGAGAACCGCAAAGAGAAGAACCCTACGAGCAATCCAGCTCGCCTGCCCGAGGGGGAGCACACCAAGTACGCCGGACTGCACCTGGAAGTCCTCCTCGGCTCGCTGCCCGGCACACCGCAGCCCTACGTGCTCATCCAGCCACGCACGTTGCGCTACAGCGACCGCCTTGCCGGCGCCCGCACTGTCTATTACGCGGCCCAGTCCGACGCCCCCCTGATGACACTCGCCCTCGGCGGCCGAGGCGAGCACACCCACTTCGCCCACACCAGCCGCCTCGCCCTCGACGCCTACGCCCGCCTACGCGGCACCCGCCCCCTGCTGCCCAGCGTCGTACGGGACCTGAGCGGCACCCCGGGCGACTTCCGCGCCGTGCTGCCGTACTCCACCCGTTTCCCCATCGGCCGCGGCCCGGGCATGCACACCATGGCACTCGTCAGCGACCACGCCTGCACGGCCTTCAACTCCAAGCCCCTGCGCCTACACCAGTGCACCGAACGTCTCTCCCGCTCTCGACGCACGACACACCTCGGACGCGACACCCACCTCCTCGACGCCCCGGACCTGGACCAGATCCTCCGCGCCGCCGCCTGCAACCGCCTGCGCATCCTCGCCCTCTACCACAACCCCACCACGCGCCCCCGCCTACAAAAACTCCTCTGCTACCACTTCAATCGCCCCGACCTCGCCGACGCCGCCGACGCAAAGCGGGACGACACACTCATTGCGCTCAACGACCACACCGAGATCAGCTTCAGCCACGCGCCACAGCTCCTTGAACACCGTGACAACCACGCAGGGCGACAGGCCGCCGCCCGAGCGATTCCGCACCTCACCGCCCCACCCGGGACCCGTGTCCTCGCCCTGGCCGAAACCGAATTCGACGCCTCGGACTGGTCCCGCCGCCGCCGCGCCTCGCGCGCGAAGGACTCCACAGAAAAGGACCCATACCTGGCCGACGCGAAGCCCTACGCCAACCGCTACCTTGCCCGCTCCGGAGCCCTCCCCCAGTTCCTCAAATTCCGCGACCGCCCCTTCCCACCCAGCCGCAGCAAGGCCGCAAAAATCAAGAACCCAACCGAGCTCGAACGCCTGGGCCAAGAGCTCTCCGGCGACCATCCCGGTCACTACGCCGTCGCCGACCTGCTGCGCGCCGCCGGGCTCGTCCCCTCCCGACTCACCCGCAACCTCACCTACACCGACGACGGCCTCAAGGAGCCCCTCGTCCACGTCGGCCTCCACCTACGCCAGCAACGCAGCAACTGGAAAGCGGGCGAACCCCCACGTCTCGTCTGGCTCATGAGCGCGCTCGTCCCCGACGGCGACTACTGGCGCGTACTCGCCCACATCCCCGGCTCCGCCCACACGCCGGACACCTGGACCCCCTACACCGAAGCCAACCTCGCATTCCGCTCCGGCCCGCTGCCCCCTGGGCGCCGACAAGACCAACACCTCACCCACGACATCGACCAGGCGCTACTCAATCTCGGCCACTACAAAGGCCCCGCCACCGGCTACGTGCTGTACGTCAACGGCAACAGCTGCCGCAGCCTGTACCCACACCTCGCCAACACCCACCTCGACCAACCGATCGAGCCCGACGGCACCATCAAAAACCTCGAAGGACGCCTCGCCCTTCCGGGCCTGTCCCTGGCCGAGCATCAACGGCCCCGTGCCATTGTGCGCGTCACCGACGACAGCACCTTCAGCGGCAAACTTCCCCGCCCCGCCCGGCTCCAGCATCTGCGCACCGACTCCGAGACCGGCCTCGAAGTCCTCGAACCGGGCAAGCGCACCAACGGGCTCTTCGCCCATCCCACAGCCCGCGCCACCTGGTATCTGGCTCATGTGCCCCAGCAGTTCAACGGCGGCACTCGCTACGCACGAGCCGGTGAACACTACGGCCGTTGGGCCAGCGACGACGCCGAGGAACAGGCCGAAGACTGGTACGCCCACACTCTCACCGAGCTCCACATCCCCTACCACACCACCGGAGACAACCCGTACCGCTACGCGCTCGCGGCAGCGCGGCTGTGCGACAACGCTCTCTCCTACGACCACCGCACCGACTATCCGCTCCCCATCCACCTGGCGATCCAGATGGACAAAGACCACCCCAACTACCGGCGCATGCTTCATGAAGAAGAAGACGCTCGGTGAGCGACGCCGTGTATCGGGAACGTCCACGCCCCAAGGCCGTAGCGGGCTGCGACGTGGCAGATCACGTACGGCACCGCACCGTCAATGTGGGGCGTGGAGGGCGGTGTGGTCACCGTGGAGTTCGACGTATGGGACTGGGAGCACTGTCTTGAGCGCGTAGTCGACGGCACACCAGTGCAGCTCGTGCGCCCCAGCGACACCGAACGCCCGACCTGGGTTGCCTACGAGAACACCAGCTATCTCGGCACCGTCCATGCACAGGTCGATACATGTGGCACCTGGCACGTACAGACGGTGCACGAGAACCATGTTCGTCTCGAAGACGCCGTACGTGCACTTCGGCGTCCACCGACGTGGCCTCAGGACCGCGACCGCGCACGGCAGTGGGCACGCGATTGCCTCAACGATCCGCGGCTTCTCATCATCGATATCCAAACCACCGGCCTCCACAACGCCTGGGCCGTCCAGATTGGTCTGGCCGACCGGCATGGCACCGCTCTCGTCGACGAGCTTGTCCACCCCCACGCCGAAGTAGAACCCGCAGCAGTCGCGCTACACGGCATCTCGGCCGGTCGTACCACCACCTCGCCGACCTTCAGCATGCTCCTCCCGGAACTCACCGGATTCATGGCCGGCCGACGCTGCCTCTCGTACAACGCCGCCTTCGACCGTGGCGTACTGGAGAGAGAACTCCGGCGACACTACAAAAACGATCACCTCCAAGCGGAAGCCTGGCTGCAAAAGTGCACCTGGGAGGACGCCATGCGCCCCTATGCCGCGTGGAAGGGCCTCTGGTCGGCCCGTCACCGCAGCTACCGTTACCAACCACTCGGAGGCGTCTACAAGGCCGTCGCCAACTGCCGGCGCCTGTTGAGCACCATGCAACACATCAGCCACTAACTCCCTGCGGCTCGCGCGAACTGCCCATGACACCTCTCGGCTGGTCCCCCACGCGATCGTCCGACTCCTGGGCCTTGCCCACCTCTCTACCAGTCCCACGGCCGCCGCCACCGATTCGTCGCATGCAGTTCGGCGGGCAGAAGTCGGCAGCGGCCCACAGAAGCCCCCAGGCGTGAGTCCGGCAGGGCTGAGGCGCCTGCGGCAGGTCTACTCGACCGCCGCGCGTGCCTCGTGCAGCAGCATCAGCAGGCACTCCTCGTCACAGGCGACCACGCTGTCGATCAGCGCCAGGAGTCGTTCGTCAATGTCACTCATGATCGGCACAACTGAGCTCGTTTCAGCCCGGTCACGGCATGGTCGGCGCTGGCGGAGCAGGAGTATGAGTGAGGGGCCGGAACCGACCGGCTCAGGCCCCTTCAGCCCCATCCGGGGGGGGGGACGGATGTGATGGACGCATCACGCCAACGAACCATCGGTGGCGACGGTTAGGGAGTCCAGGCCACACGAGCGGTGCGCGTCCTCCCCGTTTCGGGTAGATGGCGGGGTTCGTCTGGTGCAGCTCCGCGGCTGTCTCCGGCAGTGCCCGGGCGAACGCCATGTGGTGGTCTGCGCGGGAGTTTCAGTAGCGCTTCCTCGTTTTGGATGTCAGCGGAATGCGTCCATGCTGGGGCGTGGTTCATCCTTGACCTATGGCAGTCTGGGGTGCTGTGGTGGATGGTGTGGCGACTCCCGCCCTCCGCATGACCCAGCCGACGGTTGAGGTGCTGCGCTTGTTGTTGGCAGCGTCGGCGGATGAGCCGTTGTGGGGAGCGAGGATCGGCGAGTTGACCGGCCTTGGGAAGAGCACGGTGTCGCAGATCCTCACCCGGCTCACGGGACTGGGCTGGCTCTCGCTTCGCAGGGAGGAGGGGCGCATCCGTCCCGGCCGCCTCGGGTGTTGTGCATCCTGTCGCAGACAGGACGACTTCAGGCCGAGGCGGCGCTGGCGGCGCGGACTTCGCGTGGCCAGCAGCAGGTGCCCACAACGCGGGACACCGCGGCGACAGCCGACACGACACCAACGCCGGCCCTGCCCAGGTCGGGCAATGGCCTGCTCCGGATGATCCATCCCCCGGCCCCTGATGCGCTGCGCCGCTCCACGCTCGCGGACCGAACTCGGGACGCGATCCCGGGGGACGGCGACGTACCCGAGCGCCTGGCGGAACTCAAGCAAGCACTTGCCACGCTGGCTTCCGTCAGCCAGAGCCTCACGAGGGATGTCTTCGCTCGGGTTGCCGGCGATCCGGCGCATGCAGAGCAGTACGAGCAGTTCGTGCGGGCCATCAACATTCAGGCCAGCGAGATCCGGAAGCAGGCGCAACGCGCGCCGCGCGCGGGCTAGTTCATTCTTGACCCACGGGGTTGAGGGGCGGTCAGCGCTTGCGTTTCGCGCTGACAACTTGCTGACGAGCAGCACTGTCATGGGTGACGAAATCCAATGTCATCTTTGCGATGACCACCAGACAGCTGGTGGAACAGGTCGATGCGGCCGGCGGCGTGCTTGGCCGCCCCGTACGCCTGAAGCGCTTTGCC
The DNA here is from genome assembly GCF_044754325.1 of Streptomyces sp. NPDC093097. Classification (NCBI taxonomy): domain Bacteria; kingdom Bacillati; phylum Actinomycetota; class Actinomycetes; order Kitasatosporales; family Streptomycetaceae; genus Streptomyces; species Streptomyces sp. NPDC093097. The sequence continues at coordinate 36,923 of NZ_JBIVOW010000038.1, forward strand.
GAGCCGGTGCATGACGTCGTCGGTGGAAGTGGTGTCCACGCCGCGCGAGCTCGGTGGAGGGACGCGGCCCGGCCAGCACCGCCGCATGCTGCGCTGGCAACTTCGTTGCCCTGCTCTTCTGGTTGGACAGCCACACACCCAACTTGATCGCGTGCGGCTCTCCCTCGTGCACGATGACCTCCAGGTGCCCCGCGGGACCTCGGCCAGCGTGCCCTCCCGCGTCAGGTACGCCCGCGCCGCCGCCGCGCGGGAAGTGCTTGCTATGCCCGTGCCCCAGTGGGTGACGCGGATCAGGGGTCAACGATGATGGCCAGTCAGGGGTGTGTCCGGGTGTCATCGGGGTGATCCCTGATGCCGGGGTACGGTGCTGGCCGACAAGATCGACAAATGACGAACCGATCTCGTGGAACCCGCGGAACCGTACTGACGCGGTCCGCTTTCATCGCCGCACCGCTGTGCATGCTCGTCTACGGAGCCATCCGGCTCTCCGACCCGACCCACGGCCCGAATCTTGCCTGGATCAGCGGTCATATCGCCATGATCGCAGGGGTGTTGCTCTTCGGCGTGATCTTCCTGGGCCTGCTGTGGCTGTCGGAGCCGGCGACCGGCGCGCCGCGGTTGAGCGCCCGTGTGGCGGCGCTCATCGGGCTGGTGGGGGTGGTGTCCGTCACTGCCCAAGGCGTCATCGATCTCATCGTCGGCTTTCGAGCCGACAGCCGGGCCGGGATGGATCAGCTCTTCGAGGAGGTTCAGAGCCATCCCGGTGTGATGCCCGCGGTGTACACGGTCGGTCCGATGCTGTTCTACGTCGGCCTGCTGTGGCTGACGATCCAGCTCGCCGTGCAGCGTCGCATACCTGTCTGGCGGCCCGCACTTGTGCTGCTCGGTACGGCGACGATGGCGGCCGGTCTGGACCTGCTGCCGCTCGGCGCGTTGTTCTTCTGCTTGGCGCTGTCCCCTCTGGGGCGCAACGTAGGAGTTGCCACCGGCGCACGTATTCAGCCGACGTAGTCCCGGCTTTCCCTGGTGGGTGGTTCGTTGGGCGGTTGTACACGTCCCCCGCGTACAGAAGTGTGGCCCCGATGCCCGGTCACATCGAGGCCACACTGCCTCGCCTTTCTTCCGCTCCCGCGGCATGATCAGCCGCGTTACGCCCAGTCCAGCCCCAGCCCGGCGAGTTGCTGGAGTTTGTTGGTGGTGAGTTTGTCGCGGCGGCTTTTGGTGTTGGAGAGGAAGATGCCGAGTTTCACGGTGTGCTCTTGGCCGTGGACCACAACGGTTTCTGTGTGGGCTCTGGGGACGGTGACGGTCCCGGTGCGGGTTTTGTATTGGGCGAGGGCGGCGAGCCCCCGCTCGAAGGCGGCTGAGGCCCCCTTCCGGGCCTTCGCCGCCTTCACCGGCGTCTCCTTCTCGGCGGTCGGCAGCGGTTCGACGCCGAGTTCGGTCAGGCGCTCTCGCTGCCCGTCGCCCAACTGCGCCCAGCCTTCCCGCTGTGCGTGCAGCCAAGTGCCGATGTCCTGGCCGCCGACCGCCACCCCGGGAAGGATCTCCGCGAGCGCGGCCCCGTCGGCCAGCACCGCGGTGAGTGCGGCGTATCGCTGCTGCCACACCAGTGGCCACGGCGGATTCCAGTGCCGGTCGATCCGCTCCAGCGCCGCCCGGCGTTCGGCCGCGCGTTCCTCGTCTTTGCCCAGCCCACCGGTCTTGCGGAGGTTGGCCAGCCACTGCCCCACCGCCACCCCGTCCACCGAAGCGTCCTTCGGCGCGGCCAGAGTGCGGTGCCGCGCGAAGTAGCTGCGGGCCGCGGCGAGGTTCTTGTAGAAGCGGGCGTCGGCGACCGACCAGACCATCCCCAGCTCGTCCAGCAGCTCGGCCCGCCACGCCTTCAATGTCCCTGCCCGAAAGGCGCGGCGCTGCTCGCTGACCCACGCCCCCAACGCATACGTGCCGCCGTCGTCGTCGTTGCTCCCGGTCGCCCCGGTCGCCCCGGTCGCCCCGGTCGCCCCGGTCGCCCCGGTCGCCCCGGTCGTGCCGGTGGGTACGACGGTGTCCATCGGCACCTGCGCGTGCCCCTGCGACTCGACCCATTTGCGTAGGGCGTTGAGCCCGGACAGCCACACTTCACTGTCCGGTCGTAGTACCCGGGTGCGTAGGAAGGCGGCGATGACGTCGGGGTTGCGCGGCAGGGAGAACCGCAGCAACGGCACACCCCCGCGACGGTCCCCGTCGTCCTGGTCCTGGTTCTCGTCCGTGTCGCCGGCGGCCCGCCGGCCATCACCGTCGACGTCGGCGGCCTTGGCGGTCGTGCCTTCCTCGCTCTCCCCGGCGTCGCTGTCACCAGCGGTCGGCTGCTCCTCCTCGCCCTCCTCGTGTGCGTCTTCCTCGTGCCCGGGATCGAGGGCGACCACCGAGGTGGCCTTCCCACGGGCACTGGCGGTGCGCAGGACCATGCGCTCGATGAGCCGAGAGTCGTGCGCACGCAGCCCCTGCAAGACGGCGACCAGGGGCCGGTAGGAGGCAGAGGCCATCATGTCCTCGGGGTCCTCGCCGGGTTGGAGGAAGACTGGCACGATCAGCCGCGCCACCTTCCCCTCACCCGGCGCCTGACGCAGGCCGCGGCCGGTGATCTGCACGATCTGGACGGGCGAGGAGCGGGTGTCGGCGAACACCACGCCATCAACACCCCGCTTGCCGCGGATGTCGACGCCTTCACCGAGCACCTGGCAGGACGCCAGGATGCCCAGGTCGGTCACCCACCCCTCGGCATCGAGGCCGTCGGCGAACCGGTCGAGCACCACCCGCCGGTGCGCCGCCGGGTGCTCGCCGCACAGCCACTCCGCCCCCACCCGCTTCGGGTAGATCGCGGAGTTCGTCTGGTGTAGCTCCGCGGCTGTCTCCGGCAACGCCCGCGCGAACGCCATGGCCTCGATCGTGCGCCAGTGGAACGTCATCAGGTTCCGGGCCCCGACGGCGTCGGCGTGCTTGAGCAGAGCGGCCTGCAGTGCGGCAAGACGCCGGCCACGCACCTCCTCGGGATCCGCGCCTTCGCCGGGGGTCTCGGGGTCGCGGATCTCCAGCACATCCACCTCGAACGAGGCAAGGACGCCCCGCTCCACCGCCTCCATCAGCCCCAGCTCGTACAGAACGGGCCCGTACAACTCGACGTCATCCATCGACGCCACCAGGCGTCCGCCCAACGCCCCCGAATCCCCTTCAGAGCCGCTCGGACCACTGTCCCGGCCCGGTGCCCCGGCGAATGTGGTTGAGGGCGCCCACAGCCGTGGTGTGGCCGTCATATACAGCCGCCGCGCCGCCGGGATCCGCTCCTGGTCGTGAACGACCGCCCACGCCTTCCCGATCGCTCCACTGGTCCGGTGCGCCTCATCCACCACCAGCAGGTCAAACGGGCTCATCTGCTGCCCGTACGAGCCGCGCAGCGCCTGCTCCAGCACCCCCGGCGCCCCCGCACGCTCCCCGCCGCCGGCCGCGCCCTCTTCGTCGCCGTCCTGGTCGTCGTCCAGGCCCTGCGGCACCAGCGACGCGTAGGTGGCGAACACCAGCATGGGCCCCTGGCCGGCCCACAGTGCCAGCTGCGTCGGGTTGGTCGTGCACCGCACGTCCAGCGCCTCCAGCAGCGGGTCCGCCCCCAACGAACACACCGCCACCGCGGGCCCCGTGTGCCCCACCGCGCGCCACGCCTCCACCGTCTGCGTCAGCAGATCCAGCGTCGGCACCAACACCCCCACCAGCCCCCGCGGCACCATCCGAAGCGCCGCCGTCGCCGCCGAGATCGTCTTGCCCGAACCGGTCGCCGACACCACCGTCCCGCGCAACCCCCGGGCAGGCAGAACCCCGTCCAACGGCCCCGAAAGACCCCGAATAACCGCATCCACCAACTCCACCTGATGCGGGAAAAGCGGAATCTCACCCGTCCTGTTGCCCATTCCTTGTCCCTCCTTCTGCACAATCTAGCAATTCAACGAGTCCGCAATTCCGATGGAAAGTCAGCGCGACGGAATGAACGGAGCGACGGACACGGTGCCGTCTTCGCCGACCGCCACCCGGCTCGCCAGCTGCGCGAGCACTTCCTGGGGAGTCAGCCCGGCACGGGCTGCGGCCTGCCGCAGCAGCCGGCCCGGCCCGGCCGGCAACCACACCTCGCCCCGCATCTCCTGCGCGGCTTCCCGGCGCTGCTCCAGGTGCGCGGTGTGCGCGGCGAGGGCCCGCTCCCGCCGGATCGTCCGTTCCGCCGCCCACGTCGTGCCAGCGCTGTCCCGATCCGGCTCATACACCGCCCACCCCGACGCCTCCACTCCGCATGCTGCGCCGCCCACCGCTCGGCGAGCTCCTCCGGATCCGGCGACGCCACCAAACCGCCGTGCTCCACTGGCCCCGGAGACCGCAGTTCCTCGGCCGTCTCCCGCTCCCGCACCGTCGCCTGAGCAACCGCCTCGGCCACCTGCGCCGCCGGCATCCCCGCGCCCTGCCGCCGCACCACATCCCGCGCGACGTCCTCGCTGCTCCAGATCACCGGCCGACCACCTCACCGGGGACCGGAGTGTGCGGGGAGCAAGCCGAACCGGCGTCACTCCAGATCGACCCGCCCGCGAGATGCCAGCCCCCGGGCGTCCCGTCCGACTTCCCGCGCTTGAACCCCGGCAGATCGTCCGGGTCGTAGTGCCCGGACTTGCGCTTGCAGAGGATGACGTCCCCGTCGCTGTTCACCGCTCGCGCGGTGCACAGACAGCCGGCCTCACCCAGCGCCTCCAACACCCGGCGCCGCGCGGTGGAGTTCGGATGCGTGCGCGGCAGCACCGTCTCCCGCACAAAAGCCTCCAGCCGGGCCTCGGGCGGCTCGGTCACCGCGTCTTCTTCCACTACCTGCACGACGCGGCACAGGCCACGCACGCCATACAGGCCGCCCAGCCGCTCGTTCTCCCGCCGCACCGCGGCCACCGCCGCCTCGACCGACTCGGTGTCGGTGAAGTTCGCGAGCGTGGCGCACCCTGAGTGGGCGCCGTCCACGCGCCGCGCCACGACCCGGCACCGGCGAACGGCCGCGCCCACGGACGGTGTTGTGGCGGCTTCTGGTTCGGCGATCCGCTGGAGGCGTTCGCGCTTCCACCGGGTGACCGTGAGATCTGCCTGCGGGGCGTAGATCTCCATGTGCTCCTGGGCCATGACGTAGCCGATGCGCCGCGATTCGGCGTGTTCCCAACCGCGGGCGATTTCAGTCTGTTCTGCTACCTGCTTCCGGTCCATTCCGGTAGCTTTCTTCTGCACGGATCGACGGACGGTTTCACGCGCAGTAAATTTCTCGATCGGCATCGTTCGGCCCTTCCACCTGAGGAATTCCCGGTGCTTCCTGCCCCTGGGAGGTGATGCCGTAGTTTCACGAACTCTACCCCTGCATCACAGAGTGATGCAGCAAGTTCAGACAGGATGGACTCGAACGCATGGTTTCGGCAGAGAACAGCTTACAAGTCCATCGAAACTTGCTACGCTGTAAGCCTCGTGATGGAGCGTCAAGTCATCGCACCGCCCAGTCACCGTCAGGCACCCCCCTCCACCCACACTCGACGACGGCCAGTGACGGGCAGTCAGGCACTGCCACCCGCCCGAAGAGACCAGTAGACGGCACCCCAGACCAACCAAGGAACCCCCGCCCCGTAGCCAGCCCCACGTCCGGCACAACCAACAGCCTGTCACACGCCAGACAAGACACACCTCAAGGAAGCCCAGTGCGGAATTCCGGAGGAATTCCCAGCTATTCCGAAGGAATAGTAAGACCCGAAGGGTCTTATCAATTCCCCGGAGGGGAATTGCATTTGACGCCCCGTAGGGGCGTGCGTCGTTCCTCCGGAGGAGGACGCGCGC
>NZ_JBIVOW010000039.1:0-41304 GCF_044754325.1 Streptomyces sp. NPDC093097
TCCCGGAGGGCCTACCTCCATCACCAGTGCAGCATCACGTCGGAAGACTTCGTCTACATCGAAACCTCCCGTTGTGTTCGTGGCGCACCGTCGTCTGCGTACCGTTCAAACGGGACCCCCGGATGTTCCCGGGCCATCCACACATCGAACGCATAGTGCATGAACAGGTTAGCCAGCACAGGCGAAATCGCAGAGCCCTGTGGGGTTCCGCGATCGCGCTGCTGCAAGGTTCCGTCGGGCAGTTGCAACGGCGCCTCAAGCCACCGCCGCACATACAGCACTACCCAGGGGAGATCGGTGTGAGCCTGAACCGCTCTGATGACAAGGCCCCATGGCACGCTGTCGAAGAACTTCTGGATGTCCAGATCAATCACCCAGTCGTACTTCCAACAGCGTTTCCGGCATGCCGCGACCGCGTCCAACGCGGACCGCCCGGGACGGTAGCCGTAGGAGTCCTGATGGAAGATCGGTTCGACCTTTTCTTCAAGACGCCGGGCCACCACCGTTTGGGCGATTCGGTCAGCCACGGTGGGCACACCGAGCAAACGAACCCCACCACCATGCGACTTCGGGATCTCCACACCCTTCACCGGAGGCGGAAAGTAACTCCCCGAGGACAGACGATTCCAAATCCGATAGAGGTTGCCCTTCAGATCCTTCTCGAAGTCCTCGATGGAGCGCCCGTCCACCCCCGGCGCACCCTTGTTGGCCTTGACCTTCTCGTACGCCTCCTGAACCTCCCACTTCGAGATCTCAAACGGCTTGCCCGATGATTTCAACTGGTCCACCCAGCTCCTCCCGGAGAACTTCCGGTTGACCGAACGAACAAACAGTCACGGATGACCCGGCCCCTTCGCTCCCCCTTCATTACAAAGGGTTCTTCGCTACTACGGGCCGGTCCGCCAGCACACCCCGCGTCGGTACTCAAACCCTCACGGTTCCTCCGCTTGGGTCGCTTCCTCTCACCTCTCGATTTCCACCGAGCGGCAGTATCGGGGCCCGCCTTCTCACGTTCCATGCGAAAGCCGCAGATCAGGCTCACGTCGCCTCCGTGCCGGACACCGCCTGGCCAGTAAACGGGACACCCGCCAGACTCATCCCGGAGCAACCACAAATCTCCGGTTCTGATGTCACTTATCTCCTAACGACACTTCCGCAGCGATTCACTTGCGTTCGTCTTCCTGATCCCCACCTGACGGCTCTACCGTCGCCTTTTCCACATCGCTCACCACGACGGTCGTTAACCAACGCAGCATGTGGCGGTTTGACACCATCCCCCGCAGGACGGCGCCGAGGGGCCAAACCCTCATCTCTCGCACAGCACCGCATCGTGAAGCTCTCCTACCTGAACTCCCCTCTGCGTTCGTGACACACGCAGTTTGACGCCTCCCCCCGCAGGGCGGCGCCGAAGGGCCGACGATCCTTCATCTTCCGTGCAGCATCGCGCTCAGCTCCTGCCTACACCAGGAACCTCCCGCGTTCGTGGCACACGATCCGATAGAGGTTACTCTTCAGATCCTTCTCGAAGTCCTCAATGGAGCGGCCGTCCACCCCTGGCGCACCCTTGTTGGCCTTGACCTTCTCGTACGCCTCCTGAACCTCCCACTTCGAGACCTCAAACGACTTGCCTGATGATTTCAACTGGTCCACCCAGCTCCTCCCGGAGAACTTCCGGTTGACCGAACGAACAAACAGTCACGGATGACCCGGCCCCTTCGCTCCTCCTTCATTACAAAGGGTTCGTCACTACTACGAGCCGGTCCGCCAGCAGGCCCCGCATCGGTACTCAAGCCCTCACGGTTCCTCCGCTCGGGCCGCTCCCTCTCACCGCTGTATGAGTCAAGCGGCATTATCGAGGCCTGCCTTCTCACGTTCCGTACGAAAGCCGCAGATCAGGCTCACGTCGCCTCCGTGCCGGACACCGCCTGGCCAGTAGACGGGACTCCCGCCAGACTTATCCCGGAGCAACCACAAATCTCCGGTTCTGATGTCACCTGTTTTCTAACGACACTTCAGCAGCGATTCACTTGCGTTCGTCTTCCTGATCCCCACCTGACGGCTCTACCGCCGCCTTTTCCACATCGCTCACCACGACGGTCGTCAACCAACGCAGCATGTGGCGGTTTGGCACCGTCCCCCGCAGGACGGCACCGAGGGGCCAAATCCCTCATCTCTCGCACAGCACCGCATCGTGAAGCTCTCCCTACCTGAACTCCCCTCTGCGTTCGTGACACACGCGGTTTGAAGCCTCCCCCCGAAGGGCGGCTCCGAAGGGCCTACCTTCATCACTCGCACAGCATCGCGTTTAGCCGCTCAACTACCCATTGCGGCCTCCCGCGTTCGTGGCACACCTTTTTTCAGGAATGCGTTTTCCATCTCAAGTTCACGGACGCGCCGTTCCGCTTCCTTCAGGCGGGCCCGTTCATCGAGCGCCAGGGGTGCGTCGGCCGTCGGCTCGTTGCGCCGCTTATGCTTCTTCGCCCAGCCGCGGAGCGTCTCCGGGTTGATTCCGAGTTCACGCCCTACCTCGGTGATGGTCTTGCTCGACCGCAACGCGATCTGGACGGCTTCTTCCCGGAACTCCGGGGTGTACTTGCTGGGTGGCGCCAATTCTTGCTTCCTCGTTTCCTGTTCAGGACAACCCTATTGGGTTCCTGTCCGGAAACTCCGGGGCGCCTCAAGGGCCCGGTCGCGGCGGCCGTTGGCCGCCGATGCGGGAAGGGACGCGGGTTGGTCCTGGGCCGTCTGTGTCGGGGGCTGACTGGTGCCCGCGGTGTGGATCGTGATCGCCAGATGGGTGATGTTCCTGCTGCTCAGCGGGCGTTCGTCAGTGGGGTTGCTCCGGTATCGGACAACGGTGGATTTCACCCTGCGGGCACTGACGCGCGTTCGGCGCCTGGGCAACAGCGCCTCCAGTACTGCGCGGGCGATGACGCCGGGGCCGATGTGGTCCGGGAGGATGTTCTCGGCGGTGATCACCTGGTTACGTGCGGCTTCGAGGGCGACGGTGAAGCTGACGCGGTCCGGGTCAGTACCCGGCTCGGACTCGGCGGCCTCCGTCATAGCGCGTCGCAGCACCTGGTAGAGGGCGAGTTGGGCCCACATCTCCTGGGCGAGACCGAAAGGGTCGCCGGAGCGCAGAACGAGGCCGCGGAGCAGGGTGTGGCGCAGGGCGTAGAAGGCACTCTCGACCTCCCACCGCTCGTGATAAAGGCTGACCAGGGTGGTGGCCGGGTCGGTGCGATGGTCCAGCAGGGTGGTGGCCAGCAGGTAGCAGTCGCCGGTCCGCTGCCCTTCGCTCGTGGTCAGGGTGATGTCCGCCTCGATGATCCGCAGTTTCCGGCCGTTGATCCGGGTGAGGTAGGAGCCGTCGGACAAAGCAGCCAGGACGGCAGGAGTGCGCTGTTTCTTGAGCCGGATCAGCAGGTGCGCGCCGGTGTCCGCGACCTTGGCGAGGAAGTCGTCGGAGGCGAAACCGCGGTCCGCCAGCAGGATCATGTCCTGCTTCAGCAGCGGCAGCAGCCGCACCGCATAGCCCAGTTCGCCGCAGCTCGTCGGGCCGAAGACCGCCCCGATCAGGGACCGGGTCCCGGTCTCGCACAGGGCCATCAGCCGCAGCATCGGGTAGCCGGCCCAGACGCCCTGTCGGCAGATCTTGCCCAACCACCGTCGGATCCGGGGCTGGTCAGGGGCCTTGATGGAACTGCAGCCATCCACCGCGACTGTGCGCCAGCGCCGGTAGCGCACTCCGGTGGTCGCGGGCTGGGCCACCGGACCGGCCAGCGTCTCGAACAACAACTTCAGCGGTGCGGGCCCCAGCCTGCGGCGCAGGTCCCGCAGCGCCTTCTCCGACGGCCGGACGGGGGCCAGCGGCCCCAGCCCAGCCGTCAGTTTGTCCCAGACCCGTGCGTACCCCAGCACGGGGAACATGGCCAGGGCGAGCAGGAAGTACACCCCCACGCGCGAAGGAAGCAGCCGGCGCCGTTCCTCGACCGCGCGTGTTCGCGTCAGCACGTCATCGACAAGCTCGAAGGGCACATGCTGGGTCAACTCGCCCAGATGGCCCGGCGCGAAGACTCCGCCGGCGACCTTGATGGCGCGACGGAACACGGCGGTGGCACAATGGCGTGACAACGGGACCTCTCTCGAAGCAGGAAGACCTTGGTCGGCTTCACTGCATCTACCAGAGGTCCCGTTTCCGCCGCTGAGAGACGGCACTCCGAACCGCCTGATCAACTTGACGAGCCCGTCCACGGCCTAACTACGCGGCCTTGCAACCGTCTCACTGGACTTGAAATCTTCCGCCCCGGCGGTGCTTTCTCGCCATAAGGGGAAACCCAGCAAACTATTGTTGCTCCAGGGTTTCGGAAGCTTTGGCTGCGCGCCTACGATCACGCCATGCCCCAGCACCGGTCAGAGGGAGCTACGCCTTCCCAGCAGAGCAACGACACAGCAGCCTTGTTCGGAAGGCGTCTCCAACGCTTGATCGACGCGATCGGCACTCGGGGCGCGGAGGCCTTCTCGGACGCCCGGATCGCCGCTCATGTCGGTGTCACCAGTCAGTACGTTCGCAACCTGCGCCACGGAAAGTCCGTGCCTTCCGTGGAGAAGGCTCAGAAGCTGGCCGAGTTGTTCGGGGTCGAGCACGCGGACTACTTCCTGAAGCCGGACGACGATCCCTATGTGCTCTCGGTAGAGAGGCGTTTCCTCGTGGGCGAGGGCGATCCTGACTCCCGCGCCACCGCGGCAGAGGAGGGCGAGTCCCGGACCGAGGGCGCGCTGTGGGGGCAGTTGCAGGACGAGTACGGGGTCAAGGAGATCGCGATGCGCGCTGACCAGCTCTCGCCTGAAGCGCGCATCGCGGTACTTGAGGTTGTAGATCAACTCCTTCGGGATGAGAGCGGCAAGAACGGACCGGAACGCCTCTGAGACCGGCGGGGGTGGCGCTCCGGGAGATGTACGTGACCAAGGGTGCTAGCAAGGCGGGGGAAGAGTGGACAAGAAGGGGATGCGGCGGCTGTGTGCCGATCTGCTCCGCGGTTTGGAGGGCCGGGACACCGGCACACCTTCGGGGCTCTTCACCGCCCTGTGCGCCGGCATGACCAGGCGCCACGACCGCCTGGTCAGTCATCGCCTGGTTCGGTTTCCCACGGGCACCGCCAGCGGATTATGGGTCGCGACGGCGACGCGGCATTTCGTGCTGTGTGAGCAGGACACGGCTCCCGAACATCAACTGGTCATCCTGGGGCACGAGTTCTGGCACCTGGAAACGCACAAGGGCGTGGCAGGAGGAGAGGCCGAGGCGGTGGCGGCCGCTCAGCTGCTCGCGCAGGACGTCTCCCCGACCACAGTGGAACACATAGCCCGGCGCTCTACCGTTCACTCCCATGACCAGGCAGAAGAAGCCGCCTGCGAATACTTCGGCTCCTTACTGGCGAGCCGTGCCTGGCCCCTCCTTGCCTCCGCTGGCACAGGTGGTTCCGTGCCGTCCTCGGGCGTGGCCCACCGGATCGAATCCTCTCTCGACCCGCGGGGGTTGGTTCGGTGAACAACAGCGGTTACTGGATTCCCGCGGCGGCCGGCTGGCTCGCGCTGATGAGTCGGATCCCCTCTCTCTATCGCGCGCCGCGCGACCCGCTGCGTCGCGCCGTGTGCGCCGTCTTCTTCTTCGCCAGCAGCAGCTTCACTCTGGCCAACCCCACGCTCGTCGGTTACATCAACCGAGGCACAGGGATCACCAACGTTGCCGCTCCGCTGGTCTACAGCCTCATCCTCGGGCAGAGCGCCTCGAGCGTCTCACTGATTCTGCACTGGCGCGGAGGGCCGGCCGACCAGGTGAACCGCCGGGTTCGCCAGTGGCAACTCGCCTACACAACGGCTGCCGCCGTCCTGTTCCTGTTGTTCGCCGCCGGGCGCACTCCCGTAGAACGCCGAGTGGACTTCGACACGTATTACGCCAATACCGCCTTCATTCGCGAAATGAGCCTTCTCTACCTCCTCGCGTCCATGGCGGCCGCTGTAGCCATGTTTGTCATGTGCTGGCGCTGGTCTACGCGTGTGTACGACCGCATTTGGCTGCGCCGTGGCCTGCGGTTGCTGGGAGTCGGCACGGTATTCCACTTCGGCTTCGATGCTGCACGGCTGACCGCCGTAGTCGCTCGCTGGAGTGGCACCGACTGGGACCGCCTTTCCCTCGCGTCGCCAGCCATCGGGGCGGTAGGCACTCTGTGCGTTGCCGTGGGCTTCACCCTTCCCTTGATCACCGACCGGCTGTCAGCCTTACGGACACTGGGGAACAACTACCGGACGCTGCGCGCGCTGCGGCCCTTGTGGGAGGCGTTGTACGCGGCAGAACCAAGCATCGCCGTCCCGGTGCCCGCACCGTGGTGGGCGGTCCGCCTCCGTCTCACCCGGCGGATCACGGAGATTCACGACGGGCTCCTCGCCCTGCGCCCCTTTTACGACACACCCACACGCCCCCTCCCATCCCCCTCCGGGCTGCCCGAACCGCACCAGATGGCGCTGGCGCTTCGGCAGGCCATTCGCAAGAAGGCAGCGGGGAAAGCGGTCGCTTCGACGCCCGAGCACACCGGCCCGCTCCACACGCTGACCGAGCCGCTGCCCCTGGCTGCTCTCATACAACTTTCGCGAAGCCTGACCACCTGCCGTCCCGGGGAGAGCCACCTGTGACCACCCACCACTTACCCAGCGGCCTCTCCGGACGCATCCCCACCGCTGTGGTGCTCGGAGGCGGCCTCACGGGCATGCTGGCCGCCGCCGCCCTGGCCTCTCATGCTGAGGTCCACATTGTCGAACGCGATCGGCTGCCCGCAGCCCCCGCTCCCCGCAAGGGCCTCCCCCAGGCCCAACATGCCCACCTGCTGTGGTCCGGTGGTGCCCGCATCATCGAGAGTCTGCTGCCCGGCATCACCCAGCGGTGGCTCGCGGCGGGTGCACGCCGCATCCCGCTGCCCACCGGACTGGTGTCTTTATCGGCCCAGGGCTGGTTACGTCGGTGGCCCGAGATGCAATACCTCATCGCCTGCTCACGCGACCTGCTCGACTGGGGCATACGCCAACAGGTCCTGGCCAGCCCCGGTGTGCACGTGCTTCCCGGCACCGAACCCGTCGGGCTGACAGGCTCTGCCGACCACGTCACAGGGGTCCGCGTACGCGACATCGCCACAGGGAACGTCCGTCAGCTCGAAGCCGACCTCGTACTCGATACCACCGGCCGCGGCTCCACAGCCGGAACCTGGCTGGCCGCACTCGGCCTGCCCTCCGTGGCGGAGGAGCACGTGGACTCCGGCTTGGTCTATGCCACCCGGATATTTCGCGCCCCAGACGGATCGGCACACTGGCCCGTCGTCAATGTGCAGTCCGACCCGCGAGTCCCGGTCCCGGGCCAGACGGCGACGCTCGTTCCCATCGAAGGCGCACGATGGCTCGTCACGCTCTCGGGCACCCGCGGCGGGCAGCCGACCCGGTCGGCCGAGGAGTTCTTGCCGTTTGCCCGCAACGTACGCCACCCCGTCGTTGCCGACCTCATCGCTGACGCCGAGCCGCTGACCGACGTCCACCTCTCCCGCAGCACCGTCAACCGCCGCCGCCGATTCGACCTCCTGCAAACCTGGCCCCGCGGCTTCGCCGTCCTCGGTGACGCCGCCGCCACCTACAACCCGCTCTACGGCCAGGGAATGTCGGTCGCCGCCCAAGAAGCCGCCGCACTGCGCGTTGCACTGCATCGGCGCGGACTCGGCAATCCTGCTCTGACCCGGCACCTACAGCGCGCCGTGGGCCGTATCACCCAGGCCCCCTGGGCGATGGCCACCGCGCAGGACATCCTCTACCCCGGAGCCCGCGGGCCGCAGCCGCCAGCAGCCGTCCGGCTCCTGCGCGGCTATACCGACCGGCTCCTGAAAACCGCCACCGGCGCTCCGGCCGTCACCCGGGCCATGCTCGACGTGATGACGCTATCCGCTCCCCTGTCTCGGCTGATGCGACCGGATGTGGCGGCCAGAGTGCTATTCGGGCCAGGCCGGCCACCGTTGATCGGCCCTCCACTGAACCATCCCGCCCGGCGCATGCTGCCAACAGCCTGCCCCCAGCACCCTGGCGGGGGCAGCGACATGAGCCCGTGACCCACCAGGCACGGACGCTGCACTTTGCCCACACTCGAAGGGACAAGCTCATGAAATGACACGTGGGCGGCACAGACCTGTCCAGGGTCCACTGCCGCCCAGGCTGTAGATCAGGTGCGCCAACACCCGACACACGCAGCCGTCATGCCACCGCCCGGCCTTCCCGCCGGGCGAAGATCCGATCACGCGGATCGGACATCGGGTTCTTGCGAACCCTGAGCGATTCCCAAAGGACTCGCTTCTTCCCCGTCCAGCAAAATGAGGAAGCCCACACATGGTGCAGTACAACACCGCCGTTTGTCAGCACGGGCGCCCCGCAATCCCGTTTGCCCATCCGGTGCCACCCTCGTCTGGTAGTGCAGAAACGCGCCTTCTTGCCGACTTCGGAATCACCCGATGAGCCCAGCAAGCTCTGGCTTCACTGCCACGGTCTCGACGGCACCGGGCCAGCAGACGACTTCCCTGCCCGCCACCTCACCTGAGCACCGCAGCGTGGGCAGCCCTCTACAACTCGGACGAACGATGCGCCAGCGATTACGCGCGGCAGTTCGCGCGTTGCTCGACGACCCTGCCCTGCGGGGGCAAAGCGACGCGGTCCGTCTTGCCGCTGTCGTACTCGCCGCCAAGACCAACGCCGGCACCGGGACCGCCGCTGTGACGGCTCACGGACTCGGTCGTTGGCTCGGGGTGTCCGAGTCGCTGGTCGACCACACGGTGCTGCCAGCTCTTCGCACATCCGGTGCACTCCGGTCACATCCCGTCAGTGACACTCGTGGCAAGACGAGCGGGCTGCGATGCAACCTCCTCCCGCTACAACAGGCATGGCACGACGGAGCCAGGCACCCCCTTGCCCTGCGACGCAGCGAACTGGCCACCCTGCTCCGTCTGAGCGAAGCGCTATTCGGCCCGGGCTGGGCTTGCCGGAACGGCACCTCGATACCCCCGGGCCTTCTCGGCCGACGCCGTGGCCGAGGGGCGGCCACCGACCGGCTCGCGCTTCTCCTTATGGCCCTCGACACCCGTCGCGACGGACGAGTGCGCATGTGTCCCGGTGTCGTCGACACCCGGCGAGGCCGCCCCGCGGTCACCGTCGCCCGGATGATGGGGTGCTCCGCGTCGGGCGGGGCGAAGATCCTCACCAGGCTGAGCGCCCAGGGCGTCACGCACATCATCCGCCTCAAGACCCGCTCCGGCCTGCAGGCACGCTCCCACATACTGCTGCCGTCCATCGCTCACGCCAGCGCTTCCGGGCCCGCCGCCATCTCAGCGGTCACCCTGCACCACCCGGCTGCCCCTCAGTCCCAACCACCGTGGCGCCGCCCTACCAAGTCACTGCATCCGGCCCGGCGACTCCCGGGGGCCACGGGCCCAGTCACCGCACGGAACCTCTCGTTTCCTCCTGAGATGCCCGACCACCCCACAAGTGCCCCCAAGGATCACACTCCGATGGAAAGCCCCACAGAGCCGCCTGGCAACGGGCTTCGCGCGACCTTGGCCCTCTGCCACCAGTCAAAGACAGACCTCCCTCCTACTGGTCCCCTCCACACCCCCCACACTCCTGGCGTGGCGGACGACCGAAAGTCTGACCGTGATCCTTGTGCTCATTCCGGCGCAGCCGTCTGGAGCCAACCCGCCGTCGCCGGAAGCGCGCGCACAGGCGCGACAGAAGCTTCCCCGCCGCTTCACCCCGCATCCGCTTTGGAGATGCCCGCCCCGCCACCTCCCACTTCGGACACCACACGGAACCGAGCGCGCCCTCAACGTGCTCTGCCCAGGGACGTTCATCGAGTACTCGCCGCCATCCCCCCACTGCGTGATCGGCTACGTCCCACAGAACTCAGCGTCGCCTGTGCTGCCATCACCGCCGCTCTACGCACCTTCTCTGCCCAGCGACTGTCGACGGAGCTGGCCTCCCAGCTCGCGGCTGTGCTAACGCCTGACCAGTCCGATGCTTACCACCTCGTGCGCTCCCCCCTCGGGTGGCTTCTGGCCCGCCTCCCACCCATCACCCTCTGTCCGCAATGTGACCGCACCTGGCACGGCACGCGTCGGGGCAAACAAACCTGTCCTCGATGCATAAACCGCCCCACGCTGGCCAACGGGCCCTGCTACCGCTGCGGCCAGATGAGCGAGCTGACTCCAGACGGCATTTGCGGCGAATGCTGCCTGGACAACACCCTTGTCGCCTGTGCCGAAAAGCTATGCGCCCAAGCCCGGCCAAACCCGGCCGACGACCTACACCGGGCTTTTCAGCAACGCATGCAGGAAACCCGCCGGAATGCTGCCGTTCTCGGGCTCAACCAAGCTGGACAACGACTCGCAGTCAGACTTGCTGCACACGCCGAGTCCGCCACCTCCTGCAATACCCGGTGACCGCCGAACTGGCACGCGGGACGGTCGTCAAGGAGCGGTCGGATGCCACCGAAGGAGACTCACCCGTCGTCCTGCTGCCGGACATGCGCTGGACACGGTACATCACGCCGCAGTCGCCCAGCTGCGTGCCGAAGGACACGAGATCCGCGACGAGGGCGTCGCCCGGCTCTCGCGCTCAGTTGTTTTTACCGGGGTGTTTGGGAGCCAGTGATTCGGTGTGAACGTGGCCTTCCAAAAACGCCTCCTGGGACGGCGTCGCGTAGACCCGGTGCACCGCCTTCCCGCTGTATGAACTGAACCGCCCCGGGTTCGGTAGAGATCTCAGATTGTGGTTGTGACCTGGGGTTTCGTGAGTTCGGTGTAGTAGTTGGCTTCGTATTCGGCGGGTGGGATGTGGCCTATCTCTCCGTGGAGCCGGCGATGGTTGTACCAGTCGGCCCACTCGGCGGTGGCCAACTCGACCTGGGAGAGGGTCTTCCAGGGCCGCTGGGGCTTGATCAACTCGGTTTTGAACAGGCCGATCGTGGACTCCATCAGGGCGTTGTCGTACGCGTCACCGACGGATCCGACGCTCGCCGCGATGCCGGCGGTGTCCAGGTGCTCGGCGAGCTTGAATGATGTGTATTGCGACCCGGCGTCCGAGTGATGGATCAACTCGCCCGGTTGAACAGGCTGTTGGTCGCGGTCGCGTTGCCAGATCGCCATCTCCAGGGCGTCCAGGACGAAGACGGTCTCCTTCACGGCGGCCGCGGACCAGCCGACAAGCCGGCGAGAGAAGGTGTCCACGACGAACGCGACATAGACGGTGCCGGACCAGGTCTTCACGTGGGTGAAGTCCGCCACCCAGCACCGGTTCGGAGCGACGGCGACGAAGTCGCGGTCGACCAGATCGGGGGCCCGATCGACCTGCCCGCCGGGGATCGTGGTGATGACGCGCTTGCCGCGCACCGCGCCCTGGATACCGAGTTCGCGCATGAGGCGCTCGACGGTACAGCGGGCCACCGCATTTCCCTGCCGGTTCAGCTCGCGCCAGATCTTCCGGGCTCCGTAGACACGGTAGTTGGACGTGTAGACGTCCTGGATGCGTTCTTTGAGCTCCGCATCACGCAGGGAACGGGCGGAGGGAGTATCGAGGCGCCTCTTGTGGGCGTAGTACGTGGAAGGGGCGATCTTGCAGTCCTGTGCGGTGAGCGTCCTGCAGATCGGCTCGACACCGCCGAAGCGGTCCCGGTGCTCGTCGATGAACGCTACGAGCGCGTGTGTGGCCGGTCGAGCTCGGCCGCGAAGAAACTCGCCGCGGCCTTCAGGATCTCATTCGCCCGCTTCAGTTCGGCGTTTTCCTTCTTCAACGCCTTGAGCTGGGCAGACTCCTCCGTCGTCGTCCCCGGACGTTGCCCCGCGTCGATCTCGTGCTGCTTCACCCAGTTCCGCAGCGTCTCGCGGGAACCGATGCCGAGCTTCTCTGTCACCGCTTGCAAAGCGGCCGTCTCGTTCGGGTAGTCGTCGCGCACCTCGGCGACCATGCGCACCGCACGACGGCGGAGCTCAAGCGGGTAACAGGAGGGTCGTGCCATGACTCAATCCCTACATGGAATCGAGCCTCCACCTGACCCGGGGCGGTTCACTCCACGCTGTGCACCGCAGATTCCTGGCATCGCTGGCCGCGCACACTCCACTGCTGCCCGGCTCTGGGGAGAAGGCGTTCATCGATGTCGACTCCACGCACAAACGCGTCTACGGCCGGACCAAGCAGGGCGCCGAGTACGGCCGGTTCAAGGGCATCCGCACCCTGCACCCCCTGCTCGCCACGGTCTGCACCCCGCATGCGCGGCCGGTGATCGCCGGGGTCCGGATGCGACGCGGCAAAGCAGCAGACTCCCGAGGCGCCCCGAAATTCGTGAGCGAGGCTCTGGCCACCGCCCAGGAAGCCGGCTGCACCGGCATGCGCATCCTGCGGGCCGACTCGCAGTTCTACAACGCCGCGGTGATCGCCGCCTGCCGTCGGGCCGGAGCCCACTTCTCGATCACCACCGGCATGAACCCCTCCATCAATCGAGCCGTCCACAGCATTTCCGACGACGCCTGGCAACACATCAGTTACCCGACCGCGGTGCCCGACCCCGAGACCGGCGAACTCATCTCAGACGCCGAAGTCGCCGAGATACCCCAGTACACCGCCTTCGCGAGCCGAAAGAAAGCGGAGCGGGTTACCGCCCGGCTGATCGTGCGCCGGGTCCGTGACCTGGCCAAACCTGCCATCATGGGTGAACAGGGCGAGCTGTTTCCCGTCTGGCGCTACCACCCCTTCTTCACCGACCAGAGCGCCGCAACCCTGCAGGCCGAGCGGGAACACCGGCACCATGCGGTGGTCGAGCAAGTCATCGCGGACACCAAAGCCGGCGCTCTGGCCCACCTACCCTCCGGGCACTTCCACGCCAACGCGGCCTGGCTGACCCTGTGGGCGATGACCTACAACCTGCTGCGGGCCGCCGGTGCACTGACCTCGCCCTTCCATGCCAAGGCCACCACCGCCACCCTCCGCAGCCACCTGGTCCAGATCCCGGCCCGGATCGCGCGATCCGCACGACGCATCACCCTGCACCTGCCACACAACTGGCCCTGGCAGCAAGCCTGGACACACCTCTTCGACACCGTCCACGACCCACCTGCACCAGCCTGATCCCCCTGACCACCCCGCCCGCCAGGGCCCGACCGGAACCGAACTCGTGGAAAAGCTGGGCAGACCAGCAGAAACAACCTGCCCATCCACAACCACCGACTGAAACCAGCTCACAAAACGATCAAGAGATCATCTTCAAAGCACGTCGGTGGATCGAGGCTTAGGCGGTTTGGCGGGTGCGGGGCAGCAGATCGGCTAGGAGCTGGGCCGTTTCGGTGTCCATGTCGACGCCCTCGCTCCCGAGGCGGTCGTTGATGCGGGTCAGGCGGGCGGCGGCTTCGCGCAGGGCCTCGATGTCGCCGGCAGCATGGTGGGCGCGGAAGGCGGCGCGGTGCAGGGCCTCGGATTCCTCGCAGGCGAGCAGGCCCCGGCCGGCGGCCCACAGCGCGCCGGTGTGGTCGCCGGCCTCGCGGAGCCGGTCGGACAGTTCCAACGCGGTGTCGACGATGGCTTCGCACATCTCCTGCAGAACTGGCTCGGCCCAGCCGTAACGCTGGGGGTCGACTGCGGACAGCGGCCGGCCGCGGACCAGCGCCAGCGCCCGGCGCAGCGCGAGGGTGCCGTCTTCGGTGGTGTCGTTCAGGCCGGTACGGGCGTGGAGCCGGAAGCGGGTCCAGTCGCAGGCGACGCCGTTGAGCCGGTAGCGGTGGCCGTTGGTGTCTTGCAGCCGGGGGAAGTAGTGGCGGCCGTTGGCGTCTTGGCCGAGCCAGACGCGTAGGCGGGAGACGACGGCGGTGCGCATGCCCTTGTTGACGCGGCTGGCGGGCCACAGGGCGTTGTCGATCGCGTGGTGGTCGACGTCGGGGTTGAGGTAGAGGTAGGCGGCCAGTTCGGTGCTCGGTGTGACGCGGTTGGAGTCGACGCGGCCGAGGGCGCCGTCGAGGCTGACCGGCCCGAGGAGCAGCAGGGTGGGGCCTTCGGTTGTTTCGGGCTCGGGGTTCACGGCGTCCGCGGCTGCCGGCACCGGGTTCGGTGCGGCGCTCTCGGGGGCCGGTGTGGCGCCGGAGTTGGTGGTGTCCTCCTCGGCGTCGGCTTCTTCTTCGGCTTCGTCGTCGGCGTATTCGGCGGGCAGGCCGGCGTCGTCGCTGCTTGCCGTGACGGCTGCGTGCTCGTCGTCGAGGGGGGCCTGCGGTGCGGGGACGCTTTTCGGCTCGGCGGGCAGGGTGGCGGTGGAGGAGGCGACTCGTAGGAGCTCCACCGCGTCCTCGTACACCTCGCTGGGCAGGCCCTGCAGATGCACGGTCAGGCCGGAGCCGGGCAGGGTGACGCTCTGGTCGGGGTCGGTGCACGCCAGGGTCCAGGCCCCTTCGGGCAGGGGTGAGGTGGTGGGGGCGGTGACGATGACGGCGCTGGCGGTGCGCGGCTCGTCGGCCAGGACCTCGATTAGGGCGGTGGCGTCGTCGGGGTTGTCGGCCAGGACGACGTGCGGGGTCCAGGCTCCGCCGGTGTCGTCCTGCACGCGGGCCTCGCCCAGGCCTTGGGCCTGGAGGTCTGCCAGGGCGCGGCGTTGGTCGGCGGCGTGTGCGGACAGGCGGGTGGTGACCGCATCGAGGGCTTCGCGGGCGACGCGTTCGGGGGCGACGGCATCCAGGCCCGGAGCGGTGTTCCCGGCGACGGTGACTTCGAGTGGGCCGTGCACGCTGGCCGTGGCCAGCTCTACCGCGATCCCGTGCAGGACGCTCTGCGTCGCCTTCGAGTCTCCGGTCAGGGTGAGTACGCCGATGCGTTCGAGGTCGACTAGGACCAGGCGCTGCTGGGGGTCCCAGCCCAGGGAGACCAGGGCTGGGTAGGGGGCGTCCATGTCGCTGTGGTCGTCGGCGAGCGCGGGGTGGGCGGCGGTGGTGGTCCATAGCCGCGGTTGGTTGGGCACGTCGGTGAACGGTGGGAGCGGCTCTTGCTCGTCGGCCAGCCATAGGTCGAGGCGGGCTTCGTGCAGTACGACGGCGTCGAGGTCGGGCAGGGGCCGGTGGGCGTCGGCCAGGTGCGCGGCCAACGTGCGCAGTGCGGTGTTGAGCAGGTCGAAGCCTGCGAGGTGTTGGACGCTGCGCAGTTTGCGTTCGGTGTCGGCGGCGCGGCCGGTGGGCATGGGGATGCTTCGGCCGGGGGTGCGGCGGCGCTGTTGCAGGATGCGTCGGGTGGTCAGGGTGCCGATGAGGGCTGCGGCCAGGATGCCGGCGCCCGCCCACATGGTGGCCGGCATGACGGTGTCGTCGGTGGCCTGGGACGCGGGCGTCGCCGGCGGCGGGGTGGGCGTGGGTGCGGGAGGCGGGGAGGCGGGGGCCGGCGTCGCGGTGTGCTCGGCCGAAGGACCCGGTGCGGAGGGCGCCTCGTCCGGTGCGGGGCTCGCGTCGTGCTGACCGCCGGCTGCCCGATCCGGGGCGGGTGCGGGCTTCTTCTCCGGGCCGGGCGTGTGGGGGCGGTTCGGCGCGGGGGGTGTGGGGGTGGCCTGTTGCTGGGGGAGGTCGAGGCGTTGGCCGGGGTAGATCAGGTCCGGGTTGTGGACTAGGGCCTTGTTGGCCTTGTAGAGGTCGGGCCAGCGGTTGGCGTCGCCGAGTTCCTCGTCGGCGATGTTGGAGAGGGAGTCGCCGGTGCGGACGGTGTAGGTCGCGGGTGTGTGCTGCGCGTCGCTGTGTTGGTCGGTGGCCGGGGCGGAGGCGAGTTCGGTGTGCACGGTGGCGTCCGGCGGCAGCGTCAGCACCCAGCCCTGTTGGAGGGGCGCGTCGCCGGTGGCCAGGGCGGGGTAGGTGGTGGCATTGAGGGCGGCGATGTCCCGCCAGCGGGTACCGCTGCCCAGGTACTGCTGGGCGAGGTCCCACAGCGTTTCGCGGGGAGAAGCAACGGTGTGCCGTGGCCCGGCCTGCTTCTGGGCGTCGGTGGTCGTGGTGGTGGTGTTCTTGGCCGTGTCGCGGGTGGTGGTGTGGTGGGTGGCGACGGCGGCCGCGGTGGCTGGGCTCGCGGCGGAGGCCGCGGTGGGGGCGAGCAGCACGATGCCGCCGATCAGGGCGCCGGCCAGGGACTGCAGGCCGCCCAGTCCCTTGATGCGCGGGGCCGAGCGCCGCCGGGCCAGCGCTACCACTTCGACGAGCACGGACAGGGTGAAGGCGGCCCAGGCGAGCCAGCCGATGAGGGTGAGCACGACCAGCAGCAGGGTCCCGTCGTCCTGCTCGGTCAACAGCTGTAGGCCAGCGGACAGTTCGGTCGGTGGGTGCCCGAGGGTGAGGAGGAGATACGGCGTGCCGGCGACGAGGGCGAGGAGGACGACGGTGGCGACCAGGGCGCGCAGTAGCGTTCCTGCGGTGCGCAGGGGCCCGGTGGTGGGGGCCATCAGGATCCTCCTGGTTGGTTTTGCAGGTGAGCGGTGGCGGTGCCGGTGACGTTCAGGGTGCTGCGGCCGACCAGCGCGCCGAAGAGCGTGCGGTAGGTGTCGTGGACTTCGACGGTCAGGGTGCGTCCGCCGTCGGTGATGGTCACGGTGCCGTTGACGTTGTTGTCGGCGAGGTAGTTCTGGGCGGCGCTGC
The DNA here is from genome assembly GCF_044754325.1 of Streptomyces sp. NPDC093097. Lineage (NCBI taxonomy): Bacteria > Bacillati > Actinomycetota > Actinomycetes > Kitasatosporales > Streptomycetaceae > Streptomyces > Streptomyces sp. NPDC093097. The sequence goes on from NZ_JBIVOW010000039.1 coordinate 16,713, forward strand.
GGGCGGCTTCGGGGTCGATGGTGATGGCGGTGCCTTCGATGGCCTGGGCCGGGTCGAGTTGCTGGCCGGCGGTGCGCGCGGCTTCCTGGGCGAGGCTGGTGGCGCGGTTGTCGGCGTTGAGGGCGGCGCCGCCGTCGACGAGGAGGCCCATCACCATCAGGATCGCGACGGTGACTACGGCGAAGAACACCGACATCGACCCGCGGTCGCGGGGGCCGGCGAAGGCGAGGCGGCGGCGGAGGTGGTGCAGGAGCGGGGGTGTCGGCGGGATGTTCACGGGCGGGCCCTGTAGGTGTCGATGGGGCTGGTCCACGACGAGGTCAGCGTCTTGGAGCCGGGCAGGCCCGGCAGGCCGATGTCGGAGAGATTCGCAGTGCAGTCGATGGTGGCGGTGACGTTCGCGTCGGTGCCCACCGATGTGGCGTAGCCGGAGGTGTCGACTGACACGTTGGTCGCTCGGCAGGCGATGCCCTCGCCGGCGAGCGCGGCCGCCGCGGCACTTTGGGCCTTTGCCTGCGCGGTGCTGGCGTCGCGCTCGAGGGAGGCGGCGCGGGCCGCGGCGCGCGCGGCGGTGTCGACGGCGCCCTTGGCGTCGGTGATTCGCCCGAAGGCGACCATGAGGCCGAGGATGGCGATCAGGACGGGTGCCAGCACGGCGACTTCGACGCTGTAGCTGCCCCGGTCCTCGCGCAGTGCGCGCCGAAGCCGGCTCATGGGGTGGTCCACCGTTCGATGGGGGCGTCGGCGTGCTGGCTGACGTTTAGTTCCAGGCCGGGGAGGAGGGTGGCGACGTGGCCGGTGACGGTGATGCGGATCCGCTCGGTGGTGCTGCCGCTGGAGGAGACCTGCGCGCCGCGCACGGAGCCGCCGAACTTGTTGAGGAAGGTGGTGGCTTGGGTGATGCCGTCGCCGGGGCCGGCGGCGAACTGGCGGCCGGCCTCCACGCCGTGCCGGGCGGCGGACTGGGCGACCCGGCGTGCGTGGAAGTACAGGCCGGTCTGGATGCTGATGAGGGCCAGGGCGAGGACGACGAGGGCCAGGATGGATAGTTCGACGCTGCCGGAGCCGCGGTCGTCGGACCGCAGCCACGCCAGGGCAGCGCGGACACGACGTCCTGCGCGTCGTGCGCGGGGCCACCGCTTGGTCACGCCGCTCCCCTCCCGTCCCATGTGGCTATGCGCATGTGGTGTCCGGTCGTCAGCCGCCGTTGATGATGCCGATCTTCTCCAGCAGCTTGGACTTGATCGCGACGATGAGCAGGCCGGCGCCCAGCAGCAGTGCGCCCGTGATGACGGCCAGCTCCGTGGAGGACTGGCCGGCGTCATTGCCGGCTTTGAGTGCCTCCCAGCGGGAGCGGATGAAGGCGGTCAGGATCTGGATGTCCATGGGATGTCGTCTCTCCTTGTCAGGTGTCAGGGTTAGGAGGCGAGGATGGTCTGGGTGACGGGCAGCATCACGAAGGTGAGCATGAGGATGACGCCGGCGGTGACCGGCAGGATCATCGCGGCGGAGGCCGCGTTCGCTTCGGCTTTGGTGTCCGCCAGTAGTGCCAGGCGCAGTTGGCGGGCCTGGGCTTGGAGGGTGGTGTAGACGGCCGCGCCCTCCCCGGCCAGGGCCAGTGTGTCGGCGGGCCGCCCGAGTTCGGGAATGTCCAGCTCCTCCCCGAGGGCCTTGAGTGCCTCCCAGGGGCTGACGCCGGACAGCTCGGCGTGGTCGAAGGCTTGCCGCATGCGGGCGAAGATCCAGCCGTCGCCGACTTCCGCGGTACGGGTCAGGGCCTGGGCTGCGCCGGAGTTGGCGATACGGGCCAGCGCGACGCGCTCCAGGTAGGACGCGGCTGAGTGCCGCACGACCAGGCGCGCGGCGGCCGCGGCGCGTTTGATGTCCCGGCCGGGGGCGAACCAGAACAGCGCGGCCAGGCCGAGGGAGAACACGGCCGGCACCGTGAAGGGCAGCGGGGTGCCGGCCACGGCCAGCAGCGTCTGGAGCAGCTGCGGCAACAGCAGCCCGTAGAGCGCGAACAGCACCCGTCGGCCTAGGTGTTCGGCTGGCGACGTCCGCAGCAGCGCCAGGTCTTTGAGCGGCAGGCTGATGCGGCCGCCGAACTCGCCCAGCAGCCGCTCCCCCACCCGCTCGGGCAACGAGGTCGGGCCGGCCGGCGTCGGGGCGCCTGGCGCCGGGCGGGGCGCGTCGAGGGCGGCCAGGGCGCTGGCCAGGTCCGGGCGGGCCGGCCAGGCCGCGCGTAGGGCCAGGCCGATCAGCACGCCGCTGGCGGCTGCGGGCAGCACGGCCTGCAAGGGGATCATCGGGGACCTCCAGCCAGAGTGCCGGCGGTGGGCAGCGGGGCGAGCAGTCGCGGGTCGGGGGTGGTGCGGGCGATGCGCCGTAGCCACAGCAGCGTCCAGGTGAACGCCGCGCCCAGGACGGCGAGGACGATCTGCCCCACCGGGGAGTAGTACCAGGCGGACCACGAGCGGTTGAGCATGCAGCCGATCACCACGATGAAGACGACGACGGAGACCATGCGGGCGCTCTTGCGGACCTTGGCGCGGTCGGACTCCACGTCCCGGGCATCCGCCGCCTGCTGATGGATGGTCACCGCGAGCGCTTCCAGCGCATCGGCCAGGCCTGGGCCCTTGTAGACGGCGTGGCTCTGCAGGAGCAGCACGACGTGGTCGACGACGCCGTCGGCGAGTTCGTCGGCGAACCGCGCGAACGCGCGGCTCGGCTCCATGCCGACCCGCAGCCGCTCGGACAGCGCGTGGACGTTGGGCGCGATCGGGGCCGGGGCGGCTTTGGCGGAGGCCCGGATGGTCTGGGTCAGCGAGATGCCGGCGGTGTGCACGCCGGCGAGGTGGTTGAGCCAGGACGCCACCGCCTCCAGCCGCTCGATGCGTGCCTGAGCCGCGCTGCCGGGTTGCAGCAGGTAGGGCAGCCCGATGATGGCGCCGCCGGCCAGCAGGCCGTGGACGGGCCAGCCGGTGTAGGCCCACACCGCCAACGCCACCGCGCCGGCGGCGAGCAGCAGGTGGCGCCAGCGCCGCTGCCACGCCTCGGGCAACTCCGCCTTCGCGCACTGGAGCCGGATCGCGATCCGGGACGGGGGCTTGACCGGATCCGGGACGCGGCCGCGCAGCTCCCGGACGGCCAGGACCACCGCGGCGACGATGAGGACCGCGCAGAGCAGGGCGAGCAGCGATAGCTGCGAGAGCGTCATCGCGGCCCCACCTTCTGCAGCGGCGCGCCCCAGGCGGCGAGCGGGTTGTCGGTCAGCTGACGCCGGTCGAAGCCGGCCTTGTGCTCCAGCTCGGCGACGAAGCTCGGCATGGTGCGGAAAACCGCCCGCGGTTCGTAGCCGTGGGGGGCGAACAGCTCGGTCAGGACGGGCCGGCCCGCTTCGCCGACGACGTCGTCGACCTCGTAGATGTGGGAGATGTAGCGGTGGCGGCGGCCGCCGTGCCGCACGTCGCTGAAGTCGTAGGCGAGGTAGACGACGACGTCGATGGCGCCGGCGATGAGGTGGTGGGCGGCGTCGACGTCCATCCCGGCCTCGGTCGCCAGCTGCACCAGGCGGCTGATGATGCCGTGCGGCCGCCGGACGTGGATGGTGCACATCGAGCCGGAGCCGCCGGCGGACATGGCCTGCAGCATCGGAACGATCTCGCTGGAGCGGACCTCGCCGACGATGACCCGGGAGGCGTTGTAGCGCAGGGCGACCGGGAACATGTCGGAGATGGTGATCTCGCCGGCGAGCCGGTTGTCGCCGATGCGTTCGCCGTTGGACTGCCGGGCCTCGAAAGCAAACGTGAGCGGGCCTGGCTTGGGGCCGGGTTCGTCCAGGTAGAGCTCGCGGTCGGACTCCAAAGTGACCAGGACCTCGTCGTCGGGGATCTCCCGGCCCAACGCCCGCAGCAGGCTGGTCTTGCCCGATCCCATGTCGCCGACGATGAGCAGATTCTGGCGGGCGACGACGCACGCGGTGAGGAACTGGGCGATGTGCGGGTTGAGGGAACCCCAGCGCACCAGCTCGTCGATGCCGTGCTGGCGGATCCGGTGGCGCCGGATGACGACCGAGGGCCGGCCGGTGAGCAGCGACGCGGTGACACGGGACCCATCGGGCAGGCGGAACCCGACCGACGGCGAGGCTTGCGACAGGGCGCGTTCGCCGTGTCCGGAGATCTGCGCCATACGGTTGATCAGCGCGATCAACTCCTCGTGGGAGTCCGCGACTTTCTCCACGGTGCGGGCGGGCCGGTCGTAGTAGCGGACCGTGGCCCGCAGCCCGTCGACCATCACGTCCTCGACGCCGTCCTCGTCGAGGAGCGCCTGGAGCCGGCCGCCCCGGTACATCGCGTCGTATACCGCGGCGACGATGAGCCCGTCCTCGGCGGAGCTCAGTGCCGCGTTGCCCTGGGCGTACTTGGCCGCCCAGTCCGCGACCGCGGTAGCGGCCAGGGACCGGGCCAGGGCCCGCCGGTCGTCCTCCCCCAGCAGCCGCTCGGGATCCTGCTTGGTCAACTGGGCGGAGACTGCCCCTTGCAGGGCCTCGATGACGTCCCAGCCGACCGGTAGCTGACCGGGCAACCGTTCCAGCGCCGGCAACGCGCCAGGCCCGGGCCCGGGCGGGGGCGGGGCAGGTGGTGTGGGCGGTTGTGCGGTCGGCTGCGGCGCGCGGGGGGCCGGCGGCCGGCCCGTGCCGATCCGACCGGCCAGCAGGTGCGCGATGTCGTCGGGGCCCATGCCTCGCGGCGGCTGCGGGTGCCCGTTGGACGGGCCGTGGGTGTGGTTAGCCACGTCCTACCTCCTGAGCCTGCGTCAGCCGCTGCAGCACACCGGCGATCTGCGCGTGCGCGGGCTGGGGGAACTGGTTGTGGATCCGGCGGCGCTGCGCGGCCGCGTCCAGGTGCTCGGTTGCGGTGCGTGCGTGCCGCAATAGGGGGCTGCGGCCGTACCCGCGCGGGACTCGCCCGCCCCCGGACAGGAAATCGGCGACGGGCGGGTCCCAGGGCAGCGCGGCCAGCACCGGCACGGCCAGCGCTTCGGCTACCTGGTGGGCGCGGTAGGGGCCGTCCTCGATGAGCAGTAGGGCCAGGGAATCGCCGCCGGTGCCATGTTCGTCGAGCTCGGCACGCAGCGGGGCGATGAGGTGGCGTGCCAGGCTGAGGGATTGCTCGGTGCCGCGCACGACGAGGACGACGAGGTCGGCCTGGTAGAGCAGCGCCGCTGGCGTCAGCGTGGGGTGCAGCCGGCCGGCGTCCAGGGCCAATCGGCCGGCGTCGACGTAGACGTCGTAGCCGGCGTCGGCCGACAACACGTGCATCACCTCGGCCAGTGCCGGCCAGGTGCGTCCTAGGGCGGCTGCCTGGGTCGGGTCGACCAGCCCCGGCAGGAGTTTGCGGTGGCCGGCCTCGTCCATGGGCACCAAGTTGGAAGCGAAGGCACTGGCCAGGGCGTCAGGGCCGACGCGTTCGGCGGCGGCCAGGTGGTAGAGGCCGTAGCCGGCAGTGGCGGTGCCTTGCATGTAGCCGGTGCGGATGGTGCCGCCTGCTGGGTCGCACTCGGCCAGCAGCGAGGGCCGCTTCGAGGTGAGCGTCAGGGCCAGTGCGGCGGTGGTCACTCCGCAGGTCTTGGCGGAAACCAGGGCGGTGACGGGCATCAGTTGCCCCGCGGTTCGCGCACGAGGGCGATCCGGCCGAGTGCGGCGCGGGTGGCCAGCGTGGGACCGTCGGTGGTGGTGACGGCGAGGTTGACCACGACGGTGCCGGACGCATCGGGGCGGGAGACCGACACGACGGTGCCAGGGATCGTGGCCGGGGGGCTGTCGCTGCCCTTGGTGGGCTGGTCGCCTTGAGCGGGGGTGGTCACCGCTAGCACCTTGTCGCCGGCGGCGAGGGTGCCTTCGGGGGCCTGGCCGCGCTTGATCTGCACGCCGACCTGCTGGCGGTCATCGCCCAAGCCGCTACCGGCGCTGAGTTGGGAGGCGGTCAGCAGGCCGCCTCGTCGCAGGTCCACGACGGGCCGCCGGCCCACCACGGACGCCTTCTGGTTGCCGGGCATCGGGGCCAGGGCCGCGTCGGCGGAGACCTCGGCGACGGTGATGTCCGCGTTGGTCAGGGCCTGGCCGGCCGGCACGTCGCGGGCGATCGCCAACACCTTGTTCCGCTCACCGGCGGCGTTGACCGCGGCCACCGCTCCCAGGCCGGCGACGACAGCCAGCACTACACACAGCGCGACAATCGACCAGCGCCGCTCGCGCCGGACCGGCGGAGCGGTGGTGATTGGCATGTCGGGGCGGCCAGTTGCCGGGCGGGGCACCGCCGGTGCCTGGGGGTGTTCCATGAGCGGTGCTCTCCCTTTTCGTCGTGCGTCGTGCTCTTTGTGCTGATCGGCCCGACGGCCGTGCCGCGGTCGCGCGCCGTCTAGTTGAGGACCTGGACTTCGCCGACGGTGATGTCGACGGCGCTGTCGCGGGTCTCGGTCAACTGGCCGCTCTGTCCGCCGCCGGTCCAGTCGACCGTCCAGGTCGAGGTGGCGGTCACGTGGTAGGTGCCTGAGGGCTGGCTGGTGGAGGGCTGGGTGTAGCGGTACCCGCAGTCCGGCGAGGGCTTCTTCCCGAACGAGGGCTGGTAGGGCGTGCCGGCCGTGGTGCAGGTGACGCTTTGGCTGTCGCCCATGGCCCATACGATCTTCGACACCTTCGCCGTCGCGGTCACCGTCACGGCCCCCGCGCTGGCTGAGGCAGTGTTCGGCCCGTACGTCTCACGTGTTGTGGCCGTCCACATGTAGACAGGCATGCCGACCACGCCCTTACCGCCCGGCTTCGGTGTGATGCCGATGTCCGGACCACGCAGGGTCATCTTGGCGACGGCCTCGTGAGCCAGCTGGACGGGGTCCACGGCTGCGGCCTTGGGTGGTGTTGGCATCCACACCAGCCCGGAGCCGTTGAGTCCGAAGGGGTCACCGTTACTGCCGAGGGGGCACGTCTTCTGGTAGACGGCGCCGTCGCCGGGCTTGTGCCCCTTCCATACAGGGTCGTCCGCGGGCGGGTTGGCGACGGGCTTGTAGTAGCAGCCGCCGGAGAAGCTGCCGAGGCTGGCGTCCTGGCAGGGAACTTCGACGTTGGACGGGACTTCGGCCTGCGTGACGCCGCCCTTGCCTCCATCGCCCCACACCTTGCACGTCGGCTTCTTGTCCGTGCTCGTGCTGTGGTGTGCTTGCGGAGAGCTGCTGTTCTTGTGGGCAGAGCTGCCCGGGTCACGGACGCCCCAGCACACTTCCATGCCGCCGCAGTCCTCGGGCGGAGTGATGTCGGCGTAGGCGGACACAGTTGATGCGGCCACTACGCCGAGCGCCACGGTAGTGGTGACCGCTGCTCTCAGCACGGGTGTTCCTTGTCGACGGTGAGGCCGACGACCATCCAGTGTGTTCCGATGGTGCGCACGGTGCCGGTTGTCATGTAGCGGCGCGGTTGGTTACCACTGGCCATCTCCTTGCCGGTGGCCTTGTCCACAGGGATCCAGCGTGTGGTGTCCACGCACTCGGAGACGGTCGCGGTCTTGGGGTGGCTGCTCAAGTTGAGCGCAGTGACCTTCGTCGTGCTTTCGGGCTTCCCCTTGAAGACGACGCCACCTTGGCGGAGACGGAAAAGGTTGCCCTCAATCAGCGCGAGGGCCTTGTCGGCGGCGTAGTCCTTGAGTTTGGTGTCCTTGGCCACGCCCACGGCGTACGCCTTCACCTGCTCGGTGCGCATCCCGGCGTATACCGCCAGGACCTCCTTCCGCGCGGCGGCCTGAGCCTCATCCGTTGGTGACGGCTTCGCGGTCGCGGACTGCGAGGGTGAGGGCTTCGTCGAGGAGCCGTCGGAGCTGCTGCACGCGGTGACCACGAAGGCGAGCGCACCGCACCCGGCCATCAATAACAGAACGTGCGACCTGTTTTTGGGCATCGCGCGGTGACGGCTCCTGAGCTGCACTGCACCCATGCGCTTCCTCCCCAATTGCGGTGCTACTACTCTGTTTTGCCTGTGCCCGTGTGGCTGCTACACGGGCGCTGGCCCGGACTGCAAGGGCGGTATTCCGCCATCGGAGTGGCCGGGGGCTGTACCTTACCTTCCGTTTTACAGACCTTGGAGTTTGTTTTTGCGGCCTGTCGCGACATATGTGATGGAACACGCATTCCGGGAGTAGGCCCTCCGACCTGTCGTCGACCCTCCGCGACAAGACCTCTACCGATCACCGAAGATCACCCCCGCCCGTCACGCCCAGCAGTGATCTTTCCCTCGGACGTGGCCCGATAGGGAAGTGAGGGGCCGTCACCGGGTTCGCCCCACCTCAACTTCGGGCGAAACCTACAGAAGGCGGGCAAGACGCGTGGCCGTAGGTGCGGATCCCACCCGTCCTACGCCAAACGGGCGGCATGATCGGTATATGACGTTGCGCGCCCGGGACACGGTGACCGGTGAACTCGTGCTGCTCACAAAGGACCCAGCCTCCGCCGACCACCTGCCAACCGGCAATGCGACCAACGGCCGGTACCTGTGCGAGATGTGCGGCAGCGTGCTGTCGCTCTCCCGCCGATCACGCCCGACCTCCTCCTACACCCCTCGGTTCGCTCACCCCCACCAGAAGTCCCCAGACCTCGACGTCTGTTCCGCCCGCGCCGACGTCCAGCAACGGATCAACGACGACGTCCAAGTCGTCATCGACCTCGGCACACAACTTGCACAGGCCTGGCCCGGGGCAACGGTCTGCGTCGAGTACCCCGAACCCGCTCGCCCGGGGCAGCCCTCCGAGCCCCCCGTGGTGGTGTGCCGAGACGGTGACCAGACGCTGGTGATCGAGCGTCCTCGCGGTGAGTTGTCGACGCCGGCGGTGCAGCACCGGTTCCGCGCAGTGCGGGACCGCTACGGACCAAAGGTCATGCACCTGTGGTTCTTCGCAGAAGACCCGCGGCATTTCCGGGAGGGCGATCTGCGCCCGAAAGCAGTCCGACCCGACGGAGAACCACGGTCCATTCGCCACCGCCGCGTCCACCCCACCGAACAGCAGTTGGCGATCGTCAAGGCCGGCGGCCGCGTGTTCTGGGTCGACGGGCACAACGTCCTGGTGCCTTACGGAGGCCGCGACTTCGCCCACACCCCCCGCCGCGGTGAGGACTGGAAAGGCGAGGCTGCCCGATACCGACAGGACTGGGCGATCAGCCACCCCATACCGGCACCCGACGCCACGTGGTGGGGCCTGGTGCCGATCGGCCTGACATCCTTGCGCGGGACCAAGGTCGCCTTCCACCCCCGCGATGCCTACGACGTCATGGAACGCCTGGAGGCGGCCCAGCCGCGACGCTGGGCCGCCTCGCGCCGGCGTGCCCGAGAGCAGTTCAACCGTGCCAACGCCCCGGCCTCGCCCCCTGCTCCGCAGCAACAGGAGCCTGTCCCCACTCCACCCGAGGCCGACACGACACCGACGACACCACCGGCCCCGACCTCGGAAATCCCAACGCAGCCCGAGCCCACCAGCGAGCGCGCGATCTCCCCGGCGACCCCACCTTCCGCGCCCCCGCCGCCGGTGCCCCCGATGCCCAGTACGCCCCCGGACGTACCGCGTCGACCTAAGCCACCCAAACGCAACGCCTCACGTCGCGGCCGGTTCTTCGGCGCCGCCCCGTGGCCCTGGCGTCGGCGCCGCCGCTGACGTCGCCGGTCGGCGCCGGCCCCCGCACAGCACCGTCGACCTGCCTCCGCATGTGGCCTGGTCGGGACTGCGCTCCTTGAGCCCCCGCTCCCGGATAAGCCTCTACCGCACCGTCCTGACCGAGGGCCAGCACGAGGACGGGGCCCCGCCGGCCGGCGGCGGGGGACGGTGACGCCCGGCCGGCAGACGACATGCTCCAGGCCGGTTGTTCAACAGCCGTCACTTCGCCCTCTATCTCGGCGCACCATCCAAGCGACCCGGTTGTTCCGCGGGGCGGAAAATGCAGCCCGTTCGATTAGCCGCGAAGTCTTGTGGTGCCGGTGTCGCGCGTGTCGGCTTCGCGTCCTGCGTCCTGCGTCGGCCGCGATGGGGTGGGGAGGTACTCGTATGGGGCGCGCGGTGCTGCGTCGCCGGCGGCGCAGTAGAGCTGGCGGATGTCGTGGACCAGGTCCTCGTGGTCGGGCAGCGAGATGTAGTCGGGGCGGCAGGCGTAGCCGATCAGGCCGAACAGTGTGTGGATCACGTCGGTGTGCTGCACGGCCGTCAGGTCCGTTTCCCTGGCCTTGTCATGGAGCGCGAGGTTGTCCTGCAAGAGCTTCGGCCAGGGCATAGGGCCGGGCGGGGGCGTGGACTTGTCGGTCTTGCGGGCTTCCTTGGCGGCCCCGTCGACGCGCTCGGTTGCGCGTCGGGCACGGTCGGCTCGGTGCTGCAGGTCGGGTACGGCCGCCAGGCGGCGGGCCAGGGCGGCGATGTCGCGGTGGTGTTCCGACGCCCAGCGTCGCTCGACGCGGCGGTCGCGTTGGGCGCGGATGAACTCCACCCGTTCGCTTTGGACCATGGGCACGCCGCGGGCCTCGTCCATGTCGGTGCGCAGCTGGAGGTATCGGCGTTCGGCGGACTGGCGGTTGCGCATCTCGAGGGCGTCGGCCAGGCGAGTCCAGGTGATCTTCTTGCGTCGGGCGGCGCCGAGCAGGCGCCCTTCGTCCAGGTGCAGCTTGTCGCGCAGGGTCCGGATGACCAGCAATCCTGCGAGCAGGTCGGTCTCGTCGATGTCGTCGGTGGCGTCGAGTTCGACGAGCTGGATGAGGCGGTCGTACTTTGCCGCGACCTCGCCCAGCGAGCCGCTGGGATCCAGCCGATTAATGGCGGTGGCCAGCTCTCCTACCCACTCGTCTTCTATGGGGGCCTGGGGTGTGAGCAAGTGCTGCCAGGCGTAATAGCGGTTGGTTTCCTCCGCAGACCTTTGGGTGGATGTCGTCTTTCGGGCGACGTTTTTTGTCGCCCGAAAGACGACACTCATGGATTCAGGCATAGGTGCTCCAATGAGTTCAGGGAAGGGTGGCGGTCGGCTATTTGCTGCTGCCAGCGGGGGGCTGCGGCTCCGCATCTCCCCGGCGCCGCGAGCGCGAAGCCCGCCACGCCTTGGTGAGGCGGGCAACGGCGGTCAGGGTGATCGGTGCCAGCACACCGGCCACGTAGCCGGACCACAGCTGATCCAAGAAGTCATGCATAACTGCAGGTCAGCGCACATGCCTTAACGGCCCTGTTGTGCGCCGTGCTCCTTTGCACTCGGCGGACGAACGGCGGCTCAACGGCGGCATGCCCGCCGGCCGCAGGCGGGGCGCCGGACCGCGGGCGCGGCCGCAGCCGGCGCCGGGCGGTGAGCGCTCCCGTTGTGACGACCATTCTTATGGCATTTGCCTGGGCGGACTGTCGCGTTCCTGGGCCGCCCGGGAATTCGCTATGGTTCGCCACCCCGCGCCAAGGCGAGATGCGGCAAATGAATAGATTCTGCTTTCTCGTGTATTGGGCAGCGATAGTTCCGGCGCACAGTAGGTGCACCAGGCATCAGGGAGATGGCTGGCCTCTGACGCCGCAGGAAAAGAAAGGATCAAGCGTCCACGCCGAGCGGCGGCCAAGCGCGACGATGGAGCATGTCCTCCAACACCATGCTCGTGATGGAACTGCTCCATGCCTCCCACACCGCCCAGCAAAAGCCCCCGCCGGCCCACCGCTTGGACTCCCCCGCCTGTCGGGTCGTGAGCCGGGAGGCCAGGAAAGACGCCGACGACGGCGGCATGCAGAGGTTGAACATCCTGGCTGTCGGCATCGGGGTCTGCGCCACAGACCTGACCTTCGTGCTGGCCGAGCACAAGAAGATCACGGCTGAGGCGCTGATCGACGAGCTGGCCGCCGGCCACGCCAAGGCAGGCCACGCCACCGAACTCCCCGCCGCACTGCGCGCCATGGGCAAGGGCGTGGAGGCCACTGCCGAACTCTTCGCCGGGATCTTCGTCCGCGACCAGGGCGCCTTCATGGACCTGATCGTGGAACTGGGCGACTACGCCGCGACATGTGTCTCCGCACTGGCCGCCCTCGACATCAGCCCGGTCGACGAAACGCTCGCCGAATTGGAAATCACCCTCAACGAGCTCGGCTGACAGTGAGGATGTGACGTGGTGACGCTGCTGGCGGGTCTGACCCCTCGGCTGACTGACGTTCTCGACTGTCCTGTTTGGGATTTGTCGGCCTGTCGGGCGTCACCACGCACGCGGCCGGACGGGTGCTTGTGACTTCATAGGAGCTTGTCGCATAAGCCCCGTCACTGTCTTGTCCACCCGCCGGACCGGCGCGTCCCGCTTGCCCGTGTGCTGACCGCGGCCGGCGTCACCGTCGTCGACGTGGACCGCCCGGACCGCAAGACACGGCGGATGAAGGGCAAGTCCGATCCGATCGACGCCTACGGCGCCGCGACGGCCGTGCTCTCCGGCCGGGCGACAGGCACACCGAAGAGCCGGGACGGCGTGGTCGAGGCCGTGCGGGTCCTGCGGCTCGCCCGCCGCAGCGCGGTCAAGGCCCGCACCCAGGCGATGAACCAGATCCGTGGCCTGCTCGTCTCGGCACCCGCGATGCTGCGTGAACAGGTCGCCGGTCTGGACCGGGCCACCCTGATACGCACGCTTGCCCGGCTGCGGCCCGGCGACGACCTGCCGCGGCCGCTGGCGGCGACCAGAGCGGCACTGCGCCGCCTGGCCCGGCGCCACCAGGCGATGGACGCCGAGATCGCCGACCTCGACACCGAGATCGGTCCGCTCGTCAGGCAGGCCGCCCCGCAACTGCTGGAGCTGTTCGGTGTCGGCCCGGAGACCGCCGGCCAGCTGCTCGCCTCGGCCGGGGACAACCCCGAACGGATGCGGTCGGAGGCCGCGGTCGCCCACCTGGCGGGAGTCGCACCGATCCCGGCCTCCTCCGGCCGCACCCACCGCCACCGCCTCAACCGCGGCGGCGACCGGGCCGCCAACAACGCCCTGCACACCATCGTTCTGACCCGTATGCGCTTCGACGAACGCACCCGCGCCTACGTCGAACGCCGCACCAAGGAAGGGCTGAACAAGAAGGACATCATGCGCTGCCTCAAGCGATTCGTCGCCCGCGAGGTCTACCGCGCCCTGACGACCACACCAACGGAACGAATCACCCAAACCGACCTTGCTCCAGCGGCTTGACAAACATAGGAGCATCCACGCCGCCCCTCTCGCCGCATACCCTCGGCTTCGTGCCCCGCCATCCGAAGAAGCCCCGCCGGCTGGTCGCCGGCAGGCGCGCGTACCTGTGGACCCTCCGCCACAGCCACCAGGTGATGGACAGCAGACGACCCGCGGACTGCCGGCAGACCCTCACGCCGTACCCGCAGTCCACCGACGCCGGCGGCCCGCTGCGCATCGTCTTCGCCCAGAGCAGGCCGGTGCACTTCCTACGTGCCGCGCATCGCGAACTATCGACACCAGGCAGCCGGCAACCAGACCCGTACGCCGTCTCCGACGGTCTGATGACAACCTCCCTGCCTCGGTGACAACCATCTCGCTTCGACTCACCCGTCACACAGAGGCCCGCACGCTCAACTGGCCAAGTGCAACGCTCACTGGACAAGCGAAACGCTCAGTGACAACGTCGAATCGGGCCGGCGTGGGAGCGCCGAAGATCAAAATCGAATGCGTATTCTGTTTTGGTGAGCTTCGACTTCCCCGAGGGCCTACTGGAGGCTCAAGACGAACTGAACCAGGCACGAGCTGCTCTCACCGCCAGGTACGAGCAACTGCCATGGTCGGTGGCACCCCAGTCCGGCTGGACCCGCACCAAAGAGGCCGGGGGCGGCTACTACGAAAGCCAACGCGAGGACTCTCCCGGCTGGACCGAAGCCGAACAGGAGGAGATCGCAACGCTCCGCGCCCGGGTCCTGGAACTCTCCGAACGCATCGTCACCCACGACTTCTGGTCCACCTGCGAGGACGCTCCCGCGGCCCGCTCCGCCCTCAAGCACGCCCGCTCGTAGCGGTGTACGAGGACGAGGACCACGGCTTCCCTCGGGCTGAACTGCAGCTCCCCGACGGCCAGCGGGTCCAGGTCGGCGTGACGCGATGCAGGCCGGACCGCGATGGCCGGTGGTGGTACGACTACGTCCTGGAGCTGCCGACGCGGGTCGATGACCGGCGCCGCGGCCCCTCCTCGACGACCGTCCTCTTCGAAGGCTGCGCGCCGCACCCGATCATCCAGGCGATCGAAGGCGAGGACTACCGTGCCATCCACGCTCCACCGCCCGAGGAACGACAGCGCTGGCGGCTGGCGCCGGCGCCAAAGCCCGCCTGGTCGGACTACCTCGTCCACCGCCTCGACTGCGCTCAGGCCCAGAATGCCGAGCGCCTGCTGACCGACGCCGAGGCGCTCGAGGTGCTGGCGGACCCGGCCGTCGCGAGGACCTGTCCGGTGTGCCGACCCGAGACGGTCCTGCACACCTCATAGCTGATCACGTGGTGCTCCGGGCTTGTCGCGCGCGTTGCACGGAGGCTTCCAGCGCCGCCATCAGGTCTTCGACAGGAGCAGGTTCCGGTGGCGGTACCGCGCGGACGCCGGAGGCGAGGGTGTCCACGAGCACGTTGAGCGCGGTGGTGTATTCGTCGTGCAGGTCCTCGACCTCCACGCCGGCCATCTCGCCGATCAGCAGCTCGGCGAGTTCCAGTTCGCGCTCGGTCGTCGGGGCTGGGCTGGCGAGGTCGCCCGGGTCTCGGATCTCCTCCGGCCAGCGCAGTGTCTGGCAGACCAGGATGCCGTTGCGGGGCCGGAGCACCGCCAGGCGCTCGCGTGAGCGGAGAGCCAGTTTGGCCACGCCAAGTCGACCAGTGCGGGACAGGGCTTCGACCAAGAGCGCGTAGGGGCGCTGCGCGGCGGCGGTGGAGGCGCCGATCCAGTACGGACGCGCGTACAGCAGGGGGTCGACATCGCCTGTGTCGATGAAGCCCAAGACCTCGATCGTCCGTTTCGTCGGCAGCGGTAAGGCGTTGAGGTCGTCGTCTGTCAGGACGATGGTGTGTCCGTCGGGCGTCTGCCACCCGTGGGCGGTCTCGTCCGCCGTCAGCTGCTGGCCGTCGAGTTCGCACACCCGCTTGTGTCGCACGCGGCCGCCGTCGGCGGCGTGGACGAGGTGCAGGCCCGGGCCTTGGTCCTCGGTTGCGGCGTAGAGGTCCACGGGGAGGGCGACCATCCCGAACGTGATGGTGCCCTTCCAGATCGATCGCATGGCTTGACCGTACGGACACGCTCTGCGGCCTGCGCGTGCACGGGGCCGTACGAGTCAGCGCGCCGGCAGCTGACGGGTTGCCCGGCGGGGCTTCGATGTGCATCCACTGAGCCGGCCGCTTTTGACGACCCGACCGACTGGGCCCAGGCGCCTGCACAGCCCGCCCGGATGCCAGACCACCTGATCGGGTTCCTCCTCCAGGAGCTCGTCGCGACCGCCCACCCCGCCAGCCCCGGAGCCTGGGCTCACCCGCGTGTACTCACCATCCGCGCTGTCGCCGTGGCCCTGCCGCGACGCTGGCGCCATCGACCCCGTTCGCCCGTGGGCCATGCCCGTGCCCGCCTCAGCGGGTCCCGCCTGGCACGCGACAGTTCACAGGCCCTTGGCTGACTGCGAGGCGATGCCGACAAGGCGGTCCAGGCGCTCGTACAGCTCCCGCACGCAGCGGGCGCGCGTCCTCACGCACCGCGCGGTGCCCTCGATCGGGGCCTGCAGCGCGGCGGTGGACTGCTCGAGGACGTACTCGGCGAGCAGCCGGGCCGCGTGTTCGGTCGGCAGCCGGTCAGCCGTGGCGCGGACGTCGTCGGCGACGACGCGGGCAGCGCCGGTGAGTTGGCGGGCGATCTGCCGGTAGTCGTCTGCCGGCAGCCCAGGTTCGCCGTGCCACGCAAGGACGGTCTTGAGCAGCTGCACGTGGGCTGCTCGGTCAAGGGGGTGCCCGGCCTCGACGTCTCGGTCGGGGGCGTGCACAACCGTGTGGCGTCGGGCCATCTGGTCTTGGCTGCTTGGGGTTTTTCGGCCGAGGTGGTCGGTGGCGAGGAAGCGGGCGTAGCCGCGGTCGGCGCGCTGGAGCAGTGCCGGGGAGGGGGTGCCGTAGTCGTGCTGGGCATCGGGTGATGTCGACGGCGGCTGCTTCGTCATGGGTTCTCCGCGGCAGAAACGGGCGGGCGGTGGGACGGGTGGGGTTATGGCAGTCGTCGTCCGGCGGGGCTGAAGAGGGTGCCCAGGGCGAGGGGGTCGGTGAGGTGGTCGGAGCCGTCGGGTCGTTCCAGCCAGTACCGGCCGCCGAAGTGCCGGTCAGCGGGCGGGCAGTACAGGAGCCAGCCGGCGGGGTGGAGGGTCAGGACCGGTATGTCGGCGAGGTGGTCTTCCGCGTCGTCGGCCACCAGCCACCAGGCCGCATCGTCGGCCGGGTCCACCAGGACGGGGCCGAGCAGCCCGGCGCGCTTGAGGGGACGGATGGCTTCCAGGGAGCGCAGGCACCGGCCTTGGGCGACGCGCCACGCGGTGGCACGGACCGGTGCGAGACGGTCGTGGCTCCATAGCCGGCGGGCTTCGGTGGGGGCCGGGCTGTGGGCGAGCAGCCATCGGTCGCCGGGCGTAACGGGGGCGTCCGTCGGTGTGTCCGGGGTGGTCATGGCGTGACGGTAGATGGACAGTGCGCTGGTCAGCGGGCTGATTGCGCGGGATTGCGAGCGGGCCTGGGGCGTTGCGGGCGATTGCTCACGGGAGGGTGAGGTGAGCGCGTGCGCGGGCGATGAGGCGTTGGGCGGGGTGTCCGTGGACGGCCGACTCGTGCAGCCATGTCCAGGCCCGGGTGTAGAGGCTGATGCTGTCGGCGTCGTCGAGCCAGAGTTCGGCGTTGATCGTCTCGACGGTCACCAATCGCTCGTCGTAGATCCAAAACCCGTGGGCCGGGGTCCGCTGCAGGGGCGCGGTGAAGGGAACGATGCCGAGCTCGACGGTGTCCATGCCGATCAGCCCGCACAGGCGGTCCAGTTGCGCGGCCATCACTTCCGGTGGGCAGACCTGCGCGTACAGCGCGGCCTCCCACACCACGAAGCGGAAGGACCGGCCGGCCTCGTAGAGGGCTCCCTGCCGCTGCATGCGGGCCCGGACCGCGGATTCGGTGTCGCGTGGGGTGTTGCGAAAGACAGCGTTGGCGGTGAACAGGTGCCGGGCGTAGTCGGCGGTCTGGAACAGCCCCGGGATCCGGGCGACCTCCACGCCGCGGATCATTTGGGTACGCGCCGTCTCAGCGACGGCCAACTCCTGGCGAGAGCGGTGGCCGTTGGCCAGCTGCCGGCGCCAGGTCCGGTACTGCGTCTCCAGCCCTTGCAACCGCCCCTGCAACTCGGCAGTGGCCTCCGGCTGCCCCGCCGCGGCCGCCCAGGCCTCCAGATCCGTCCGGGACGGGGTCTGCTTGCCGTTCTCCAGCCGGGAGATCTTCGACGGCTGCCAACGCAGCCGGCCGGCCATCTCCTTGCCGTTGAGGCCGGCCTCGGTGCGCAGCTCGCGCAGCCGCGCACCGAGGGAGACACGGGCCGTTTGGAAGTCGGTGCTCACATGGGTGAACGTACCCGGGCCTGAAACTCCGCGGTGCGGATCGCGTAATGCCAGGCCACGTCCCGCACTTGACACCCTTGCAGGACTGCGGCCGGCTCCTGGGTGACCTCCACGCCCAGGGTGGCGCCGTCGTGGTCGTGGTGGAAGCGGACCAGGGTGCGGGAGTCGAAGAGCCAGAAGTCGAAGTCGGGCAAGCCGAGGCGCTGGGCCTCGCCGCGGTGGAGGTTGCGGATGTCCTCCCCCGCTTCGACGTTGCCCAGACCGCTGGCCAGCAGGAACCGCTGGTCCTCGGTGGGCGGGTCATCGACGAGCCGAACCCGCTCAAACCGCTTGCCGTCCTCGGTCTGCCGGCGGACGTTGGCGTGCCAGGGATGCTCCGGGTCGAAGCCGAGATGCTCGCCGCGCAGGTAGCGCTGCCGCTTCGCGCTCGTGCGGTCGCTGGCGTAGCCGCGCTGGACTTCCAGACGCCACGCGGTGTGCGCGAAGGTCTCAAACAGGTGTGTGACCTCGGCGAACGGGCGGAGTTCCGGCACGCGGCTCACGTCCTGGGGGCGAAGCGGGTCAGCAGCTCCCGTGGGACGACGACGAACGTCTCGCTTGCCTTGACGTCCCGCAGCTGTGCCAGCGCGTCGGGGTCGGTGAGCCGGTCGCCTTGAACGACGATGTCGCCGGTCTCCGTCTCATACAGGGTCGGGCAATCACCGTCGTCGGACGTGGTGCCGAGGAAACGCAGTTGCATGCGTCCATCCTTTCGCCGAGGCCAGCCAGAACCTCAGCATCCTGTGCGCGACGAGCACGTGCACGCCGATTGCGGGAGATTGCGAGGTTGCCCCCGCCACAGCCGATTGCGCGCAACCGCGGGCCCCCGACGGTCGGCCCGAGGCACTGGCCCCCTTGTAGGTGTGCACCAGATCAGGCACAGCGCGACGCCCAGGGCGGTGTGTCAGCCAGGTTGGTCTCTCGGGCGCCGGCGAGGTGGTCGGCGGCGCTGCCCGGACCGCCGCCTGCGGCGGGGGTGTTCTGAGGGAGATGTGCGCGGCGTCGGGCTGTCGGCCCTGTCCTTTTCTGCTCGCCTGGGGACGTCGGCCCGGGGTGCGTGGGCCCTCTCGTGGACCGGGGTGTCGGGGGTCTCCTCCTCGTCGATGTCGGTCGGGGGCTGGTGCTGTGGGTGCGGGGCGGTCATGTGCCGTAGGCGGTACATCTGTCGGCGGTGGCTGAGGTAGTGCAGGACTACGTCGCGCCGGTGCCGGGATTCCTGCGGCAGCACCGCTCTTATGGCCATGGTGGCGAGCGCGAGGGTGCACAGGATCAGCAGTGCCCACCAGGGGATTGTTCCGGACCGGACAGCGATCAGGCCGCCGATGCCGCCGACGCCGCCGGTGACGGTGCGGACGGTGGGGCCGGCCCAACCACGAGGTGTTGGGTGCTGGGCGGGTTCGTGGGCCCCAAGGGCTGCTGCGGGCATGAGACTTCCTCGATTCGAGCGTGACGGCAGAGCACGTGTGCGGTGGACGTAGCGACTTTGGGCCGCGGAGGGGTTAGCCCCGCAAGTTCCCCTGGTCGGGTCCGGTGGCGCCCCGGACGAGGAGGAGACTGCCGCCTGGCCGCGTCGTATTCGAGTTTTCGCGAATCTCGACTTCGTAACTGATGCACCGTCACATTTGGCCATCTGAAACGGCCCCTGAGCTGGGGTTCTTCTTCTTGCAGTAGCCCGCGAATCGTTGAATCGACCAGGAGGTCCTGCTAAGAAGCCGGGTTCGCGAGGGCTTGAACCGAGGTGACCGACGCGCTACAGGAGCCGATTGCCGGTCCTGTACAGGAAGCGGCCTTAGCCGCGCAAGCCTCGGCGAGCGCCCCTTGCCCGCCCCGGTGAACGGCCGGGCGGAAACATGCGAAGGGGCCCGGACGGTGGTTCGGGCCCAGAAGACGACCGGCACGCCTAGCCGTAACGGAGAGCCCGCGAGTGCCCCGGGGCGGTGTGCTCTGCAACAGGGGCGCTGGTAACACAAGGGGCCCGTCTCCTCTGACGAGGAGACGGGCACGGAGGTGTCGCTGGAACGGGTGTCTAAGTGGTCAGGCGTACACCTGTACGGAGTTCGTCGATGTGAGGCTCCTCCACTGGCCCGAGTTGCAGTTGTTGGTGTTGAGGTCCCATGCCACGCTTCCCGTGCCGTTGGACCCCGTGAATCCCTTGATCCCCGCACCGCCTGTTTGGCAGTTCACCACGGTGTAGTCGCCGATGAGGTTGGCGACGTTGTACGTGCCGTAGCGGTAGAAGCGATACACCAGGGGGTGGTTGGGGTTGTTGTCCCAGATGTCGCCCTGGTAGATGCAGACGTAACCCGAGCCACAGCCGGACATCCGCACCTCATGGGCGGCCGAGGGCGCGGCGGTCGCCGCCGGTGATGCGGACGCGGTCGTGGATGCGGCGAGAGCCGCGGGCACGGCCAGCCCGAGACTGGCGAGGCACATGGTCAGCGAGCGGAGCCTGGGGGCCTTCCGACGAGATCGAAGGGGAATCCGGTTGACGTTCATGCACGCCCTCCCATTTCATCCAGCAAGGAATCAGCCCATCCGGCAGCAGACGGACCTTCATGCATCGGGCCGTCACTGGCAGCGCGGAACGGAACGCTGCTCCGCCTCCGGCGTCATGACCACTGGGTAGGGCTTTCGCCGCGGCCGTCGAGGGTGCTCAGGCCTCTTCTGAGTCGGGGGCGGAGCCAGGACTGGCGCCATTGCCGTCGGGCGTGGCTTCTTGCGCGTCGGGGGTGAGGCCGGGGCTGGCGCCGCTGCCGTCAGGCGCGGCAGCAGGCCCGGTGGTGTTGCCGTCAGGCGAGACCGACGGTCCGGTGGTGTTGCCCATGCTTTCCCCCAGTGGCTGGTGCCGCTTGCGGCAGCGAGAGGTGATGCCTTCAGTAAACGCTTGGGAGCTGGCTGCCGGAAGACGGAATCGAGGCGTATGACTTCCCGGGTTCGGCTCCGGGTTAGCGGGCGCGGGCCCGGTCTGCGGGCCCGCGCTGCCTGCCAGGACCCGCACTCGATCAAGACCTCCGCATCAGACGGTCGGGCAGCCGGCGGCCTTGAGGCCGTTGTTGAGCTGCCTCTTCAGCGCGGCCTCCTTCTGCGGCGTGATGTCCTGATTAGGGATGGTCACCTTGAAGTCCTTCTTGCCCTTCCCCTTCTTCACCGTCATCGCGACCGTCATGTCGCGCGGGACGACCAACTTGGGGTCTCCATAGCCGACGCTGACGTTGTAGGAGAGCTTGTCCTTCTTGCCCAGGGTGGAGAGGCACTTTTTCGCCGCGTTCTCGGTCTTCTTGTAGATCCCGCGGTTGATCGAGGCTTTCATCGGCACGAGGTTGATGCGCTTGCTGACACCCTTGAGGGTGCTGGCGATCAGGTGGCCGCCGTCGTAGCCACCACCGCCCCAGCCGCCCACAGTGGTCTCGCACTGGCTGCGGGGCGAGTTCCCCGCCGACAGCGAGTCAGCCGTGGCCCGGTCGGGCCTGCCGGCGGAGTCGATGTGGAACTTCCACCGGGACACGACGGTCTTACCGGCCCACGCCTTCAGATACGGCTCACACGGGTAGTCCGCCCGAGTCGACGAGGCCGAGGTCGCCGCGGGGAGCAGGGTGGTCATGACGCCTGCTGTGCCGAGCACGGCCAAGATGCGGCGCAGGTGCCGGCGCGGACGAGGGCGAGGCGAGGTTGGCGACGATCCGGTCATGGCTGCCTCCCAAGGTCAACGGCCGGGAGCAGCAGTCGCGGTGGTCGCGACCACCGCGTCCCGGAGCACGGTCGGCTTTTAGGCAACCAGCGCAGGGGGCAGTGCAGGAGAAGTTTCGGGGCAATGGCTGAGGTTTCGTCTGGGAGCGGCGTGTTCACGCCACAGAGGCCGTCGGAGCCGTGCCCGACCACAACGAGCCGGTGCCGCAGTGGCTCGCCCCGCGCTGCATTGAGCGCGACAACCGCGGCCGCGGTGGTCACGAGCGCTGATTCCGTTCCGGTCAATTCCGCCGAGCAGACACGACACCGCACATAGGTTCTGCAGAGGTACCAGGTCCCGGACGATGGAGGAAAGTCTCGAATGCGCTCGATCCTGAAGGTCTCTGCCGCGCTGTCAGCCACGGCCACGTTGGTGCTGTTGGCGGGGTGCGGTGGGGCCGCGGAGCCAGGGGCCAACCACAAGCCAACGTCGACCGACAGTGCGCCCCCGCGCCAGAGCTACGATCCGCCGCAGAAGTTCGCAGCCCAGGGCGCCCCACTCCCCGAGGCCGCCGGTCGAGGGAGCATCACCAGGGCCGGGACCGTCGCCAGGCCGTTGCCGCTCGCGCTGCGCGGCACCAGCGCCTACATCGCGGCCGCCGATAACCTGCAGGTTATCGATACTGGTACCGGCAAGGCGATGACAACCATCCGGCCACGCCACAGGTCGGTCACCGCACCCGATGCGGAGGCCAGTGCCCCCGTCGTGACGCAAGACGGCAAGCTGGCGCTGGTCCCGTTCCTGGTCGAATTCCCTGGCAAGGGCACCACACCCAGCCGGGTCGGCGTCGAGCTGGGCGCCATTGACACTACGACCAACAAGATGGCTTGGACGGTCGACCTGGATGGACTGCCCAACTCAGGTGACCAAAGCAATGCTCAGGTCCGCGTGATCGCGGCGACGAAGAGCACCGCCGTCGTCAGCGTGTTCAGCGGATACGGCGTCACATACGCTGTTGACCTGGGCACTCGAAAGGCCACCTGGTACAACGACCACATCGGCGCGGCCGCCGTCATCGGCGACACCGCCGTGGCCATCACCAGCAAAGACAGTGTCCGACAGCAGGTCATCGGCCTCGACATCAACCATGACGGCAAGCAGCTGTGGACGCAGCTCGACGGATACGAGATGACCGCGCACACAGCCGGCCCCCACCTCATCGCCGTCACCGGCCGCGACTACGGCAGCGGCAACACCATCGGCACCCTGCTCAAGCCCGACGGCAGCAAGGCTGCCGACCTCCCCGGCGACCTGCTTGGGCTGACCTGCCGATACGACGATGCCTCGGTCACCGTCTGCCAGACCGAAGAACCCCGCACGCTCGCGCTGGACGCCGAGACCGGCAAGCAGCTGTGGAGCCTGCCAGAGAAGGGCAGCAACCGCGTCGCGCCCACCGTGTCAGCCGCCTGGCACGGTGTGATCTACGGCACTACCAGCAACGGTCCCGTCGCGCTGGACGCCAAGACTGGCGCCGACCGCAACACCTCCCCCGGCGCCGCCCCGGTCGCCGTCAACGAGTACACCGGCGTTGCCCTCGATCCGGCCGCGCACCACACGCTGATCGCCTACCCCGCCACCGGCTGACCCTCGGTCAAGCAAGGAATTGTCCTCCTTCCCTGCTACCCAGCGCTATCGACCTCAGTCAGGAAGCCAAGGACGCGGGCGTTGACTTCGGCGGCCGCTTCTTCCTCGGGGCCCGAAGTGCGTCAGCGGTCCGGTGCCGCGCGGCAGGCCAGGTCAGATGTCCGAATCCGGGCCGTGGGTAGCCGACGCATGACTCCGCAGCCGTCGCCCACGGCCGGCGCTACTCGGCGGCGTGGGGGGTGGCCGTCAAGGTGAGCTTGGACATGTGGTGCAGGCGCCGGTAGTAGTCGAGGCCCTCTGCGTCGGTGATCTGCGGCAGGGCCTCTTCCAGGACGGTCAGGCACTCACCCAGAATCCCGAGCCTCCACGCATCGAGCCCTCCGCCGTTGTCCACCCAGGTGGACACGCACCCCGCGAGGTTCTCGTCCAGCAGGACCATGTCCTGCCCAGCCAGTTCCACACCACGAAGCCGGGCAGGAAATGGCGTCGCCCGGAATTCCTGCCACAGGCGGGATACGGCGTCGAAGGCACTGTCGTCGTTCATCCCCTCATCCTCCGTCACGGACTGGTGGAACTGGAGGGCGCGCGGGCGCGGCCGCCAACGACGAAGGTCCCCTCCGAGGAGGGGACCTTCTGGTGGAGCGCCCGGCAGGCCTTGCACCTGCATTTCCACCAGTGGGTGGACGTCTTTCCTTTGGCTGCAGACGCACGTCTTCGTCCGCTGGCCGCGGGCCGAAGCTGCATCCTGCCCAACTCGCCACCCGGCACTGAGCAACCTGGAGTTTGACGGGCCGCCGAAGGCGCAGGATGACCGCGGTGCGTGGACACCACGCAAGGGGAGGGCGCGGTGAACTTCGAATTCGTGTGTGGCTGGTGCGGTGAGGACTGCGTCGTCTATGGCGAGCCGACCGGGTTTTGGCGGGAGCTGTACCGGCTGCCGGATGAGTGGGACTGTTGGTGGTGCGAGGGGACGAACACGACGCCGGACGGGCCGTGGACGCCCGCTGACTAGCGGGCCCACGCGGGCAGCGCCCCTGTACGACTGGGCGAGCCCGCCGTTCACGGGCTCGCCCAGTACGCATCATCACGCTCATGAGCGTCGCGTGCCATCGCCTGCGAGGGCGACGGTTCATAACCCTGGCTAGGTACCAGAACACTCCCCCGCTCGTTGCTCAGTGCATCGCGCAGTGCCAGAGGATGTAATCTCGGCGGTTTTTGTAGGAGACAGGCCAGTAGAGGTGGTTTTCTTTATCACCGCAAGCGCCCGGGCCGTACCAGGCCCCTTCAGTCGGGCAGCCCAGAGCGAAGAGCCGCGAGCCTGCCGGGGCGAAACCGTCCCGGACAGCCTCGGGGTCAGCGATCTCCAGGATGTATGCGCCCTCAGGCTTGACCTTAAGCGACCAGCCGTAGCACGCGTCGCGCACTCCCGGCCTCGCGCCCAGATCAGCACTGTGGCCAGCACCGTTCCCCCGCGGTGAGTCGACCGTTACGCGGGTGCCGGTCGGAGCAGCCTGCACCGTAGCCGCAGTCATGCTTACTAGCTGTATTGCCCTGTGAGGTTGGGGACGCGGCTGGCGGGTGGTTGGCCCTTGAGTGCGGTGTGTCTGCGGTGGTGATTGTAGGTGTGAAGCC
>NZ_JBIVOW010000040.1:0-38982 GCF_044754325.1 Streptomyces sp. NPDC093097
GCTTCACACCTACAATCACCACCGCAGACACACCGCACTCAAGGGCCAACCACCCGCCAGCCGCGTCCCCAACCTCACAGGGCAATACACCTAGCCCAGATCGCCAAACAGCAGCCGTTCTCCCTCGACGGTTGGGGCCACTCACCGGCCGGGCTCTGATTCCGTCCACCACACCTGTTGCAGAAAAAGATCGACACATGGAGCGGCTGGACCTGGGGAAATAGTTCTCGTCAGCGAGCGAACAGGTAGGCCGACCCCAGAGAAGCTGGTTCACCCCGGACGGACTGCCGACCCCGATCGTGCCGTACGCCCAGGCAGCGATCCGGAACATCCGCGACGGCCGTCGCTACAGCGAGCTGGGCTGGATATAGGCACCGACCGCGCCGGAGAGGAGATCGGAAGGGGCCGCGCCTTGGAACCGGCATCCCGATCGCAAGAGGAGTTCTTGGAATTTCATCGACGCCACAGGCCGGCCACCCGGCCGGCCCGAGCGAAGCCATGATTCAGGCACCGGCGATGGTCCGGCCCGGCATCGGCTGCGCGAGCGCGGCCCGCCAGGCCGGCGCGCCGAAGGGGTCGGCGAAGTACTGCGTCTCGTGCACCACGTGCTGGTCGGCGAATTCCATGATGCTCACCGAGTACGACGGCACACCGTCGTAGGTGATGAGGCATTCGCTCACCCACAGATGCGCATGGCCGGTGATCCGCTGGACGGTGAAGTGTCGGTCGGCCGGGTGCCCGCCGCGTTGCGCCGAGATCGCCGCTCGGCCGTGGAACCGCTCGCCTGACTGCGGGTAGTCCAGGATCGCGTCCGTGGCGTAGATGGCGTGCTCGGCTTCGATGTTCCCGCGTTCCGATGCCTGCCAGTGTTCCTCGATCGCGGCCCTTGTCCGGGAGTCGGCGTCCATGGCACCGCCTTTCCGTGTTGACCTGCCGGCGTCGGTTGCGCGACCGGAACGTGGCAGGGGTGTCGGACCGGCTCCACAAGTGTTGCTGGAGGAGTGTGCAGGCTTCGTGGATCATCGCGGATCTGCCTCACCGTCTTCCGGCGCATCCAGGCTTTGTGTCAGCCCCTCTTGGCAGATCACTGTCTCCGGCACGTGAGCCCTGTCAGTTCGCCAGGCACCGTCAGGCGGCCGGCAGCTCCGGGCCGCTGGTGTTCACCAGGGCGAAGGGGGCGCCCTGTGGGTCGGCCACGACGGCCATCCGAAAGTCCCTCATGTCGAACGGCGGCTTGAGCACCGAGCCGCCGGCCCGGATCAGTGCGTCGACCGTGCTGTCGGTGTCGTCGACCGAGAAGTAGGTCAGCCAGTGTGAGGGCGTGCCGGGCGGCAGCCTGTCGAGCCCCTGCATCCCGCCGACCGTGCGGCCGTCGGCGGTGAGCGCGAAGTAGCCCGGGGCCTCCTCCATGGGGGCCGTCTCCAGGCCCAGTGCGGGGTAGAACGTCGAGGCGGCGGCCGGGTCCTCGGTGTTGAGCTCGTTCCACACCACCGAACGCGGTTCGTTCACGATCTGCGCGCCGAAGAAGTCCCGTGCCTGCCACAGTCCGAACACCGCTCCCGTGGGGTCGGCGGCGATGGCCATGCGGCCGATGGTCATGACGTCCATCGGGCCGAACATCAGTCGGCCGCCCTTGGCCGGGACCGCCTCCGCGGCGGCGTCCAGGTCGGCGGTGGCGAGGTATGTGGTCCAGACGGTGGGCGGGACGGGCAGGCCCTCCGGCGCCGTCGCCGTCATGATCCCCGCCACCGCCCTGCCGCGCAGGGTGCACACGGCGTAGCCGTGCGTCTCCGGCGGGCCGGGTTCGCCTTGCCAGCCGAAGAGGTCGCGGTAGAAGTCCAGGGCCGCCCGCTGGTCGGTGACCGTGAGCTCCGCCCAGCACGGTGTGCCGGGCCGGTACGGGCTGGTTGCCTCGGGCATGACGTGTGCCTCCACGGCGTACGGGCCCCCGCCACCGACCACCTTGGCGGGCCGGGCACGTTCCCGCCACCGGACGGGCCCATCGGCGTGTTCCGTGTCTTCTCTCCACCGCCCCGAGCGTCTGTCGGGCGCCCGGGGCGGTGTCCGTCAGCCGGAACCGCGCCCGTGGCGGTCAGGCACGTGCGCCGTCACGTTCGGGTTCGCCTTCGGTGCTCAGCTACCCGTGTGTGAAGGGGTGTTGGTCCGGAGATGCCTGCCGAACGCCCGTGGCAAAATCAGCGGGTGCAGATCGGGATACTGGGTCCATTCGAGGTTCGCACGGACGACGGCGGTTCGGCCGACGTGCCGGGGGCGCGGCTGCGCGGCCTGCTGGTCGCTCTCGCGCTCCGGCCCGGTCACGCGGTTCCCAAGGCGTCGCTCGTCGACTGGATCTGGGGGGAGCATCCGCCCGCCGATGCGACGAACGCCCTGCAGCGCTTGGTCTCCCGGCTGCGGAAGGTACTGCCGGACGGCGTGGTCGAGGGGCAGACGGACGGCTACCGGTTGGCGGTGGAACCCGATGCCGTCGATGCCGTGCGGTTCGAACGTCTCGTCGTCGAGGGCCAGGCCCGTGGCGAGGACGCGTCCGGGCGGGTGCGGCTGCTGCGTGCGGCCCTGGGGCTGTGGCGCGGCGCGGCCCTGCAGGACGTCGGCCTGCAGGACAGCGCCGCGTTCGACGCCGCGGTCGTCCGGCTGGAGGGGTTGCGTCTGACCGCCACGGAGGAGCGGATCGACGCGGACGTCGCCGTCGGGCGCGGTGCGGAGGTGGTCACGGAGCTGACCGATCTGGTGGCCGTGCACCCGGTGCGGGAGCGGCTCGTTGCCGCGCTGATGCGCGCACTCGCCGCGGCCGGTCGCGACAGTGAGGCGCTGCTGGTGTACCAGCGCGCGAGGGAGGCCCTGGCCGACACGCTGGGCGCCGACCCTTCACCGGAGCTGTCGGCTGTGCATGTCGCCTTGCTGCGGGGCGAGTTGGGGCGGCGGGAGGAGAGCCGCAGGACCAACTTGCGTGCGGAGCTGACCAGTTTCGTCGGCAAGGACGCCGATGTCGCCGCGGTCCGCGGGCTCATGGCCGAGCACCGGCTCACCACCGTGATCGGACCGGGTGGGTCGGGGAAGACCAGGCTGGCCACGGAGACCGCGCGCACGCTGCTCGGCGATCTGCCGGACGGGGCCTGGCTGGTGGAGCTCGCCGCCATCGGCGCGGACGGCGATGTGGCGCAGTCGGCGCTCGCCGGGCTGGACCTGCGGGATGCCCTGCTCGGCGGGTCTTCGAACGCGGAGCTGACGGACCGGCTCATCGCCGCGATCCGCGAGCGGGAGGCGCTGCTGATCCTGGACAACTGCGAGCATGTGATCGAGTCGGCGGCGGTGTTCGCCCACCGGGTGCTCGGGGAGTGCCGGCGGCTGCGGATCCTGGCGACGAGCCGGGAGCCGCTCGGCATCACCGGGGAGGCGCTGTGGCTGGTCGAGCCACTGGCCCTGCCGGAGGCGGACGCGGGCCCGGGCGAGATCGAGTCCTCGCCCGCCGTCCAGCTGCTGCGGGACCGGGCCGGGGCGGTGCGCCGGAATCTCGCGGTCGACGTCCCCACCCTGGCGACGACGCTGCGCGTCTGCCGGGCGTTGGACGGGATGCCGCTGGCGATCGAACTGGCCGCCGCCCGGCTGCGCACGATGTCCATCGACCAGCTCGCCAACCGGCTCGACGACCGGTTCCGCCTGCTGACCAGCGGCAGCCGCACCGCGTTGCCGCGGCACAAGACGCTGCGCGCGGTGGTCGACTGGAGTTGGGAACTGCTCACCGACGCCGAGCGGATGGTCCTGCGCAGGCTCTCGGTGTTCGCCGGCGGGGCGAGTCTGGAGGCGGCCGAACGGGTCTGCGCGGGTGACGCGGTCGAGCAGGAGCAGGTGCTCGACCTGCTCACGGCGCTGGCCGAGAAGTCGCTGCTGCTCGCCGAGGGCGGCGGCGCTCCGCGGTACCGCATGAGCGGCACGATCAGGGAGTACGCCGGTCACCGGCTCGTGGAGGCGGGGGAAGCGGATCTGGCGCGCCAGGCGCATCTCGCCTACTTCACCGAACTCGCCGAGACCGCGGAGCCGCACCTGCGCCGTGCCGAGCAACTGGAGTGGCTCGCCACGCTCTTGGCCGAGCACGACAACATCGGTTCGGCGATGCGCGGCGCGCTCGCGGCAGGCGAGGCGCAGGCGGCGATGCGGCTCGCGGCCGGCGCCGGCTGGTACTGGTGGCTCGGCGGGCACAAGACCGAGGGCCTGGAGCTGACCACCGCGGCCGTGAACACGCCCGGCGAGGTGCCCGACGAGGTCCGGGCCACGGTGTACGCCCTCATCACGATGTTCGTGAGCTCCGGGCTGGGCGACGAGCATCATGCCGCGGAGTGGATCCACAAGGCATATGAGTTCAGCCGGCACAGTCGGCGCAGCCACCCGCTGATGGGGTTCGTCGCCCCGCTGGAACGCATGCTGGAGGCACCGGAAGCGGTCCTGTCCGCGTTCGAACCGCTGCTGGACGACGAGGACCCCTGGGCGCGTGCGCTGGCCCGGCTGCACCTGGGCAAGATGCGGATCGTGCTCGGCCAGGGCGGGCGGGAAGCGGACGCGTACCTGGAGTCGGCGCTCGCCGCGTTCCGGGCGCTCGGTGAACGGTTCGGGATCTCGTTCGCCCTGACGGAGCTCGCGGACCGGATCGCCGTGCGCGGCGAGTTCGCCGACGCCTGCGAGCACTACGAACAGGCGATAGCGGTCGTCACCGAGGTCGGTGCCGGCGAGGACGTCATCCGGATGCGGGCGCGCCAGGCGCAGCTGTACTGGCTGCTGGGCGACGAGGACGCCGGCGCGGCCGCCCTCGCCGAGGCGCAGCGGTGCGCGGAGCGGGTCACCTGGCCGGGCGCACTCGCCGAACTGGCTCTCGCGAAGGCGGAACTCGCCCGATGGAACGGCAACACCGAGGAGGCGTCCGACCAACTCGGCCTCGCCACAACCTTGTTGGGCGACGAGGCGGACGGCGCGAGCCTCCGCGGGGTGACGCACAACCTGCTCGGCTACCTCACCGACGATCTCGGCCAGGCCCGTGCGCATCGCGCGGCGGCCTGCGAGGCGGCGTCCGAGGCGGGACACGCGCCGCTCCTCGCGCAGGCGCTCGTCGGGGTCGCGGACCTCGCACTGCGCCGCGACGACCATGAGCAGGCCGCGCGACTGCTCGCGGCGAGCACGGGCGTGCGCGGACTGCCGGACCGCTCGCACCCGGACGTGGCCCGGATCGAGCAGGCAGCGCGGCGCCACCTCGGTGACGCGCGGTTCGCCGAGGCGACGCGGGAGGGGACGCAGGCCGACTGGTGGCGGCTGGTCCGGGTGACGCTCGCTCCCTGAACGCGGCGACCGCCCACCGGTATCCGACGAGTGACGCGAGCCCGACGCACCTGACGACGGCCGCAGCGGCGAACGCGCGTCGCTGGTCGAGGGGTTGCCTGACAGCAGCCCGCGCGGGTTCGCATCGATGATCGGGCGAAGCGTCGGCACTCCACGGGCTGCCGCAGGCCGATCCCCGTTGCGGCAGCCGCAGGCGGGATCGGACAGCTCCTGGACGCACCTGCCCTCCTCCCCCACCCTCAACTCCCCGCACATCCATCAGCCATGCAGTGAACCGGCCCACAGCTCACCGGAATGATCCACGAGGCAGGCCCTGAAGGCGCGTTCCCGACGGGCTACGCGCCTCCGCCGACGGTTCGGATCTACCGGGCCGCTTCCGTCCAGGTGACCGGCAGCTCGTGGACGCCGTAGATGTTCATGTCGGTCTTGAGCTTCACCTCGCCGGCGGGGACGGCGAGCTTGAGGGTCGGGAAGCGACGCAGCAGTCCGTCGAAACCGGCGCGCATCTCGACGCGGGCGAGCTGCTGGCCGAGGCACTGGTGGACGCCGTGGCCGAAGGAGAGGTGACCGCGGGCCTTGCGGTGGACGTCCAGGGTGTCGGGGTTGTCAAAGCGCTGGGGGTCGCGGTTGGCGGCCAGCAGAGAGACGACGACGGTTGATCCCTTGCCGATGGTTTCGCCGCCGAGCTCGATGTCCTCCGTGGCGTAGCGATAGAAGATGTCGCCGACGGACAGGTAGCGCATGAGCTCCTCGACGGCACCGGGCATCAGGTCCGGGTCGGCGCGCAGTTCGGCTATCTGATCGGGGTGCTCCAGGAGCGCGAAGGTGCCCAGTGCCAGCATGTTGGCGGTGGTCTCGTGGCCCGCGAGCAGCAACAGGAACGCGATGCCGGTCAGTTCCTCGATGGTGAGGTCCTCTTGGCGGGCCAGGTCGGACAGGATGTCGTCGCCGGGCTCGGCGCGCTTGTGCGTGACCAGTTCGGCGAGGTAGCCGGTCAGTGCGCCGTACACGGCCATCTTCTCGTCGAGCGGCAGGTCCTTGATCATGAACTTGGCGGAGTTGGCCTGGAAGCTTTCCCGGTCCTCGTAGGGGACGCCGAGCAGTTCGCAGATCACCAGCGAGGGCACCGGCAGCGCGAACGCCTTGACCAGGTCGACCGGCGGGGCGAGGCGCGCCAGTTCGTCCAGCTGCCGCTCGGTGATGTCGACGATGTGCTCTTCGAGCTGCTTCATGCGCTTGACGGTGAAGGCGCCGGTGAGCCTGCGCCGCAGCCGGGTGTGGTCCGGCGGGTCCATGGCGATGAACAAGCCCGGCACCTGCGGGGACGGTTCGGACATGACGGGCATGCCGGGGACCTCGTACGGGATGTGGAGAACGCCGATGTCCTGGCGGGAGCTGAACCGGGTGTCGGCCATGAGCTGGCGGACCGCTTCGTAGCCGGTGACGAGCCAGCCCTCGTGCCCGTCGGGGAAGAGCATGGGGCTGACCGGACGGGCCTCGCGCAGCCGGGTGATCTGGCGGGGCGGGTCGAAGGGGCCCGCATCGCGGTCCATGGGGAGGCCGTTGGGGACGGGAACCTTTTCACTCATCGGATTTCCTCTCGTGGCAGCTGTTGCGACCACACTCGCCGACGGACCTGACACAGGGCTGACACAGCCCTGACACCGGGGGTGCCGGGGTGATGCGCTCGGTTCGGCGACCCAGGAGACAGACCCTGACGGCCGGTAAAGGGCGGCAAACACAAGCCAGTTGGGAGGTCAGCGAGTGGCGCCCTCC
This sequence comes from Streptomyces sp. NPDC093097, assembly GCF_044754325.1. NCBI lineage: Bacteria > Bacillati > Actinomycetota > Actinomycetes > Kitasatosporales > Streptomycetaceae > Streptomyces > Streptomyces sp. NPDC093097. The sequence goes on from NZ_JBIVOW010000040.1 coordinate 7,123, forward strand.
GGCCACAGGATCCGTACCGGCGTACCCGTCCGCTCGGCGTAGGCGACCACGTCGGCGGTACCGCCGTATCCGCGGGCCGGCTTCCCGTCCCAAACAGCCAGCATTTCGTCGGAGATGCCGACGAGGATCTCGGATCCTGCCATGTGCGCGTCGGAGTCGGAAGTCGTGAGCCCGGTTTCGTGGACGTCGGTGGCCCGGCTGAGGAGTTCGTCGTAGGCGGCGTGGTGCGCTACCGGGAGGCCGGCGCGGTATTCACCGGCCGGGACGATCACCTCGAGGCGCCCGCCGTGCCGGAGCACGGCCTCGGCGAACCACGCGTCGGGGCCGTCCGCGATGCAGGAGATCCCGACGAGCTCCGCCGCGTCGTATGCCTTCGCTGCTGTATCCAGCATGGCCCGCACTCGCTGTTCAACGTCCGGACCGAGTCCGCGGTGACCGGTGATCCCTACGCGCATTGCTGATCTCCCTACAGTTGGCATCCTTGCCATCTCCTGAGACGTACGAACGCAACGGTCAGCCAGTGGGTGTGCCGTCTCGGAGATACAGCGGCCTTCCCGCGCCGAGCGCCAGCATCGCGGCCTCGAAACGGCGCCGGATACGGTGGCCGAGTCGGTTGCCGGCTTCCTCAGCTGTGAAGAAGGCGGCCTCGGACAGCTCGCCGTCGGTGGGCTGTAGCCCTTGAGCCTGCTCCTGAGTCAGGGTTCCGCCGTCGAAGATGAAGGCGAGCTGATCGTCCCAAGGCCCGTGCGGGGCAACCCAGTCCACCACCAGCAGCCCCCGCAGCACGACCGCGATCCCAAGTTCTTCGGTCAGTTCGCGGCCCACCGCATCCTCCGGCGGCTCGTTTGCCTCCGCCATGCCACCAGGCATGTCCCACCCGGGCTTGTAGGTGGGGTTCACCAGGAGCACACGCCCGGCCGGATCGCGTAGCAGCACATCAGCGGCGACGCGCTTGCGAGCCTGTTTGGCGTTGCCCTCAGCCAGGTAGGCGTTCCAGGCTTCCTCGTCAGCAGGGTTGGGCGCTGTGGGCCTCATACGGAGGTACCTCCCGATGACGGCGGGATGATGTCTGCCAGCAGTAGCATTCTGGCCCTGCGCGCATCGTCGAATCGCACCAGGTACTCCCGAACCGGCCGATACGCTCTGTGCGGCACCAGCAGCCGGCGAAGGTGGTCGAGCTGCTGCAGGACCCGGATGGAACCCAGGGTGGGACTTGTGCTGAGCAGCTCGTGGCCGACGCTCACAGCGGCGTCCATGTCGCCTCGGCGGACGTGGATGTCCACCAGGGTGATCCGGCTCAACGCCAGTGACCGTTCCCTGCCCACCTCCCGTAGCGCGACGGCCTGTTCGGCGTGCCTCAGGGCTTCGTCAAGCTGCTCCAAGTCGCGCAGGACCAGCGCCGATTCACTCGCCAGTGCGGCTGCATCGAATGGGCTCAGCCACGGGTGATCTGTTTCCGGTGTGCCCTCCAACTCCCGCCGGGCGGCGTCGAGAGCGCGGGCCGCCGGGGCGCTTTGCGCGGCGGCGGCCAGGGCGCGTGCCTGCATCGTGTGCAGCCGCGCCGTCAGCGCGGGAACAGGTGGCCCCTGGCAGACAAGGCCGACCCCGGTCCGGGCCCAGGCGGCGGCCCCCACGGCGTCTCCGGTCTGGAGGGCCAGATGACTGCTGCTGGCGGCGATGTTCGCGGCCAGCGGGAGATCACCTGAGGTGCGGGCCAGGGGTAAGGCACGGGCGAAATGACGGCTGGCGCGGTCGTCGTGTCCCGAGTCGTGGGCCATCCACCCGGCCAGCTCGGTCAGCGCCGCTGCTGCCGCGAATACCTGCGGGCCACTGCCGAAATCAACCAGGCGAGGAGCCACCCGATCACTGAGGTGCCGCACGACCGCCCTGTACAGGCGCCCGCCGCCGGTCTGTCGGTCCGCACTGCGGAAATGTTCCATCGCCACCAGGTCGTCACCGTCCGGCGGTAGACGGTCTGCCTTGTGGTGTTCCGCGTCGACTGGAGCCGGCTCCCACGTCCGGCGGGCCAGTCCCAGCAGATGCCCAGGGATGTGGAGGGCATCCGCGATCTGCTCGAACACGCTGAGCTTCTCCACCCGGCTCTTGCCGTTCATGTATTCGTAGAGTCGCCCTTGTGTGATGTCGGCTGCCGCGGCGATCCGACGTGTGCTGACGCCACGGCTGTTGAGCATGCGGAACACGGCTCCCATGTCCCGTTCGGCGCAGGCCCGCAACAGCCGATCGTCCCCCAGCAGACCGGCCATGACCTCACGTAGGTCTGGTGTCGGACGGCCCATCTGCAACTCCTCTGAGGGGCGTGTGAACCGATGCCAAGGGTAACGGCCCTGGTGTGACTCCGTCTTGGAGTCGCCTTCTGGAGTCTCCCGACCACGCGTCCGGGGCGTTGACTCACCATCAGCCGCTTGGGAGCACGTTGTGCGTGCAACTGACGTGGCTTGGCCGCCTGTTCGCTCATCCTCCGAGGCGAGTAGGGCGGCCGGCACCCCACCCCTCCCCGCCGCGAGCGAATCGAGGCCGCGATGACCGCACACCGCACCGTCCAAGACCAACAGAGCGTCAGCACCCACCCACCGGGCACCGTCGTCTATGACATCATCGCCTGCTCCGTCGGCAGGGTGGCGGATCCGCAGGCGTATCCGCCCGGATGCTCGAACTGCGCCTGCGTACTCGTAGTGCCGCTCGCCGGGTCCTCCCCGGCATGGCAGGCCGAGCCGGGCGCGCTGCGGCGGGCGGCCGACGAAGAGATCGATGCTGCGCTCACCGAGGCCGCGCTTGCCGAGGCGGCAGCGCTGTGAGCGACGCACATCCCGAGGTCGGTGACCTTGTCCTCGCGGTCACCACCGACACGAAATGGGTGTGTACGGACATCATCGACGCGAAAACCCACCGCCCGGTGTGGCTATTGCGCCCGCTGTACGGCTCTGTCAGCAGGCGGCAGCTGCGCGTCGACCGGGACGACCTCGTGTCCTACTCGGTGATCGCCCGCCGCGGCGAGTGGATCCAGCCTTGAGCAGCCGGCCCCTACGCACCGCGATCGGTCACCTCGGGTGCGGCCGAGAGCCGTTCGCGGAGACTTCCCTCCACGCCACCCCCCTGCGCTCCTACCTCGCGCACTTCCGGCTCGTCTTCGGCGCTTTCGACTTCGCCGTGGACCGGGAAGGGCAATGGTGGTTCCTGGAGTGCAACCCGCGGACAGTGGGCGTGGCTGGAGCCGGAGACCGGCTTACCCATGGTCCAGGCCATGGCTGATCTGCTCGAAAGGACGACCCCATGACCGACGACGACAAGGCCCTCCGCCTGGCCCTCGCCGACCGGCTCGCCGCCTACGGATACCTGCGCACCGCTCCCTGGCGAGCCGCTGTCGAAGAAGTACCCCGTCACGCATTTCTACGCGGCGGCTTCTTCGAGCGGGTAGCCGACTCGGCACCAACAGCATGGCGGCCCGTCATGCCCGACAACCCGCGCTGGCTGCCACGCTGCTACGACGACGACTCCCTCATCACCCAGATCGCCGGAACGATCGTCCCGCGGGACATCCACGGCCAGATCCTGCGCGCCCCCACCTCGTCGAGCACCATGCCCGGCCTGGTGGTACGGATGCTCGAAGATCTTCAAGTCGCGGCCGATCACCGGGTGTTGGAGATCGGCACCGGAACCGGATACTCGACCGGCCTCCTATGCCACCGCCTCGGCGACGGACAGGTGACCTCCGTGGAAGTCGACGAGGACGTAGCCGGCCGCGCCCGAGTCGCTCTCAGCGAGATCGGCTACTTCCCCCACGCCATCGTGGGAGACGGCCTCACTGGCGACCCCGACGCCGCCCCCTATGACCGGCTGATCGCCACGTGCGGTGTGGTCGATCTGCCGTACACCTGGGTCGAACAGATCCGACCCGGTGGGATCATCCTCACCACCCTGTGCGGCTGGCTGTACTCCTCCGAACTCGCCCGCCTCACAGTAGGCGAGGACGGGACAGCCCGCGGCCGGCTCCTCGGCGGCCAGATCTCCTTCATGCTCGCCCGCCCTCAACTACCCCCACCACTCGGAATGCTCCCCGATCTGGACAACGGAGACCAACGCCCCGCCGCGATGGCAGTCAACGCACTGGACGACTGGAACACCCGCTTCGTCGCCCAACTTGCGGCTCCCGCGGCGCAACTCATCCAGCTGGACCGCAACGGGCGCACCGAACATGTCCTCATCGACGTATCCGCCGGCTCGTGGGCGTCCCTTGCACAGGACAAGGGTGCCTGGATTGTTCGACAAGGAGGACCGGCCCGGCTCTGGGACGCGGTAGAGGAGCACATCACCCGCTGGCGGGCCGACGGCGCCCCTGGACTTGAACGCTTCGAGGTCGCCGTGTGCCCCGAAGGGCAGAACGTCACGTGGCCCAAAGTCTGACAGTGACGAGAAGGAGCCCTGCTCAGGTCCTCACGGACAAGGGCGTACGAGTACACCTCATCAACACCAGCACCACATCTGAGGATGTGGTGTGCCAAATCGCCTCCGAAGTGCCTGGCTGGCAGCGCCGAGCGCTACCTCCGCCACAACCCTCTCGAGGAATCATGGTGATGCCAGCCACGGCCAGACCAACTACGCCATCTCCGACGCTCTCCAACTCCAGCGGCGCAGCTGAACGAGCCGATGACCGTCGCCGAACTGGCAGCCGTGGCACAGGCGATGCGCCTGAACGCCAGCCAGTCGTGCCCCCTGCACAAGCGCCACGCCCGACGTGCACTCACGAGGTGAGGGCCACCACGGCCTCGTCGGTGTACACCAGGAAGGTCAGCGTCTGCCGGAAGTACAGTTCGATGTCGTGCTCGTCATGCGCGGTGTAGCCGATGGCGAGATCCTCGCCAAGACACAGCTCGAAGTCGCCGCCCCGGGTGGAGAGCAGGAAAGCGCCGTCGAGCGCGGGCGCCCAGATCGGCGGCTCGTCCAGCAGCCTGCCGAGATGTTTGGCGATGGGGTATCCGTGGTCGGACGTCTCGCTCACCGCGGTGTACGCGGCGGCGCCCAACAGCAGTGCGTACGGGCCGGCTACGCCCGCCAGCCGCAGCGTTGTCAGGGACCGGCTGACTGCGTCCGGGTAGTCGCGCGGCTCCGGCGGCAGGGCGATCACCGGGTTGGAGGTGCGCCTGCGCAGTCCGTCGATGCCCGCTGCCGCGTATCCCTCGAAGACGGTTCTGTCCTCGGCCAACGCCATGGTGTGCGCCGCGTCCTTCACGGGCTGCCAGTCGGAGTCCTGCGCGCCGCGCTCGACGTCGTCCACCGCGTCACGGCCGACCTTGAAGGGGACGCGCAGTTCCACCAGCGGCTGCACCTGGCGCAGTCGTGCGGTGACACCCTGCGCGGGAGCGTCGATGTCGGTGAGGTGGCCGGTGCCCACCGCTGCCAGTGTCGGGCCGTCGGGGCCGGTCACGTCCACGACTCGACGGCCCCCCACACTGCGCTGGAAGGTGCGGCGCGCCTCGTCCTCGATCTGTGCCCATGCCTGGGGCGTGATCGGGGCGAGGTCGCGGTGGAGGTTGTTGCTCGGAGTGGGCGTGGACATGTGATCAGGCTCCTTTGAGGCTGCCGATATCCAGCGAACCCTCCACCGCCGCACGCGTGCTCGTGGGCGGACCGGGTGGATCGTCGAGGAAGGCGGCGCTCGGCGCGTAGAAGAGGCAGCCGGTGACCGCGGTGGAGAAGTCCAGGATCCGGTCGTGGATGTTCGGGCGGTCGCCGAGGAACATGTTGCGCAGCATGTGCTCGGTCACCTCGGGTGTGCGGGCGTAGCCGATGAAGTACGTGCCGAACTCCCCGTCCCCGATGCGGCCGAACGGCATGTTGTCCCGCACGATCTTCTGCTCGTTGCCGTCCTGGTCGGTGACCGTGTTGAGGGCGACGTGGGAGTCGGGGGATTTGACGTCGTCGGGTAGTTCCACGTTGTTCAGCTTTGTCCGGCCGATGATCTTCTCCTGTTCCTCGATCGGCAGGGCCTCCCAAGCGGTGAGGTCGTGCAGGTACTTCTGGACAATGACGTAGCTGCCGCCGGCGAATTGCGGGTCCTCGTCGCCGATGAACACGGCGTCGGCGGCGAGTTGGCCCTCGGGGTTCTCGGTGCCGTCGACGAAGCCGAGGAGGTCGCGTTCGTCGAAGGACTTGAACCCGTGGACCTCGTCGGCCACGGTGACCGCTCCGCCCAGTCGTTCGGCGATGAGCTGGGCCAGCTCGAAGCAGAGGTCCATGCGGCGGGCCCGCAGGTGGAGGAGCAGATCGCCCGGGGTGGACGGCGCATGGTGGCGGGGGCCGGTCAGCGGCACGAAGGTGTGCAGGTCGCGCGGGCGCGGCCCGGCGAAGAGTCGGTCCCACGCGGTGGAGCCGATTCCGACGACGCAGGTGACCTCGGCGTCCGGATCCCGGAATCCCACCGATCGCCGCAACCCTGCCAGGTCCGGGAGCAGGTCGCGTACGACGGCCTCGCCCCCGGACGCCATGGTGCAGACGAGGAACATGGCGGACTTGGCCGGCGGGGCGATCACGAACTGCGACTCGGCCACGGGGCCTGCCTCTCCTGGTTGCCTGTGCATCTTGGGTCGGCGAGCCGCCTCTGCGGCTGCGGTCTCCTCGCTCGTCTCGGGACGGCGGACGGTGCGGTGGCGGGTGCCCTTGACGACGTCGGCGACGACGGTGTCGCCGGGTTCCGCGATCCGCGTCTCCGTTGTGCGGGAGTGAGGCGGTGGGGGAACTCCAGTTGCGCTTTCGGGGGCCGTGTGCGGTCGCACGGGCCCCTGCCGGAGGTCCGGTCGGTACGCACCAATTGTCATGGGGTGCGGCGTGTGGTGCGAGTCGGACCAGAGGGCAGCGTCCAGCGGCGGCGGCACTGGGCTTGATCCTCTGTGACGGTCACCGACGGGCCGGAACGTGATGCGGATGCTCGGGCAGGTGAGTGCACGGCGCAACGGTGTGCACGGACCGGCTCAGACGATTCCGGGCAGCCTGCTGGTGATCATCTCCAGCGGGCGGATCACCGCCCCGTCGGCGTCAGGGCGGTGGACGGCGTACGCGGCGGGATCCAGGTAAAGCCCGCCCAGCCCGCCCGACCCTGGAGCGGGATGAGTGAGCACCCGGTGCTCACCCGACGTGCTTCTCCTGCGCTACGCCCAGGATCCGCCTCCGATGAGGCTTTACGCCCTGTGTTGAGCAAGTGAACCACTGCACAGAGCGAGCGGTTCCGCACGCGACGGCGGGCGTTCAAGAGGCCACTGGAGGCGTTGGGGGAACGGGGCCGTCACGCGGCAACACCCCACCAGACCGCCCACGGTACGAACCCGACCGCGGCCAGCCCGACCGGGGCCAGACGCATCCAGAGCGCCCGGCTCTGCGTCAGCGGTCGGCGCCGGAGTGCGGCTGCCGAGACACCGGCGGACACCACCACGGCGACGGCGAGCCCCTGCACCACCAGCCACGAAGCCGGGCGGCCCCACACAACGGGTGCCGCCGCATCGTCCCCCACCACGAAGACGGCGGTCGAAGAGGACACCGTCGCCACGACCGCCAGCAGGCCGAGCCCGGCCAGCCACCGCACCGGGCGCAGGACCGGGCCCACGCGCAGGAGGGCACACACCGGATAGGCGGCGAAGCCGAGAAGCAGCAGCGCCGGGACGAGCCAGGCGCACCAGGCGTGGCCCGGTACGGGGGTGGTGACGAGTGCCTGCTCGGGTGCGGGTGCGGCGCTCGAGGCCGGTGGGTGGCCGGCGGCCACGGCCTGCACCCATGAGGCCATGATCTGTGCGGAGCGCGGGGCCAGTTCCCCGAGCTTCTTGCCGTGGAAGAGCGGACCGCCGATCCGGTCGAACCCGTCTGAGGTGCGGTGCCCGTTGTGCGCACCGCCGGCGACGAAGCCGATGACGGCATGTCGGTTGCCCGCACGGGCCAGGGCCTCGCGGAAGATCCGTGCGCTCTCGTGGGGCGGCACCTGCGTGTCGTGATCGCCCCACAGCGCCAGTACCGGCGTTCGGTGGAGCCGCTCCAGCACCGGTACGGGGTCGTAGCCGGCCGCGGGGAAGAGACCGGTCGAGCCGATGAATTGGGCGGCCGGGCCGGCCACGGTGCGACGGAACGGTGCGCCCACCTCTTGGTGGTGCAGATGAGTGGTGAGGTTCCATGCCTGGGTACGCAGCGGGTCGTAGCCGGACCCGCCGAGGGTGACGACGAACGCGACGTCGGTCGAGCGCGCCGCGGCCAGCGGCGCCACCCAGCCGCCCTCGCTGAACCCCCACAGCCCGACCTGGCGTGGGTTCACCCCGCTCTTGGACTGCAACAGCCGCACTCCGGCGAGCGCGTCGTCGGCCAGCAGGCCGAAGTCTCGATGGAGCAGGGAGTAGCCGACGGTCCGCTTGTCGTAGACGAGCGTGGTGATCCCTGCCCGGGCGAACGCCTCGGCCTCCTGCCGGTACTCCTCCCGGGGCCCGGCACCCGAGCCGCCGACGAGCACGATGCCCGGTTCCGGGCCGGGTGCGCCGTCCTTGCTGAGGACGGAGCCGTGCAGGACGAGCCCGCCGCCGCCCCGGAAGGTGACCTCCTGGCGGACCAGCCCGTCCCCGCGGGCGTACGCCATCGGCGCGGCCAGCAGGAGGAAGGCGCCGGCCAACACCCCGGATAACGCGGCCAGTACGGCACGTATCGATGATGCGGACGTAGCTGAGAGCAGCACGGTGTGCATCCCCGTTCGTTGTCGGTCGGGCCGCGCGGTCAGTCGGTCTCGGGAATCCCGAGCAACCGGACGAGCACCGTCCGCGCCTCGGGCGCATCTCCTGGTTCCGGGGCCGAGTACCGGTAGAGGAGCGCGATGTACTCCTCGAAGAACGCGCGGAGTTGCTCAGGGTCGACGCGGAGCGTGGCACGGGAGAAGAGCGCCGCGTCGGCCCAGGGCCCCAGCGTGTCGCGCGCCTCCTCGAACCGCCGGGCGGAGTCGACCAGTTCGGCGAGGTTGAGCCGATGCATCTCGGTCAGTGCCTCGCGCATCTGCGGCGTCTGCCGGCTGTGCGGCGGGAACCTCCGGTCCCCCCGCACTGCCCGCCACCACCGCTCCCGCCCCTTCGCCAGCTCCGGGACCTCCTCGACGAAGCCGTGTTTGGCCAGCTGCCGCAGGTGGTAGCTGACCAGCCCCGTGCTCTCGCCCAACTCGCGGGCCAGCGCGGCGGAGTTGGCCGGCCCCCGGCGCAGACATTGCTCGATCTTCTGCCGCATCGGGTGCGCGAAGGCGCGCAGCGCCTCGACATCGGTGATCTCTTGGGCAGGCGGTTGTTCGGCCATACCCGAAGGCTACGAGTTGCAAAGAGCACTTGCAAGGGGTCCTTGCAACTCTCCGATGTCAACCGAGCCGCCACCGGTTGGGGGCCGTCGCGCGGTAGTGGGCGCCCTGGCCGCCCACTCTGCGTCTGAACTCGACTCGATGGCGCCCAGACCGACGACCGCCCCGAGGAAGAGGCGCGTAGCGCGGGCGCAGCGGAGCAGTCGCGGATCGATCGGTTGCACGTGAAACGCACTCACCGGCCGGAATCAGTGCGCTGCGTCAGGGGCGATGTGCTGCGTCCCGATGCGCCGGCGGAAGACCCAGTACGTCCAGCTCTGGTAGATCAGGATGATCGGTGTGGCAATCGCGGCACACCACGTCATGATCTTCAGGGTGTAGGGGCTCGACGAAGCGTTGGTCACCGTCAGGCTCCAGTCCGCGTTGAGCGTGGACGGCATGACGTTCGGGAAGAGCGTCAGGAAGAGCATCGCGACCGCCGCCACGACCGTGACGCCGGAGAACGCGAACGCCCACCCCTCACGCCCGAACTGGTTCGCCACGAGCGCCGCGACAAGCGCCAGGACCGCGACGATCAACGCGACCAGGCTCGCGCCGTCACCATGGTCGACCTGCGTCCAGATCAGGAAGGACAGCGCAAGCACGGCAGTCAGCGATCCGGCCACGAGGGCCAGGTTCCGTGCCCGCTTCCGGATGTCCCCGAGGGTCTTGAGCACCGTGAACACCGCTCCGTGGAAGGTGAACAGGGTCAGTGTCACCAGGCCGCCCAGGATGGCGAACGGGTTGAGCAGGTCCCACACGTTGCCCACGTACTCCAGGTGCTGGTCGATCTTCACGCCCCGCACGATGTTGCCGAAGATCACGCCCCACAGGAACGCCGAGATCAACGAGGTCCAGAAGATCGCCGTCTCCCAGTTGCGCTGCCAGTTCTCCCCGGAGCGCTTCGCCCGGTATTCGAAGGCGACGCCGCGCACGATCAGGCAGAGCAGGACGATGAACAGCGGCAGATAGAAGCCGGAGAAGAGCGTGGCGTACCACTCGGGGAAGGCGGCGAAGGTCGCGCCGCCCGCGGTGATCAGCCACACCTCGTTGCCGTCCCAGACGGGGCCGATCGTGTTGATCAGCACGCGCCGCTCGGTACGGTCGCGGGCCAACAGCTTGGTCAGGATGCCGACTCCGAAATCGAAGCCCTCCAGGAGGAAGTAGCCGATCCAGAGAATCGCGATGAGGACGAACCAGACGTCGTGAAGTTGCATGAGGTGAGCGCCCCTCGGCCTAGTACGAGAAGGCCATTGGCTTGTCGGCGTCGCCGCCGATCTTGGTAGGCGTATGGAGATCGGACTCGGTGAGCTCAGGGGGGCCGATCTTGATGTACTTCACGAGCAGCTTGACTTCGATGACGGCGAGGATCGCGTAGAGGAGCGTGAACACGGTCATCGAGGTGATGACCTCGCCCTGGGAGACACTGGGGGAAACGGCGTGACGGGTTTGCAGCACGCCGAAGACGGCCCACGGTTGCCGGCCCATCTCGGTGAAGATCCAGCCCCAGGAGTTGGCGATCAGGGGGAAGACCAGGGTCAGGATCGCGATCCACCAGAACCACGTGATGAACCTGGGGGCGAGGGCCTTGCTCTTGAAAAGCACCAGATGCGGCATCTCGTCCTCACCCACCCGCAGATGCTGCGGCAGCATGAACTTCTTTCGGGTGAGCCAGAGCCCGACCAGGCCGATGACGAAGGATGCCATCCCGAAACCGATCATCCAGCGGAAGGCCCAGAAGGTGACGGGGATGATGGGGCGGTAGTCGCCGGGGCCGAACTTCTGCTGTGAGGCCGCGTTGGTGTCGGTGATGCCGGGGACGTAGGAGTGGAAGTTGTCGTGGGCAAGGAAGGAGAGCAACCCGGGGATGGACAACTCCACGGTATTGCGGCCCCTGCTGACGTCCCCATAGGCGAAGATCGAGAACGGTGCGGAGTACTGGCCGTTCCAGAGCGCCTCGGCGGCGGCCATCTTCATCGGCTGCTGGTCGAACATGACCTTGCCGAGCCGGTCGCCGCTGATCGCGGTGAGCAGGCCGCCGATGACGACCGACACCAGACCGAGCCGCAGCGAGGTCTTCATCACCGCGATGTGCTTCTTGCGGAGCAGGTGGAAGGCGGCGATGCCGACCATGAAGGCACCACCGGTCAGGAGAGCCGCTGCCAGGGTGTGGAAGACCTGGACGATCACCGTGTTCTGGCTCAGAACCCGCCAGAAGTCCGTGAGTTCGGCGCGTCCCCTCGTCTTGTTCAGCCGGTAGCCGACGGGGTGCTGCATCCACGAGTTGGCCGCGAGGATGAAGTACGCCGACAGGATCGAGCCGATGGACACCATCCAGATACAGGCAAGGTGAATCTTCTTGGGCAGCTTGTCCCATCCGAAGATCCACAGTCCGATGAAGGTGGACTCGAAGAAGAAGGCGAGGAGGGCCTCGAACGCGAGCGGGGCACCGAAGATGTCACCCACGAAGCGCGAGTAGTCGGACCAGTTCATCCCGAACTGGAACTCCTGGACGATGCCGGTGACGACGCCCATCGCAATGTTGATCAGGAAGAGCTTGCCCCAGAACTTCGTCGCCCGGAGGTACTTCTCCTTCTCCGTCCGCACCCAGGCGGTCTGCAGACCGGCCGTCAGGGCCGCGAGCGAGATCGTCAGCGGCACGAACAGAAAGTGGTAGACGATGGTGATGCCGAACTGCCAGCGCGCCAAAGTCTCCGGCGCCAAAGCCAGGTTCACGTCGTCCTTCTCCTTATGTCGCCGTAGTCACGCGGCACTTTATCCCTTTTGCCCTACCTAAAACGGGACCAACAGACAAGGACGTAAACGTACGCGTCATCGACAGCAGCGGCGCCACACCTGAGGAGGTCGTAGCCCGAATCGCCTCCGATGGGCCCGGCCGGCCGGTAGCGTCGAGCGCCACCTCCACCCCAGCACCCCCCGAGGAACCATGAGCAGCAGCACCAGCATCGCTGCGCCCGTCATCGACACCCACGTCGTCCTCCGGGACGGCGACAAGATCCTGCTCTCGCAGCGCGGCGGCCCCTACGGGCACGGCCGATGGCACATGCCCTCCGGCAAGCTGGATCAAGGCGAGCCTCTACGTGAGGGCGCCGCCCGGGAGTTGCACGAAGAGACCGGCGTCGTCGTTGACCCCGAGCACCTGCGACTGGTGCAGACGGTGCACCACAAGCAGAGCACGACAGTCGAGCGAATCGGGTTCTTCTTCGAAGCCACCACGTGGGAAGGCACACCAGCCAACAGGGAGCCGACCAATTGCCTGCACCTCGACTGGTTCGCCATCTACGATCTGCCGACCGACATCATCGAGTATCCACTGGCCGGCCTACTCGGCTACCTTGACAGCACATCGCACCTCACCGAACACGGGTGGTCCTAGGAAGGGCGCATCCCGTGGCTCGCCTTTGGCCTCTCTAACGCCAGCGATCACTCCCCCGTAGTGAAGCGCGGAGAGCTGCACCGTGGGAGCGAGATCACGCTCATCAGGATGTTCTTGAGTCATCAGCTCCGCATCTCGTCTTCGGCGGCTTTCTTCGCCGTGAGCGTTCTCCAGAACACGCCAAAAGACCTCTTGACCAGTGACTTCCGCTCTTCATGAGCGTCGAGGTTCGGTGGTCGCGTTGTAGCCGCGATCACGTGGAGGTCTTCCGCATGGCCCCTGTTCTCTTCACCGCCGCGTCTCTGACGCTGCTGTTCATTCACACAGGCCCCGTCGCACTCGCCGAAGTAGGCGTGTACGTACGCCCGGGACGCGGACGACACCGCCAGATCACCCGAGGGCGGCATGCCGTGCGAGGGGGACGACGATGAGCCCGTCGCGCCATCTCGAGGCCGACACCGTCCGCGTCTTGTGGCGGTGGACGGATGAGACACCGAACGCCGCGTCGCGGGCCCGTACCGCCCTTCAGTGCGCCTTGGATCAACTCGGTTATGCCGGCGAGGTGCTGGATGACGCCGTATTGGCCGTCTCCGAGTTGGTGGCCAACGCTCTCGAACACGCAGCGGGTCCTTATGAGATGCGGCTGCGCTTCATGAGGCGGCATCAGCTGATCTGCGAGGTGGCCGACACGGACCCTTGCATTCCGACGATCCCGGCAGTTCCGAAGATGGAACTATTCACGGTCGCTCCAGGGAGGCGCGGAGGCGGAGTGGACGCCCTGCTCGAACTCCTGTCGGAGCGAGGTAGGGGTCTCCGCATCGTGCACCATCTCACCCGTGGGGCCTGGGGGTTCGCCTCGGAATCCGGTGGGCGATCGAAGGTGGCCTGGATGGCGATTCCGGGAATCTGATACCTGGGGAGGGGTACGCAGGCCGTCACTCTTGGCACGGCGGCCTGCGCACCCTCTTGGGGATGCTTCGGAGGACACCGCGCGAATGCCATAAGGTGTCAAGGCAGAAACGGCGCCTTCCCGGTTCGAGTGGAAAGCTCGACGCAAGCATTCCCTGCCTTGCAATCAGTGGCGGGCCAGTGATTATTTGTCCGCGTCGATCGGTGGAGGTGGGGGAACATGAAGCTTGCTGAACAGGTGCGGCGACAGCTCCGCTGGTGTTGCGCAACTACAACCGCTCTGGTGTTGCTGGGTGGCTGTACGGGCGCCTCGCCGGACGCCAAGCCCACGCCTAAGGCGAAGGGCAAGGTAACGACGCCCGCCCCCTCGGAGGCGGAGAGCGCGGAAGCGCTGACGACCTACCGCGCCATGTGGCACGACCTGACCATGGCCTCGCACACTTCGAATCCGGAGTCGTCTGAGTTGGGCGACCACGCAACCGGAGGCGCATTGGAGTTGATGAAGTACGGCTTACGAAAGGCCAGGCGAGGCAAAATCGTCAGCAAAGGAGAGCCATTGCCGAGCCCGAAGGTCATCAGGGCGACAGACCAGGAAGTCGAACTGCGTGACTGCGTAGACGGCCGCAATTGGCTGGAGTACAAGCTGAACGGCGAGTTGAAGAACAGTGTACCGGGTAGTCATTTTCGGGCTGATGCGACTGTTCGGCACCAACGAGGAATCTGGAAGGTCTCCTACCTCTATATGCATGGTTCCGGGTCATGTTGACTTCTGGGTTCGCGGCAGGGAGTGCGACAACCAGCGCTCTGGCGATATTCATCGTCATAAGCTGCGTGCCGGCCCAGGCGGATGACTCTCATTTACTATTCTCCTACGTTACTTGCGCCCCAGGTCAGTGCCAGGTGGCCGCTGGCAGCGTGTCGCAACGGCCAAGTAGCTCAGGCCAGAAAGGTCCGAAAAGGCAGGCAAAACACGCCGGCCGTGGACGTAAGAGCACCAAGGCAACGTCCGATATCGCGTCGGATGGTTGGAACGCAGCCCTGGTCACGATGGGCCTCGTCAACGCGGGGAAGGGGATCCTTCCGCTTGCTTACGGCGGGGAGCCGCGTAGGGCCAAGGCGAAGGCCAAGCAGCACCTGCCCGTCGAAGTCGTGGTGCATCGGGTTGTGTCGCAGCTGAGACTGCCGAGGCCCGTGATCCGGATGAGCCCACGTGAGGATTTGGCGCAGGTGGTTCGTGTGCCGACATGGATGTGGGTGGAGCGCAAGACGTGGGACGCGGTGACGTCGTCAGTGGCCGTGGACGGGATGGAGGTGACGGCAACGGCTCGGCCACGGAAGGCGGTGTGGTCGATGGGGGATGGCGGCTCGGTGGTGTGCCACGGGCCGGGAACACCCTACTCAGTCCGGTTTGATCCCAAAGCGTCGTCTCCGGACTGTGGTTACACCTACCAACGGGCGTCGGTCTCTGCACCGGGCAAGGCATTTCGGGTGTCGGTGCAGGTGGTCTGGGACGTGGAGTGGAAGGGAGCAGGGCGGTCTGGGTTGGTGCCCGGGCTGGAGATGTCAGCCCAGCGGCAGGTGGTGGTGGATGAAGTACAGGCCATCGTGACGCGCTGACGGGTGCAGTGATCGGGCGACTGGGGTCGGTCCCACCGCTCGACAGATGTCGGTCGTTCTTCATAGCGGGGTGAATTGTGGGTACCTCCTTGTCTTCTTCGGCCTCGAAGGCCACCGGTGTGCCGGGGGCGCGGCGGTCCGGCCCGGAGCGGAAGCCTGCGGTGTTGGGTGGCCGGCGGCGTCGGTTGGGGTGGGTGTGGGCCGGGTTGGGGGCGGTCGTGGTTTCGGCTGTCGGGTTCACGACGGTCGCCAAGGTGGTGGGGCACCGGGACCGGGTCTTGGTGCTGTCGCATGACGTGTCTGCCGGGCAGGTGTTGAAGCCTTCGGACCTTCGGGGGGCGGAGGTGGCCGCAGAGACGGGTGTCGTGACGCTGGCGGACCGGGACACGGTGTTGGGTCATCGGGCGAGGGTGCCGCTGGTGGCGGGGACGTTGTTGGCGTCGGGGCAGGTGGGGACGCGTGCTGATTTTCCGCCGGCGGGGTCGTCGCAGGTGTCGTTCGCGGTGGAGCCGGGTGGTGCGCCGCCCGACCTCTCCCGCGGGGAGCGGGTAGCCGTGCTACCGGGGCCTGGGCCGGCCGAAGGCGGTGCGAGGCAGAGTGAAGAGAGCGCGCCGGCGGCTTCGGTGGTGGCAGGGACGGTGACCGGGGTGCGGGCTCCGGAGTCGGCGGGTGGGCCACGGGTGGTCACGGTGCTGGTGGAGACCGCGGCTGCGCGCCGGGCGGCGCAGTTGGATCGTCCGCGCCTGGTGGTACTGCCGGTGGCGGGGCGTGAGGCTCCGTGAGGCGGCTGGTGGTGATCGGGTCGGTCTCCGGTGCCCCGGGGGTGACGGCGACGGCACTGGCGTTGGGTGCGGTGTGGCCGCAGGAGGCTGATGGCGGCGTTCGGCCGGTGTTGGTGGAGGCGGATGGGTCAGGTGGGGATCTGATGATGCGTTTCGGGTTGCCGGCGGCGCCTTCGTTGTTGGATGTGGCGGCCGCGATCGGGCAGCCGCAGCCGGGCTCTCTGCTCGGGGCGGTGAGTGAACTGCCTTGGGGGTTGCGGGTGGTGGCCGCGGTGCCGGGGCGTCGTCCGTGTACGGAGGCGGTGCGGCTGCTGGCGGGCGAGGCCGGTCGGGGTGTGCTGCTGGGTGGTGGCGGCGACCGGGGGACGGTGGTGCTGGACGTCGGACGGATTGGGGAGGACACCGCGCCGTTGGTGCAGGTCGCGGATCAGGTGGTGTTGGTGGTGCGCGGTGGGGCCGAGCCGTTGACGCATGTGTCGTCCTACGGGCTGGAGGCCGAGGCGTTTGTGGGGCGGTTGACGTTGGGGGTTGTCGGGCCGTGCCCGTATCCGGCCGGTGAGATCGCTTCCGCGCTCGGTATCGAGAGGGTGGTTTTCCTGCCGTGGGATGCCAAGGCTGTGGCGTCGATGAACCGGTCGGTTCGTGGGTCGGTGCGTGCGTCGGGCTTTCGGGCGCGGCCGCTGCTGCGCGCGGTTCGGGAACTGGCTGAGCAGTTGGCTGTCCCGCGGCAGGCCGAGGTCGTGGTCGACGGTGGGCAGTGCGGCCGGGATGCGGTGCCGGCTGCGGGGATGAAGGGAGTGCCTACGTGGGCGAGACGCTGATGCCGCCGCCGATGGTGGTTCAGGCCGAGGGAGAGCGGGAGTTGACGCTGCTGGTGCGGCAGCGGGTGGCGGCCCGGCTGGCGGAGTATGCCGGTGAGCGTCGGGCAGCGGGGCTGCCGGCGGAGGACGAGGCGGCTCGTCGGACCACCGTGGAGCGTCTGCTGGCCGAGGAGCTGGGGGCGCAGCGCCGGCTGTCCCTCTCCTACGGCGAGCAGGTTGTCGATGCGGCGGTCGAGGGGAGGGTTGCGCAGGCGGTCACGGATGCGTTGTTCGGGACGGGCCGGTTGGAACGGCTTTTGTCGGATGTGTCGTTGGAGAACATCTGCGTCAACGGCTGCGATGTGGTGTGGGTCAAGGATGCCTCCGGTGCCTGGCGCCGGGAAGGTGCGGTGGCCGGGTCGGATGCGGAGCTGGTGGAGCTCGTGCGCAGGCTGGCGACCGGTGCGGGTGATGAGGAGCGGCGCTTCGACCGGGGTATGCCGCGGCTGAATCTGCAACTGCCCGATGGCTCACGTTTGTTTGCCGTGATGGCGGTCACCGGGCGGGTGTCGCTGACGATCCGCCGTCACCGCTTCCCGGTGGCCTCGATGTCCGAGTTGGTGCGGCTCGGGGTGTGCGATGAGGAGCTGGCGGCGTTCCTGACGGCGTTGGTACGGGCACGGAAGAACATCGTGATCGGCGGTGGGACCAACGTCGGCAAGACGACCGTGCTGCGGGCGTTCGCGCATGAGATTCCGTCCGAGGAGCGGTTGGTGACGATCGAGGACACCTTCGAGCTGGGTCTTGATGCTGATCTGGTGGCGCATCCGAATGTGGTGGCGATGCAGGCCCGGGAACCGAACATCGAGGGGCACGGTGGCATCGACCAGGCGGAGTTGGTGCGGTGGGGGCTGCGGATGTCGCCGGACCGGGTCATCGTCGGGGAGATCCGGGGTGCGGAGGTCATCCCGATGTGCAATGCCATGTCGCAGGGCAATGACGGCTCGCTGTCCACGATCCATGCCTCCACCTCGCGTGGGGTGTTCACCAAGCTCGCCTCGTATGCCGCCCAGGCCCCCGAGCGGCTGTCGTTGGAGGCGACGAACCTGATGGTGGCTTCCGCGGTTCACTTCGTCGTCCACCTGGGCTGGGACGCGTCCGGTCGGCGGGTGATCGATTCGGTGCGTGAGGTCGTCGACGCCGACGGGGCCCAGATCGTCTCCAACGAGGTCTATCGGCCTGGACGGGACGGTCGCGCTGTTCCGGCGGCCCCGCTGCGGGCCGAAACCGTCAACGACCTGATGGCGGCGGGGTTGGAGCCCCAGGCTCCTGAAGCCCCGTGGTGGGGAGCGGCGGGATGAGTACGTTCGACTGGGGCCCGGGGACTGTCACGGCGGTATCGGTTGTCTGCGGTGCGCTGTGTGGGTTCGGGGTGGTGGCGATCGGCTACGGCGCCGTTCGACGGGCGGTGCGGGAGGAGCAGTCGGGGGTGGCGGGCCGGCTGGCTGCACGGGTGCCGGCGGACTGGACCGCGCGGCGGTGCGTGGGCGCGGTGATCGTCGGGGTGTCGGTGGCTGCGCTGACGGGCTGGCCGGTGGCGGCGGTGTTGGCCGTGGTCGGCGTGCTGACCTTGCCTGGGCTGCTCGGTCCGGATCGTGCGGCGGCCGGGCGTACGGAGCGGATGGAGGCGTTGGCGGCGTGGACGGAGATGCTGCGCGACACTCTCTCCGCCGCGGCCGGGCTGGAGCAGGCGGTTCTGGCGACCGCCGACATCGCGCCGGCCGCTCTGGAGAGCGAGTTGCGGGAGCTCGCCGGCGCCGTCCGGTCCGGCCGCTCCCTTCCCTCGGCGCTCAGGGGGTTCGCTGCGGAGGTGGACGATCCGTTGGCGGATGTGGTGGTGGCCGCGCTGGTGATGGCGGCCGAACAGCAGGGGGGCCAGTTGGCGCCGTTGTTGGGCGAGCTGGCCGAGTCGGTGCGGGAGCAGGTGGCCATGCGGCAGCGCATTGATGCCGGTCGGGCGAGTGTGCGGACCGGGGTGCGCGTCACCGTCGTCGTCACGTTGGGGATGGCGGTGGGCATGGTGGTCTTCAACCGCCCGTTCCTGGATCCCTTCAACACGACGGTGGGGCAGGCGGTCCTGGCTGTGGTGGGCGGGTTGTTCGCCGCCAGTTTCACCTACCTCTCCGTGATCGGCCGGATCGAGGAACCCATCCGCCTGTTCGACCCCGCTGTCGCGGGATCGGACTCCGTGCCGGGAGGAATGCCGTGATCGTGATCGTGTTGGGTGCGTTGTTCGGCATCGGGGTGACCGCCCTGGTCTATGGCCTGCGGCCGCCCAGGACCGCGCTCGCCGACGTGCTGACCACGCTCAATGTGCCTGCCCGGTCCGTCCCTTCATCGGGAGGGGACGCGGAGGGGAGGGAATGGGCGACGCGGTTGGGGCGGCGGGCCGTGCCGCTGGTGCGTGCGCTGGGCTTCCCCACCGCCTCGCTGCGAGCGGATCTGGCGGTGTGTGGTGCGGATGAGGAACAGCACCTGGCGGGCAAGGCGGCGTGCGCGATGACCGGGCTCGTCGCGCCGTGGGCCACCGTCCTGCTGCTGCGTATGGGGGCCGATGTCGCGGCGGGGTGGTGGGTGCCGCTGTCCGGCTCCCTCGCCCTGGGGGCCGTGCTGTTCTTCGTCCCCGACCTTGGTCTGCGCAGGCAGGCGGAGCAGCGGCGCCGCGAGATGCGGCACACGCTCAGCCTCGTCCTCGACCTGGCGGTGATCGCGCTTGCCGGCGGTGCGGGCGTCCAGCAGGCCCTGGCCCAGGCCATTGCCGCGCCGCAGGGCTGGGCCGCGGGTGCCTTGCGGCACGCCCTGCATGTCGCGCAGCTCACCCGTACCAGCCCTTGGACCCACCTGGGAGACCTCGGTCGGCAGCTGGGCGTTTCCGACCTGATGGAGCTCGCTTCGACGCTGAGCCTCGCGGGTACCGAGGGCGCCAAGATCCGCGGCTCGCTCGGAGCGAAGGCCCGCGCGATGCGGCGGCGCCGGGTCTCCGAGGCCGACGGAGCGGCGCAGGCGGCCACGGAGCGGATGTCGCTGCCTGTGGTCGGGCTGTTCTCCGCTTTCCTGCTGTTGATCGGATACCCGGCGCTCGCCCACGTGTTGTCCGCGACCTGACCCGCCGCACCGAACTGCTACGAGATCGAGGAGAAGTCCGTCATGTTCGACGCGAAAACGCTGTCCCGCCTCCTGGAGGCGCATATCGCCAAGATCCGGAGCGCCCCCAAGGACGGCGGGTATACGACCGAGACCGTGGTGATCACAGCCGCGCTTGTCCTCCTGGCCCTGGCCGTGGTGGGCATCATCGTCGGCAAGGTCACCAACAAGGCCAAGGGCATTGATCTGGGGTAGTGGTGGCCGTTTTTGTTCGCCGGTGGCGTGCGGACCGTGGGTCGGCGACCACGCAGATGGTGCTCGTCGTCCCGGTGCTGCTGCTTGTGGCCCTGCTGGTGGTGCAGTTCGCGCTGGTCTGGCACGCCCGGCACCTCGCCCAGTACGCCGCCCAGCGGGCCTTGGCCACTGCCCGCACGTATGCGGGAACGGCTGCCGGGGGCCGGGCGCAGGGTGAGCGCAGCCTCGCCGCGCTGGGCAGTCGGATCCTGACCCGGCCTTCCGTCACCGTCGACCGCACCGCGACTCTCACCGCCGTGCGGGTCCGCGGAAGGGTGATGGCCGTCGTGCCCGGCCTCCACCTGTACGCCTCCGGCACCGCTGCCGGCCCCACCGAACGTCTCACCACCCCGGGCGGAGGGCACCTGTGAGGCTGCTGAGGCAAGGCGTTCGCAGCACGGAGCCTGATCGGGGTTCGGCGTCGATCGAGCTGCTCCTCCTGACCCCGTTGCTGGTGCTCGTACTGCTGGTGGTGGTGGCTCTGGGGCGACTGGCCGACACGCGCCTGATCGTGGCGGATGCCGCTCATCAGGCCGCCCGTGCCGCCACTTTGGCCCGCAGCGAGCACGGCGCCCACGCCCAGGCCCTTCGGGCCGCGACGACGGCACTGCGGGAAGCCGGTACCAGCTGCACGGCTCCGTCCGTGCGCCTTGCCACCAACGGCCTCGCCCCAGGCGCCCATGTCTCGGCGAAGGTCTCCTGCACCGCCGCCCTCGGGGACCTCACGCGGACGGGTATGCCCGGCCACGTGCGTCTGGACGGCACCGTCTCCTCCGCCGTCGACTCCTTCCGAGGAACCTCGTGACACCACGACTCCGCGCCCATCTGACGGGCGTTCGCGACAGGCTCGTTCAGGGAGACGACCGCGGTCAGGCCACGGGGTTCGTCGTCTGCATCCTCGCTGCGCTGTGGCTGTTCGCCGGGGTCGTCGTCGACGGGGGCCTGGCCCTGGCGGGCAAGAGCCGCGCGCTCGATGTGGCTCAGGAGGCCGCCCGCAGCGGTGCCCAGCAGCTCGATGTCGGGCGGCTGCGCGACCACCACGAGGTGCGCCTGGTGCGCGCCGAGGCCGCCCGAGCCGCCCGCGCTTACCTCGCCGTCGCAGGTAAGCACGGCGCTGCGGCAGTGAAGGGCAGCGCTGTCACCGTCCAGGTAACCCACCACTACCGCACGCAGATTCTGCAACTGGTGGGCCTGCGCACGCTCACCGTGCATGCGGCCGCCACCTCGCACGCCCGACGCAGCACCCCGTAATGCCCGTTCGCCTCGTCCGTCCCGGAGAGCTATGCCGGCCATGACCCACCCCAGCGCACTACGCGAACGCCTGTCCGCGGCCTCCACGGCCCTGGGCGTCCTCACCGTCACCCTGGCCGTGCTGGTCGGCATGCCCTACGTGCTGTGGCAGGCGGTCGGAATCCCGTGGCCCGACAGCGTCCACTCCTGGCGCGAACTGGGCGAACGGCTCTCCCAGCCGGTCAGCGACACTTTGGTCATCGACCTGTTGGCCATGGCGGGTTGGGTGTGCTGGGCGGCGTTCACCTCCACGGTGATTCGCGAGATCTCCTGGTACGCAGCGCACCTTCCGCAACTGCGAGGCGACCGCCGCGCCCACTACGACCACCTGGCCGCGCTGTCCGCCAAGCGCTCGGTCGCCGCGCTGTGCATCGGCACTCTCGTCATCGCCCTGCTCACCCTCTGGCGCCCGTCCGCTGCCGGCGCGCAACAAGCCTTCCATACCTACGAGTTCGGCCACCGCGTCGCGGCGACGGCTCCGCTCACGCCGTCGGCGGTGCAGCGGGCCGGCACCCGCCCGGCAGATCCCGTGGCGACGGCCCGGATGAACGCCCACGGCCCCCGGCTGCGGGCCGAGGGGGCTGAGCACCTTGAGTACACGGTGGTGGAAGGGGACACGCTGTGGGACATCGCCGACGCGCACCTGGGCGATGCGTTGAAGTGGCCACGGATCTACGCCCTCAACAAGGATCGCGTGCAGCACGACGGTGCCCGACTCCACGACCCTGATCTGCTCAGGCCCGGCTGGCGGTTGGCGATCCCCCTCAGCGGCCGTCACCCCACTGCGACGGCGGCCCACCCGTCCGCATATCCGACGCCGACACCGAAGTCGAAGCCGAAGCCGAAGCCGAAGTCGAAGCCGAAGGCCGCACCGACAGCACCACCAGCCGTCGCAGCTCCCGCGCAGCCGACACCCCACCGGCCTCCCGCGGCCGCGCGCCAGGTGGGCGGACGGCACCCTGGACCTGCTGCGCGAGAGGCCGAGGAGAGGGTCGGCCGGACCGCGAAGGGGAGTTCGGGCCCGGCCGCCATCGGGATCGGCGAAGCGAGCCTCATCGGCATCACCGTGGCGGCCGGACTGCTGGCCGCACGCCGATACTGGTACGTGCACCAGCGCCGTCAGCGCGATCCGCAGAGCGCGGCGCCCGCCTTGAGCCCACTGGTCGACAAGGCCGCCCAAGCAGCTCAGGCAGCCACCCGGCCCCACTCCCCCGGGGACGCCGATGCCCTGATCACCCGTCGCACTCCCCCACAGCAGCCACGTGCCGCGGACGAGGTGACCATCGGTGTGAGCGACGACGTCGAGGTGTCCGTCGACATCCTGGCCACCGCCGGCGGCTGCACCTGGGCAGGGCCCGGTGCCGACGATGCCGCCCGCGCTCTCCTGACCGGAATCCTCACCGCCGCCGAACGCCAACGCCCCGCCCCTGCGCACATCCAGGCCGTCGTCACCGCAGACCTCGCCGAGCGTCTGCTGCCCGGACTGCCACCGCACTTCACCGCCCTGGCCCAGACTCCCGACACCGGTGCGGCGGTCCGCGTCGTCGAGCAGCACCTGGTCGCCCACGCCCGCGCACAACACGACCGTGATGCGCGGCCACCAACGCCGGAGGCCTCCGGCGGTGTCGACGAGAGCGGCCCTGGGTTCCTGATCCTCGCCGTGGCGCCGGATGCCGCGCACGTCGGGCAGGTCCAAGCCGTGGCGGCCCGTTGTCGGCCCGGCCTCCTGGCGGTCCTCTCCCTCGACGCCTCGTTGCCCGGCGCGGAGCACTGGCACATCGCCGCCGACGGCACCGCCGCCAGATCCAGCGCGCGTGCCCGACATCCGGAGCGGCTGGAGCTGTTCCGCCTCACTCCCGACGCCGGCCGGGACATGGTCGACGTTCTCCTCGGTGCCCACGGCCGGCGGCCGCTCCCCCGTGTCGTGCCCCCTCAACAAGCACCGTCGCGGGAGGTCCAGTCGCCGCCCGCCTCCGCCGAGGAGTCGGATCCCGCACCGGGCATCGCCGCGGGCCCGCCCCCCGCCTCCGCGTCCCGGGCCGAGCAGCCCAGGCCCGTCCGCCTTCGCGTTCTGGGACCTGTGACGCTCTACGTCCGTGGTCAGGACGAACCTGTCGGCACCAACCTGCGGCCCGAGGTCCACGAATTCCTCGCGCTGCTCGCCGCCCATCCCACCGGACTCTTGTCCTCCGACATCGCCGACAGGCTCCACCTGGAACCCGGCACCGAGCAGAACGCCCTGAAGAACCTCCGCCGTGCCGTACGTCGTGCTCTGCGCTTCGCCACGGGAAACACGGCGCAGGAATTCATTCTCCGTCAGGGAGAGCTTCATAAACTCCACCCGGAACTCATCGAAACCGACCTCGCGGACTTCACGCGTCTCCTCAAGAAAGCATTCTCGGAAACGGAGAAGTCGGCGGACGATACTCTCGCCATCGTGCGAGAGGCAATGAGCCACTATCGTGGCCCCTTCGCGCAGGGTGCAGATCATCTGTGGGCGGGTTCGATCCGTGAACACCTCATCACCCAGGCCACCGATGCCGCCCTCCGCCTCGCTCACCAGGCGGAGCACACCTCCGCCGACCCGCAGCACCGCGACGCCGTCCTGACGCTCCTGGAACATCTCGGCACTCTCCACCCCGACCACGAACGCCTGGCTCAGCACGCCATCCGTCTGTACCAGGGGGCGGGCCGTCATGACGCCGCACGGCACGCCTACGCCCGTCTCGAACGCCGCCTCGCCGAGCTCGGCCTCGAACCGGACCCGGCCACCCGGGCTCTTGTGACATCGCCGGCCTCCGGGCGCCGTATGGGGTAAAAGCACAGCTCAGCGCGGCTGCGAGCCACTCGGTCAGGGCCCGAGTGGCTCGTTGTCGTTTCCCCTGTCGTTTCGGGGGTCGTTTCCCCCGTCGCTTCTGTGTACGTGCTTGGACGCGACGCCCCCTTCGCGCGCATCACCGCAGGTCAGGGGCGCTACGAGCCACCGGTCGGCGAGGCCGACTGATATCTGTGCAGTAAAAGCATCCCAATCTACATGTGGCCGGCGCGGGCCCGAAGGGCCCTGCCTGCATCTCCCCCTGCACGTCTCGGTCTCCGGCGCTGCCCCCGGCTCTTTATCTCTCTCCTTCCTGGCCCGGCCAGGACCTTGTTCGTGAGGCGCTGCGGCGCGCAGGCATGACTCGAGGTGTCGCCGCGCCGGAAGCCGCGCCGCTCGGGCGCCTGGGAAACGGTCGTCGATTCCGCGAGCCACGACATCTTGCGTCGCGCATGCGGAAATTCTCCTGAATTCCCGTCGCGAATTCACGGAAAGTCCAGCATTATCAAGCCAGATCCAGCTTCAACCGGAATTCAGGTCGAGCTATATTTGAATTGTTCCCGAGGAGCAGGAACCGGGAATCCCGCTAATTCTCTCGCGGAGGATATCCGCACACGGGTGGAGTGCGGCCAAAAACAAGTCCGACACTCGCTGCCCTGAAGGGCCGCCGCGCACCGCCCCCGCCAACGCCTGAAACGACGGAGCAAGCCGATGTGCCATGCCGGTGACGACGACGCACCCGTGATTCCCCGCATCCCCCGTCCCAGATGCCCGGTGGAGCCCATGCCCCGCCCGCCGCGGCCGTCTCGGCGCCCCGCTGTGCCGCGGCAGACGCCGCCCACGGACACGTAGCCGCCTGTCCCTCCTCCCCACGATCACGAAACGGAGCCGTCTGTGACAACGCAGTCCCCTCACCCCACTCAGCCACCCACCACGCCTTCCGTCCCCACTCCCCCACCCGTCCCGTCGAAGGCCCGCCCGGGCGCGTTGCGGGCCGCGGTCGCGAAGATCCTGGCCGAACACCCCGGTTCGGACTTCAGCGTCATGGAGCTGGCGAAGGCGCTGGGGCATTCGGGAGGAGCCGTCAGCAACGCCTGTGCCACCCTGGCGTCTCGGGGCGAGGCGGAGCTGCTGGGTTGCCGCCCCCGTAGGTTCCGGGCCACCTCCAGGACCGCTGACGCCGCACAGGGTGCCCCGACCGGCCCGCCTGACCCTGGACCGCCAACGCCCCGCCCTCGGCCCACCGCTCCGCCGCCGCAGGCCGCGTCGGCCCCGTCCTCCCGGGCCGGCAGGCCGCTGCCGATCATCCGCCCGAACGGGCAGCGGTATCACCCCAGGGCGCTGGCGCAGCTCCCGGACGTCGAGGCGTTGCGCAGGTTGCGTGAGGCGGGTGTTGCGGTGTTGCTGTACGGGCCGCCGGGGACGGGGAAGACGTCGTTGATCGAGGCGGCCTTCCCGGGCCTGATCACGGTTGCCGGGGATGGGGACACCACGGTCGGCGATCTGATCGGCGAGTACACCCAGGATGCCGGCGGGGGCTACGAGTTCGTCTACGGGCCTCTGGTCACCGCGATGCAGGAGGGTCGGGTCCTCCTGCTGGACGACGCGACGCTGATCTCTCCGAAGGTGCTGGCGGCCTTGTATCCGGCGATGGACGGGCGCCGTCAGATCCAGGTCAAGGCGCACAAGGGCGAGACGATCACGCCCGCGGACGGGTTCTATGTGATCGCCGGTCATAACCCGGGTGTGCATGGGGCGGTGCTGACCGAGGCCCTTGCCTCTCGGTTCAGCGTGCAGATCCAGGTCGGTTCGGACTACGACCTGGCCGCCTCGCTGAAGATCGATCGCACGGCGGTCCGCATCGCACGGCACCTCGCGCTCGGTCAGCGGGCGGGCGAGATCGGCTGGGCTCCTCAGTTGCGTGAGTTGATCGCGTTTCAGAAGGTCGCCGATGTCCTGGGCACCGAGGCCGCGTTCGCCAACCTGGTCGGCATCGCTCCCGTGGAAGACCGCGATGTGGTCTCCGACATCGTCACCAGGGCTGTTGGCCACGAGGTGTCCGCCCTCGCCCTGGGGCGCCAGCTCTAGACCGGTCCGGGCCCGGCCCCGGCCGGGCCCCGCCGCCCTGTCCCGGGGCCGCCCCGCCCCACCTTGAAGGGAGTCTCCCGTCATGGCTACGCAGTTGCACCAACACGTCCCGCCCGCCCCGCCTGCACTGTCGGAGGTCGAGTGGGCCACCGCCCGTTGGGAGGACGACGGTGGCAACCTCGCCGACGTACGTCCCCATGCGCACCGTTCCCATTGGCTGCGCATCGCCGCCGCCCTCAGCGCCCGGCTGCCGGACCTGACCGGCCGTGAGGACATCCTCGTCATCTGCGAGGACGGAACCCGATCCGGCGCCCCTGCCGCCTTCTACCCCGCGCTCGCCCAACTGGAGATCGATACCGCCCTCTTCGCCCCGTTGCACCCCGCCACCATCCGCCCGGCCCGCCCCGGCGACGAAGACCGCTATCCCGCCGCCTGGGGCGCCTTCGTCCATGAAGCCGCCCACGCCACCCACAGCCGCTGGCGCACCCCGCCCCCGCTGCGCGGCACCGCCCTCGATGAGGCCGGGCAGATCCTGGAGGAGTCGCGTGCCGAACGTGCGCACCTGTGCCGCCGCCCCGAGGACCGTCGTTATCTGCGCGCGGCCACCCGCGCCCTGATCCTCACCGACTTCGCCGGCGCCGCCCCCACCGACCGCTGGCGGGCCGCCCTCGCAGCCGGGCTGGTCCTCGCCCGACGGGACGCAGGAATCCTCGACCCCGACGAGACCCGACTCCTGGAGAGCACCCTCACCGGCGTCCTCGGCGCCGACCTCCTGCACACCCTCGCCGGCGTCTGGACGGCGGCTCACGCCACCGGCGACGAGGACGGGCGGGCGATGATGGGGCATGCCCGCGCCTGGTGCCAGGCCCTGGGTGCGGACTCCACCGGGACTCCGCCGCGCCCGGAGCCGGCAGGTGGCGGCAGCGGTGAACTGGCCGAGGCCGTGGGCAAGGTGGTCGCCCAGGTGCAGGTGAACGAGGCCGTCCAGCGCGCCGCGGAGGCCCGTATCACGGTCGCCCGTGCGGCCCGCGCGCAGGGCAAGGCCGACCGGGCCGCCCAGGCGCATCGGGCGGCGAAGACCGCCGAGAAGGTCTTCAGTTCCGACGGGCGCCCCTTCACCCCTGGTGGCGCCGGCACGGGGCGCGGTCGTTCGCCGGTGACCGGTACCCGGCCGCCGGAGGCCGGGGAGCGAGCGGCGGCCGGGCGGTTGGCCCGGGCTCTGCGTGCTGCCGCCTACCGGGAACGCGTCACCACTCATGTCTCTTCGGCCATCCCTCCCGGACGCCTGGACATGCGCCAGGCGCTGGCTCGGGATGCGCAACGCGCCGCAGGTGCCACTCCCACCGCAACCCCGTGGAGTCGCACGGTCCACCGTCCCGTTCCCACGCCGCCGCTCCGGATCGGGGTCGCCGTGGATGTCTCCGGGTCGATGCGCGCCGCGGCCGCTCCCCTTGCCTCGGCTGCCTGGATCCTGGCCAGGGCCGCCGCGCTGACCGGCCCTGACTCCCGTACCGCCACCGTCGCCTACCACCGGTCCGTCACGGCCATCACTGCCCCGGGGCGGGTCCCCAGGCAGGTCACTCAGTTCGGCACGCAAGGTGGTGGGCACTGTCTGGCCGAGGCCGTCGATGCCCTGTCCGCGGGCCTCCGTCTCGACCGCCCCGGGGCGGGCCGGCTGCTGGTGATCGCGTCCGATGGGCGCTACACGGGCGAAGAAGCCGCCTGTGCCGCGCGGCGCGTCGTCGATCTCCGCCGAGAAGGTTGCGCGGTCCTCTGGCTCGCCTTCGCTCCCGGCCCTCGGGCTCTGCCTGGTAGCACCGTGGTGGTACTGCAGGATCCGGCACGGGCCGTCACCGCTATCGCCAAGGCTGCGGCCAGCGCTTTGGCCGGAGTCCCTGCCGAGAGGTGATGACGTGTTCCTGGGGGCCGAACTCTTTTCTGTGCGGTCGTGGTGGCTGATGTGCGGCCTTGTCCGTTTCGTGCGCGGACGCGTGCCCGGTTGGGCCGTCGCGTGGCAGTCGTCGTGGGCCGCGGATGGCGGTTGGGGGGAGGTGGCGTCCGCTGTGGCGCCGGCCGCTGGGCCGGCTGCAGTGTCGAGATGCGTCGTCGGTATCGCTCTGCCGGTCGACGGCGGTTACTGCGTCCTGTGACGGATGGCTGCCTGGGTGGGCGGTACGTGTCGTCGGGCTCCGCGTCGGGGTGCTGGTGGCTGTCCTATGCCCGGCCGACCATGGTGGCGGGTGTGACGATGCGGTCGAAGTCCTTGGCGCTGATGTAGCCGGAGGCCACTGCCGCCGTGCGCAGTGTGGTGTCCTCGTCGTCGGCCTTGTGGGCGATCGCGGAGGCCTTGTCGTAGCCGATCACCGGTGAGAGCGCGGTGACGAGCATGAGGGAGCGGTCGACGTAGGTGTCGATCTGGTCCCGGTTCAGTTGGATGCCTTCGATGCAGTATTCGCGCATCTTGGTGCAGGCGTCGGCGAGGATGCCGGCTGCGTGCAGGAAGTTGTTGATGATGAGTGGGCGCATGGCGTTGAGTTCGAAGTTGCCCTGTGTGCCGGCGAAGGCGATGGCCTCGTCTTCGGACAGCACTTGGATGCAGACCATGACCATTGCCTCGCACTGGGTCGGGTTGACTTTGCCGGGCATGATCGAGGAGCCGGGTTCGTTCGCTGGGAGGATGAGTTCGTCCAGGCCGCAGCGGGGTCCGGAGGCCAGCCAGCGGATATCGTTGGCGATCTTCATCAGGGGTATGGCCAGGGCGCGGAGCCCGGTGGAGGCGCTGGTCATGGCGTCCAGGCTGCCTTGGGCGGCGAATTTGTTCCGCGCGGTGGTGAAGGGGTAGCCGGTTGCGTGGGTGATCTCCGCCGCGACCTCCTCGCCGAATCCGGGTGGGGCGTTGAGTCCTGTCCCCACTGCGGTGCCGCCCATGGCGAGTTCGTGCAGGCCCTCGGCTGTGCTGGTCACCCGGTCGATGGCTTGTTGCAGTTGGTGGGCGTAGCCGGACCATTCCTGTCCCACGGTGAGGGGGACGGCGTCCTCCAGGTGGGTGCGGCCGATCTTCACTACGTCGTGCCACTGCCGGGCCTTGTTCTCGATGGCGTGCTGGAGTGCCTGCGCGCTGGGCAGCAGGTGTTCGTGGATTTCCTTGACGGCGGCGATGTGCATGGCGGTGGGGAAGGTGTCGTTGGAGGACTGCCCCATGTTGACGTGATCGTTGGGGTGGATGGGGGACTTGGTGCCCAGTTCTCCGCCGGCCAGTTGGATGGCGCGGTTGCTGATCACTTCGTTGGTGTTCATGTTGGACTGCGTTCCGGAGCCTGTCTGCCAGACGTAGAGCGGGAAGTGATCGTCCAGTGCGCCCGCGATGACTTCGTCGGCCACCCGTTGGATCAGGTTGGACTTCCAGGCCGGTAGTCGTCCGGCGCGGCCGTTGACGGAGGCGGCGGCTTTCTTGACGTAGCCGTAGGCGTGGTAGACCGCTTTGGGCATCCGGTCGTCGCCGATGGAGAAGTGGATCAGGGAGCGTTGGGTCTGGGCGCCCCAGTAGCGGTCTGCGGGGACGTCGATGGCTCCCATGGAGTCGGTCTCCTGCCGGGTGCCGGTCGTGTGGAGTCCGATGGGGATGTCGAGGATCTTCGGGGCTTCGTCGCGGCCGGATGGCGCGGGGCGGTCGGCGGCGGGGTGTTGGGGGTTCATGCTGCGGCTCCGTCGCTGTAGACCGGCTGCCACATGGCCTTCCGGACAGCCTCTGCGGTGTCGGCCGGCTTGGAGGTGGCCACGCCGTCGTCGAGCGCCGCTTCGACCACGGCGGTCGCGGTGATTGCGGAGGACTCGCGCAGGTTGTCCACGGGGGGCAGTAGGGAGGCGCCCGGTGCCGATGGGTCGACCTGGTTGGCGACGGCCTGCGCGGCCGCCAGCAGCATGCCTGCGGTCACCTGGGACGCCCCGGAGACGATCGTGCCCAGGCCCAGTCCCGGGTACAGCAGTGCGTTGTTGGCCTGCCCGATCTGGTAGGTCACGCCGTCGTGTTCCACGGGCGGGACGGGGATGCCGGTCGCGACGAGCGCCTTCCCTCTGGACCAGGCGAGGACGTCGGCGGGCATGGCCTCGATTCGGGAGGTGGGGTTGGAGATCGGGAGGATGATCGGCCGCTCGGTCCCCTGGGACATGGCCTCGACGACCTCGCGGGTGAACGCGCCGTGCATGGTGGAAGTGCCCAGCAGGATCGTCGGTTTGATCCTGCGGACGGTTTCCGGCAGTGAGATCGCGCCGTTGCTCCGGGCCCAGTCCGTGACCTGTGACGGTTCGCGTGCGTAGGGCTGCTGGAAGTCGCGCAGATCGGTCATGTCGCGGGTGAGCAGGCCCTGTTTGTCGATCAGCCATACCTGGGCGGCGGCCTGGTGTGGATCTGCGCCGTCGCGGATCATCGCGTCCCGTAGCTGGTCGGCGATGCCCACTCCGGCGGTTCCGGCGCCGAAGACGACCAGTTTCTGGTCCCGCATCCGCAGGCCGGTGACCTTGACGGCGGACAGGGCGGCGGCCAGCGTGATGGCTCCGGTGCCCTGCATGTCGTCGTTGAAGATCCGGTAGCGGTCGCCGTACTGCTCCAGGATCCGCCGTGCGTTGCTGGGGCCGAAGTCCTCGAAGTGCAGCAGGGCGTCGGGAAATGTGGACGATGCTGTCTCCAGGTACTTCTCGATGAACGCGTCGTAGTCGGGGCCGCGGACGCGGGGGTGCCGGTTGCCCAGATACAGCGGGTCTTCCAGTAGCGATGTGCGGTCGGTGCCTACGTCCAGCGATACAGCGACGACGCGGCGTGGGTCGATGCCGGCGGCGGCCGTGTACACCGCGAGCTTCCCGACCGAGATCTGGATGCCTCCCACGCCCCAGTCTCCGATGCCCAGGATCTCCTCTGCGTCGGTGCAGACGATCAAGTCCACGTCTTCGGGGCCGAGTTGCAGTGTGGCGAAGGCCTTTTCCATGTCGTCGGGCTGGGAGATGGACAGGAAGATGCCTCGTGGGCGTCGGTACTCGTGTGAGTACTTCTGGATCGCCTCGCCGACAGTGGGGTCGTAGACGATCGGCAGCAGTTCGGCGAGGTGGTCGGCAAGAACCTTG
This sequence comes from Streptomyces sp. NPDC093097, assembly GCF_044754325.1. Taxonomy (NCBI): domain Bacteria; kingdom Bacillati; phylum Actinomycetota; class Actinomycetes; order Kitasatosporales; family Streptomycetaceae; genus Streptomyces; species Streptomyces sp. NPDC093097. The sequence goes on from NZ_JBIVOW010000040.1 coordinate 38,738, forward strand.
AAGTACAGGGTTTCGTTGCGATCATGGAGCTGTTCCAGGTAGACGTTCTTGGCGAGATCGCTGCCTTGAACCTGCATCTGCTGGTAGGCACGTTGTGCCTGGCGTTCGAGCGTGAGCACTCCTGAGGGCAGGCGTCCGGTGAGGCCTAGCTGTTCTGTCCGGGGAGGTTGTGGACAGTGAGCCAGGTCTCGGCCGTGGGATCTTGAACGGGTGAGGGCCTTCCGGGTTCGGTGTGGATTGCGACA